>CBFGUK010000013.1:0-46892 GCA_965651925.1 uncultured bacterium | reverse complement strand
CAGATGCTCCACCAGCCACGTGCGGGTTGTCTCGATCAGCGCGATGGCGCGCTCGTCCGGGGCGATGCGATCGAAGCCGTGCACGCCGCCTTCGACGATCTCGAGGCGATGCGCGCAGCCGATGGCGGCGAGGCGTTCGGCGAAGCGGTGCGCCTGCGAGGCGGGGACGAGCAGGTCGCGCGTGCCCTGCAGGATGAGGATCGGCGGCAGGGCAGGGTGCACGTGCTCGATCGGCGAGGCGTCGCGCCAGCGGTCGGGCGCCTCCTCGGGCGCGGCACCGACGAAGTTGCGCACCAGCGGCGAGCCGCTGCGCTGCGCGGCGCGGTCGAGGGCGAGCAGGTCGGTGGGCGGGTAGAGCGCCGCGACGGCGCGCAGCCGCCCGGCGTCGGTGCCCAGCCGCGGACCGCGATACGTCGGATGCGTCTGTGAGGTGGCGAGCAGCAGCGCGAAGTGGCCGCCGGCGGAATCGCCCCACAGACCAACGCGCTGCGCATCGGCGCCGAGCTGGTCGGCGTTGGCGACCGCCCAGTCGACGGCGTCGAGGCAGTCCTGGAACGAGTCGGGCCAGGTCGTGCCCGGCGCGAGCCGGTAGTCGATCGAGACGACCGCGAGCCCGCCGCAGGCGAGGTAGGCCGCCCACTTCGTGAGGCCCATCTCGAACCGGCCGCCGCGCACCCAGCTGCCGCCATGGATCATCACCACCAGCGGGTGACGGTGGTCGTCGTTCGGCCGATACGCGTCGAGCAGCAGCGGGCCGTCGGGCGTCTCCTTGTATGTGAGGCCCGGCGTCTTGCGGTACGCGTCGCGATCGATGGCGAGCGGAAAGCCGAGGCGCGAGAGATCGACCTCGCCCATCCACGCCGGCAAAGACGGATTGCTCATGTGCGCCCTCCGCGGCGGGTCAGACGCCGCCGGCTGCGGCGGGCGGCCGGCGCGGGGCGCGGCGGCGCCTGCACCTGACGCAGTCCCGACGCGACGTCGGTGGCGGGATGAATCGCCATGCGCAGCGTCGGGCCGTAGTGCAGGGCGAACGCGTTCAGCGCCTCGACCGCCTCGGCCTCGATGATCGCCAGCCCGCGGAACGGCGGGTCGCGGTCCTGCCAGATGTACTCGCCGACGAAGCGGAAGTTCTCCGGCTGGGCCGCATCCCACTCGAGCCGCTTGGCGACCACGGTGGCGAGATGCTCCCACCCGAACTCGTACTCGGCGACGAACAGCATGCGAGCTCCTCAGGATGCGGCCGGACGGCGCGGCCGCTGCGGCCGCCGCACGGCGGTGTGGGCGCGCCGCGTGCCCGATCCGGGGCGCGCGCGCAGCGGGCGCACCGCCGACCGCGAGGCGAGCCACGTCGCGGTCGGCAGCCAGACGTGCTGCGGCGCGTGTTGGCCGGCGAAGACGCCCATGTGCCCGCCGGGCACGAGGCGGAACGCGGTGTCGGGGCTGCCGACGGCGTCGATCTGCGCCTGCACCGCGGCGGCCGGCGCGATCTGGTCGGTGCGCCCGGCGAACGCGAGCAGGTTGGCGCGCACGCGGGCGAGATCGGCGGTGCGCCCGCCGAAGCGCATCCGGCCGCGCACCAGCGCGTTGCGGCGCATGAAGTCGTGGACGAACTGCAGGAACGCGCCCTGCGGATAATCGATGAACTGCGCGATCCACTGGTTCATCGCGTCGAAGCCGTTCACGTACTCGCGGTTCCAGAGGTTCATGAACAGATCCGCGTAGCGGGTGACGTTCTTCGCCGGCGTCAGCAGGCGGAACGCGAGGCTCGACAGCCCGCCGGGGATGTTGCCGATGCGCCGCGCGAGGAACTCGACCTGCCCGCCGCCCATCTTCGCCGCCCAGGCGAACAGGCCCATCTTGCTCATGTCGAGCGGCGCGCCGATGGTCACGAGGTTGCGCACGCCGCGATCGGGCGTGACGCCGAGATACATGAGCGCGAACAGGCCGCCCATGCAGTAGCCGAGCAGCGACAGCTCGCGCACGCCCGTGACGGCGCGCACCTCGCGGCAGGCGTCGGGGAGCCATTCGAGGACGTACGTATCGAGGGTCACCAGCGCATCGGCTTCGTCGGGCTCGCCGAAATCGACGAGGAACACGTCATAGCCGCGATCGAGCAGGAACTGCACGAGGCTGCGGCCGGGGAAAAGGTCGAAGATGAACGGTTTGACCATCAGCGGCGGCACGCAGAGCACCGGCAGCGGATGTTGCGGCCGCAGCGAGTGGTCGGCGTGCCGGTAGCGGCGCACCTCGAGCTTGCCGGCGCGGTGCACGACCTCGTACGGCGTGCGCCCGACGACGTCGGTCGGATCGCGGATCAGCCAGTCGACGCCGTTCAGAAATCCGAGCACGGCGCGCTGCGCCTGAACTTCGGCGAAGTGCTCCCCGCGCTGCAGCAACTGGTCGAACATGGCGCCGCGAGCCTAGTGCATGCGTCGCGGACGGTCGAGGGAGAGAGCCGCGCGCAAAGCCACCGAGACGGAGAGGACACCGAGTCGACCATTCAATTGCAGAGAGTCGAATCATTCGCCTCGGTGTCCTCCCACCCTCGGTGGCCATTCCGAGCTCACCGGTCACTGGTCACCGGTCACCGGTCACCGGTCAGGCCGTCTGTGTCGCCGCGGTCCCGCAGCGGATATGCTCGCCGCATGCACGAACCGCTCGAGCAGTGGCTGCAACGCGCCCTGGAGATTGCCGCCGAGGCGGCGGCGGCGGTGCGCGCGGCGGCGAGCCGGCCGCGGCGCATCGAGCACAAGGGCGCGATCGATCTCGTCACCGAAACCGACCGTGCCGTCGAGGCGCTGATCACGGCGCGGCTCACGGCGGCGTTCCCCGACCACGTGCTCGTCGCCGAAGAGGCCTCCGCGGCGCGCGGACCCGTCCGGCCGCCGGCCGATCGCTACGCCTGGTACGTCGATCCGCTCGACGGCACGACGAACTTCGCGCACGGCCACCCGCACTTCGCCGTGTCCTTGGCGCTCGCCCGCGGCGCGGAACTGCTGCTCGCGGTGGTCGTCGACGTGATGCGTGACGAGACGTTCGCCGCGCGGCGCGGCGGCGGCGCGACCTGCAACGGCCAGCCGCTGCGCGTCTCGACGGTCGCCACGCTCGACGCCGCGCTGCTCGGCACCGGCACGCCCTACGATCGCCGCGAACGCGCCGCGTACTACCTCGGCGTGATCGGCGACTTCATGCTGCGCTGTCACGGCATCCGCCGCGCCGGCTCGGCGGCGCTCGACCTCTGCTGGGTCGCCGCCGGCCGGCTCGACGGCTACTGGGAGTGGAAGCTCGGCCCGTGGGACGTGGCCGCCGGCGCGCTCATCGTCCGCGAGGCCGGCGGTCGGGTCACCGACTTCGCCGGCGCCGCGCACGACCTCTTCGGCACCGAGACGCTCGCCTCCAACGCGAGCATCCACGCCGAAATGAGCGCCGTACTCGGCCAGGCAGGGTGAAACCAATCAGCCACCGCGGGCCGGGAGGACACGACGTCGAGTAACGATCCCGGTGAGGCGACTGAAATCAGTCGACTCGATGTCCTCTCGAACTCGGTGGCAAGCCGCGTGACCGGCCACCGGTCACCGTTTCACCCGCGCAGCGCCCAGACGAGCAGCAGCTGGCCGACGTGATAGGTCACGTGGATCGCGACGCGCGCGCCGGGGAACGGGGCGACGAAGCGGCGCCAGGCGATCATCGCGTCGGAGATCATGAACAGCACCGCGCCGAGCGCCGCGATCCGGTCGCCGCTGGCGAGCGCCGAGGCGACCATGAAGGCGATGACCAGCATGTAGCTCGCCACCGCGCCGCGCAGCAGCGGATGCGACACGCCGCGGATCAGGCGCAGGGTGAGCGGCGCGCTCAGCGCGACGACCGCCGCGAACCAGGCGAGCCGCGCGAGCAGCGGGGCGTCGAGGGCGGCGATGTAGCCGAGATGTCCGAGCAGGAACGCGCCGAGGCCGGCGGCGAAGAGGTTCGCCGGCAGCATGAGGTAGACGTCGCCGAGCAGCGAGCAGGTCAGCGCCGCGAGCAGCGCCCAGCTCGGCGCCGGGCCGGCGGCGGCCCACAGCAGCAGGAGCGCCAGCGTCGCCGGCTTGGCGATCCATTCGAGCGGCTTGATGCCGCGACCGACGGCGATCCAGTCGATCACCGCGGCCAGCGCGGTCGCGAGCAGCAAGGGATCGGCGATCGGCATGACCGCCGACCCTGTCACAGCGTCACGGGGAAACCTAGCCCGGGGCGTTCGTGAACGCGCGGGCTACCCGACCGCTGGTGCGCGGCGGGCCTGCGGAAAGTACCGCAGGGCGGCGGGCAGCAGCGGCCGGGCGTGCCGGATCGCCGCGGTCGCCGCCGCAAGCGCACGGGCCTGCAGCGGCGTCCAGGCGAGGCGGTAGCGCGCGCGCAGCACCGGCGGCAGGAGGCCGACGGTGAACAGGCGCGTCGCGGCGGCGAGCTGCCGCAGCCCGGGCGGCAGCGGCGGGTCGAGCAGCGCGGCGGCGATGGCGCGGCTGTCGGCGCCGACGGCGAGCGTCGGCCCGTGCAGCATGCGGCGCAGGTAGGCGCGGAAGGCGCGCCAGTCAGGCGGGATTTCGTGGTCGGGGATGCCGAACAGGCGCGCCGTGCGCCGCGACTCGTCGTAGAACGCGCGCCGCTCGGTGGGACGCAGCGGGCCGACGAACCGCTCGTGGGCGACCAGCGCGCTGTCGACCAGCGTCGCGTGGACCCAGAACAGCAGGGCCGGATCGTTGGCGTCGTACGGCGTGCCGGCGGGGAACGGGCCGCAGGCGTCGGCCAGGGTGCCGTGCACGACGGCATGCCGCCGTTCGATGCCACGCACCGCCGCGAGCGCCTCGGCACCGCTGCCGAAGACGATCGCCAGCGTCAGGTCGAGGGTGCGCTGCAGGCGCTGCAGCGGCTCGCGGTCGTACCGGCTGTGGGCGGCGACGCCGGCGGCGATGAGCGGGTGGGCGACCTGCATGAGCAGCGCCCGGCCGCCGCCGAGCAGCAGCACCGCCTCGCGGTTCACGCGCCGCGTGATGCTGTCCGGCGCGAAAAGCGCGGCGTGCGGATCGACCCGCCGCTGGCCGGTGGCGGCGCGCAGCCGGGCACGGTCGGCGCGCACGCCGGCCGCGGCGGTCACTTGCCGTCGAACGACGTCGGATTGCGGCCGTAGCACGGATTGCGACGCCGGCGCTTGTGCTCGTCGAACAGCCATTCGTTGATCACGTTGTGGCCGCCGCAGAGCTCGTTGAGACAGCGCTCCGTCGAGCCGTACCAGCGTTCGCCGACCGGGGTATCGCATTCGAACGGCGAACGCGGACGATTGACGTCCACCTGAAGCTGCGCCGGCGCGGCGGGTGCCCCGAGTAGCATACCGGCGAGGAGGGCACACCACATCGCGGGAGACACGTGCATGAACCTATTTAACGAACGATGGTCGCTGGTTTGCAAGTAACAGCTTTGACCCGTAAGGTCCGTTGAACTAAACAAACTCTGCTTGGCTCCGGATGCCTGGCAGCGGTTGATGCTGGCAGGGCGTTCGCGGCACCCACTACGGCAACCGAAGGAGGAGACCATGAGGACAGGCGTCAACTGGGGGCGAGCAGGGGCGCTCGCCGTGATCGCTGGAGCGCTCTGCGTGCTGGTGGGCAGCGCGCCGGCACAGGCGCAATGTGTCGGCGACTGTAACGGCGACGGCAGCGTCACGATCAACGAGCTGATCATCGGCGTCAACATCGCGCTCGGCTCGGCGAGCATCGAGGAATGCGAGTCTTATGACGTCAACGGCGACGGCGAGGTGACCGTCAACGAGCTCATCACCGCGGTGAACAACGCGCTCACCGGCTGCCCGGACACGCCGACGCCGACGCCGACGATTCCTGGCGGCGAGACGCCGACCGCGACGCCGACCGGCGTGCCGACCGGCACGGTCGGGGCGACGTGCACGCTGCGCGAGGGCACCTGCTCGGTGACGACGACGCAGACGTGTACCGACGACTTCGGCTGTCCCGAGGGCGAGACCTGTCAGCTGACCGGCAGCTCGCTCAGCCTGCTGACGGAAGCGCTGCCGCTCAATCTCGTGGCCAGCGGTTCGGTGACGATCGGCTGTGGTGACAGCGACGAGAACGGCACCGCCGAGTGCACCTGCGGTGTGGCCGACTTCAACCCGATCGTCATCCCGGCCATCGGTGACATCTGCGTCAATCCGCACGCGGGCTGCGGCCCGGGCACGGTCGACTGCGACGGCGGTACGGCGTACGACGTGCGGATGCAGGCCGATCACAACATCGCCACCTGCGACAGCAACGCCGCCTGCGAGACGGCATGCGCGGCCTACTGTGCCGACTTCGGCCAGGAGTACGAGGTGCTGAGCTCGAGCTGCGAGGGCTTCTGCCAGGGTGGCGAGAACGCCGAGCAGGCCTGCCTCGACGACGCGGAGTGCCCGGGCGGAACGTGCCCCGGCCAGAATCCGCCGGCCCATTCGGGCGCGTGCAACTGCGCCTGCCAGGGCGTCGGCCTCGGCGAGGCGTCCGGCGCCGGTGATCTGAGCTGCCCGGTCGGCGTGCAGATCGACGTCGAGCTGCCGACCGACGGCGACTGCGAGGACGAGAACACCATCGTGCTGCCGCCGCTGTGCGGTGCGGTGACCACCACCACGGCGATCGGCCAGATCGCCAAGGTCAACGACGGCGAGAATGACCTGCCGGCGCAGCCGAGCGAGCTCACCGGCCAGGCGATCTCGTGTGACGATCTGCGCGCCGGCAACCTGACCAACCTCACGGTGGTTGGCCACCTGGCGTTCTTCGACTCGACGCTGGGCGACGTGTTCAGCGCGCAGACGTTCGTCTGCGACTGACGCCTTCGGGAGCGCCCGCCGCACGGCGGGCGCTCCCTCCGCGTTCGGCGAACGGCCGTCCGGCAGCAGCCGGGCGGCCGTTTTGTCATCGGCGCGTTGACCGTGCGGCGGTGATGCGCGATACCGCCGGCGCACACGGGTCATGGGACGCGGTCAACGCTGGAATCCGGAGAAGCTGCGCGCGCTGCGCCTGGCCTTCGGCCTCTCGCCGGAAGCCTTCGCCGAGCGCATCGGGCGCACCTCGGCAAGCACCATCCGCCGCTGGGAAAGCGGCCGGCACGTGCCGCTGATCCGGCACCTCGAGGCGATCGCCGACGCCTTCGACATCGACCTCGCGGTCTTCTTCGAGCCCGCCAACCCCGAGCGCCCGCGCGGCCGCCGCAAGGCTCAGCGCCCGCGCGCACTCCCAGGCCAGATCGAGCTGCTGCCCTGAACGCGGCGGCCCGATTCAGGGCCGGGTCGATTCGGACAATCGGCCACCGCGCGCAGAGAGGACACCGAATCGATTCAGCTTCGACGTGACTGAAGCGATTCGCCTTCGTGTCCTCTCCATCTCTGTGGCTGATTGGTTCTCAGGCGGCTGCGGTGACGCGGCCGCCGGCGCGGCGCAGGACGCGCAGGTAGCCGTGTTCGACGCAGGCGTGGTCGAGCACGCCGCGCTCGCGCAGCAGGCGGTGCATGCGCGGCAGGTTGTAGTGCGGCACGGTCATCAGCAGGTGGTGCTCGAGGTGATAGTTGAGCCGGTTGGGCACGATCAGCAGTCGCTCCCACCACGCCGGCAGCATGGTGCGCGTGTTGCGCAGCGGGTCGGCCTGATCCGGCGTCAGCGCGTGCTCGGCGATGAAGCGGATGCGCGTGACGAGCGTGTTCGTCGTCAGCCACGCCCCGACCCAGAGGAGATAGAGCGCCGGATACCCCGCGGCGGTGAGCAGCCCGAGCAGCACCGCGTTGCTGATCAGCGCGCCGCGCGCCGCCTTGCGCGCCAGCGGATCGGTGCGCCAGCGAGCGAACGTGCGCGCCCACGCGGCGCGCGCGAACTTGCGGCCGGTCCGCCCCGAGATGTCGCGCCAGAGCTTGCGGCGCAGGCTCTCGCGGGTCACGGGAAACGGCAGGATGAGGCCGAGATCGGGGTCCTGTGCGGTGCCGGTGTGGGCGTGGTGCTGCAGGTGGTACGGACGATAGCGGTCGGTGTCGCTCCAGATCGGGTAGGCGCACAGCCAGTTGCCGACCCAGTCGTTGAGCGTCCGGTTGCGGAACAGCACGCGGTGCGCGGCCTCGTGCATCAGCGCCGCGCCGCCGAGCTGGCGCGTGCCGATCAGGCACACGGCGGCGACCACGGTCAGCGGGTTCGGCCACGCGGCGACGAAGGCGAACGCGCCGGCGGTGACGCCCCAGTTCGTCGCCACGGAGAGCCAGGCGCGGGCGTCGCGGATGCGCAGCAGCTCGCGGATCTCGTCCTGCGTCAGCGCGGTGCGCCAGGCGGGCGGCGAAGCGGCGCTGGCAGCAGTCGTGGCGGTGGGCGTCGAGGTCATGGCAGCAGCTCCTCAGGCGGGTGGGGCGGCAACGCGTCCGCCGGTGCGCGTGCCGCGCGCCGCCTCGAGGCGGCTGTCGACCGGCGGGCGCAGCGACGGCACGTCGTAGCGGTGCAGCAGGTGTGACCAGGCGAGTCGGCCGAGGCGGTCATAGCGGCGCATGCGCTCGAGCACCGCGTCGCGCTCGTCGGGCGGGCAGATCGCCTCGGGCAGCAGCGGATCGCGCACGAGCTCGCGCAGCGCCTGGCCGCCGGTGCGGAATGATTCCGCCATCGCCGCCGCCGGTGCGAGCGCCGGCAGGCGGGCCTCGCTCGCGGCGAGGGCCGCATCGAGCGCGCGCCACGTGCGGCGCAGCGCCGCGACGTCCCACAGCCGCTGCGCGCGCGCCGCGCTGGCGGCATCGAGGTCGGCGAGCGTGCAGACGAGATCGCCCGCCGGCAGGCCGAGCGCCGCGAGCTCGGCCCGGAGTGCGGCGAGCGGCTGGGCGAGATTGTTCGGCCGTACCCACAGGCCGCGGCGCAGCAGCGCGAAGCCGAACAGCCGCAGCGCGCGCAGCCGGCCGCGCTGGGCGCGGCGCGGCGCCGGCCCGGCGTGCACCGCGAGCCAGCTGCCGTCCCACGCGCGCGTGCGCCGCGGCCGGTCGCGCCAGGCGCGCACGTGCGTGCCGATCGCCTCGGCGGTGCCGCCAAGGCGGTAGCGGCCGCGCTCGTCGCGGCGCACGCGCCCGTCGGCGCGCAGCCGCGTCAGCGTGACGCGGATGTTGTTCTCGGTGAGGCCGAACAGCGCGCCGGCCTCGACCAGCGCTCCGACCGGCATCGCCGAGTCGCTGCGCAGGGTGGAGAGCAGCTCGAGCACCAGGCTGCGCGCCGAGGGCTGCATGGCGTGAACCTTACGCGTGGCAGCGTCGAGGTGTCAATGCTGTAATGTTCGTGGTCAGGCTGTCAGCCGGGCGAGGCTGTCAGGCTGTCAGGGGTCCGAAGGGGCGTATCGAAGGGGAAGGGCTCCGAATCCAACTGACAGTGGGGCGGCCCGGCATGGGTGGGCGGCGCCACGCCTCTCACCCTGTCGCGCCAAGCGAGCCTGCGGGTGCGAGACAGGAACTGGTGGCAGCGGCGGCCGGTTGCGTCGCCCATTACCAGCCGCGCGCTGCGCGCGCGGCCCGTTGCTCGCGCTGGAATTGTCGGACGACCCTCACCCTGACGCTTTCCCCTGACGGGGAGAGGGGGCTGTCCTTACGCCGCCGTGCTTGCGGTGGCTTCCGCGAGGCCGGCGCGCGCCGGCTCGGTGCGGCGCTGGCTGGCGACGTACGTGTACACCGCCGGGACGACGAACAGCGTCAGCCCGGTCGAGAACGCGAGGCCGCCGACGACCGCGATGCCGAGCGACTGGCGGCTGCCGGCGGCGCCGCCGAGCGACAGCGCGATCGGCAGGATGCCGAGCAGCGTCGACAGCGTGGTCATCAGGATCGGCCGCAGGCGCGCGACGGCGGACTCGATCGCTGCCTCGAAGCGCGGCAGGCCGGCGTCCTGGCGCTGGTTGGCGAACTCGACGAGCAGGATGCCGTTCTTCGTCACCAGGCCGATCAGCATGATCATGCCGATCTGGCTGAAGACGTTGATCGTCTGCCCGGTGAACAGCAGCGTGGCGAGCGCACCGGCGATCGACAGCGGCACGGTGACGAGGATGATCAGCGGATCGCGGAAGCTTTCGAACTGCGCCGCGAGCATGAGGTAGATCAGCGCCAGCGCCAGCAGGAAGGCGAACAGCAGGCTGCTGCCGGCGTCGGCGAAATCGCGCGACTGGCCGGCGAGGCTGGTGCGGATCTCGGGCGGCAGCAGCTCGGCGGCGATCGCGTCGAGCGCGGCGACGCCGTCGCCGATCGTATAGCCCGGCGTCAGGCCGGCCGAGATCGTCGCCGAGGTGAAGCGGTTGAAGCGGTAGATCGCCGCCGGGCCGACGCTCTCCTCGAAGCGCACGAGGTTGTCGAGCGACACCATCGCGCCGCCGGCGGCGCGCACGTAGAGCTTGGCGAGGTCGCCGGGATCGTTGCGATCGTCGCGCTCGACCTGGCCGATGACGTCGTACTGGCGGTCGCCGCGCAGGAAGTAGCCGAGGCGCTGCCCGCCGTACGCGAGCTGCAGCGTGCGCGCGACGTCGAGCACCGAGACGCCGAGCTCGGCGGCGCGCTGGCGATCGATTGCGACCGTCCCCTCGGGCCGGTTGAGCTTCAGGTCGGCGTCGACGAAGCGCAGGACGGGGCTGGCGCTCGCCGCCTCGAGGAAGGCGGGCAGCACGCCGACGAGATCCTCGAGCGTCGGCGCCTGCAGCACGTACTGGACCGGCTGGCCGGAGCGGCGGTCGCCGATCGTCGGTGGTTGCGCGGGGAAGCTGCGCACGCCGGTGAACGCCAGCAGGTCGTCGGACAGGTTCCGGAAGACCTCCTCCTGCGTGCGCGCGCGCGTGTTCGGATCGGTGAGGAAGATGACGAACAACCCGGCATTGACCGCGCCGCCACCCGAGCCGGGGGCGGCGATCGCCAGTGCGCGGTGAATCTCCGGGTAGTGGTCGCGCAGATGCAGCGCGATGCGGTCCACCTGGTGCTGCGTGTACTCGAACGACGCGCCCTCGGGCGCGCGCAGGTTGATGCGGAGGTTCGAGCGGTCCTCGAACGGCGCCAGCTCGCTGCGCAGCGCGCCCCAGGTGGCGACGATCGCGGCAGCCGTCGCCGCGCCCACCACCAGCACGAGCCAGCGGCGGCGCAGCACGGCGAGCAGGCAGCGCCGGTACCCATCGGTCAGTGCGGTGAAGAACGGCTCGGTGGCGCGGTAGAACGCGCTGTGCCCGACGCGCGGGTCGAGGAGGAAGCGGCACAGCATCGGCGAGAGCGTCAGCGCGACGAAGGCCGAGACGAGCACGGTGCCGACGACGACCACGCCGAACTCGCGGAACAGCCGTCCGGTCAGGCCCTCGAGGAAGATGATCGGTACGAACACCGCGGCGAGGGTCACCGTGGTCGACAGCACGGCGAACGCGATCTCACGCGAGCCCTCGAGCGCCGCGGCGAGCGGCGGACGCCCGGCCTCGACCTTGGCGTAGATGTTCTCGAGCACGACGATCGCGTCGTCGCACACCAGGCCGATCGCCAGCACCAGCGCCACCAGCGTCAGCACGTTGATGGTGAAGCCGGCGACGAACATCATGAAGAACGCCGAGATGATGCTGATCGGAATCGCGACCACCGGGATGATCGTCGAGCGCCAGTCGCGCAGGAAAAGGAAGATCACCGCGGCGACGAGCACGAAGGCGACGAGCATCGTCTCCTCGACCTCGCGGATCGAGCGGCGCACGTACGTCGTCGCGTCGTGGCTGACCTCGATGATGTAATCCGACGGGGCCGTGCGCACGATGTCGGCGAGGCGGCGGTGGAACTCGTCGCTGATCGCGATCGCATTCGTGTTCGGCTGCGGAATGACGGCGAGCACGATGACCGGCACGAGGTCGCTCTTGTTGCCGGCGCGCAGGTTCTGCGGACCGAGCTCGGCGCGGCCGACGTCGCGCAGCAGCACCTGGCGGCCGTTCTCGTCCTTGAGGATCATCGCCTCGAAGTCGGCGGGCGTCGTCAGCCGCCCGGCGGTGCGTAGGCTGACCTCGACGCTGCTGCCCTCGAGCCGGCCGCTCGGCAGGTCGACGTTCTGCGCCGCCAGCGCGTTCTGCACGTCGATCGCCGTCAGCCCGTGCGCCGCGAGGCGCAGCGGATCGAGCCACAGGCGCATCGCGTAGCGCTTCTCGCCGTAGATGCGCACCGTGCTGACGCCGGGGATGGTCTGCACGCGCTCGCGGATGACGCGGTCGGCGAACTCGTTGACCTCGAGGATCGAGCGCACCGGGCTCTGCACGGCGACGAACAGCACCGGTTCGCTGTCCGCGTCGGCCTTCTCGACCACCGGCGGGTCGGCGTCCGGCGGCAGGAAGCGGATCGCCTGCGAGACCTTGTCGCGCACGTCGTTCGCCGCCGCCTCGAGATCGGCGCCGACGTTGAACTCGATGCGGATCTGGCTGCGCTCCTCGCTCGACGTCGAGGACAGCACGCGGATGCCGTCGACGCCGTTGATCGACTGCTCGAGCGGTTCGGTGATCTGCGCCGCGATCACCGACGGGTTCGCGCCCGGGTAGGTGGCGCGCACCGAGACGATCGGCGGATCGACGGCGGGGTACTCGCGCACGCCGAGGAAGAAGAAGGCGACGCCGCCGAACAGCGCGATGACCAGCGAAAAGACGGTGGCGAGCACCGGCCGCCGGATGCTGACCTCGGACAGCCTCATCCCGCCGGCGCTCCGGCGGCGAACACCGGCTCGACCGCCACGCCGGGACGCAGGCGCAGCAGGTTCGAGGTGAGCACCACCTCGCCGGGGGCCAGCCCGGCGCGAATCTCGATCGCATCGCGGGTCCGCAGGCCGATCTGCACGTCCTGCAGCGCGGCACGCCCGTCGCGCAGCACGAACACCGCGTGGCTGGTCGCCGACGGCACCAGCGCCTCGGCGGGCACGAGAATGCTCTCGCGCGGTGCAGCGAGCGCGAGCTCGACGGTGGCAAAGGCCCCGGGCAGCAGCGCGCCGCCGGGGTTCTCGCTGATGCCGCGCACCCGCAGGCTGCGCGTCGGCGCGTCGATCGCCGGCTCGATCGCCACCACCTGGCCGTCGTGCTGCACGCGGTCGCCGACCACGGTGAACGCGAACGGATCGCCGACCGCGATCGCGCCGGCGTAGCGCTCGGGGAGCGCGAAGTCGATCTTGATGCGGCTCGTGTCCTGCAGCGTGATCAGCGGCGTCTGGGGCGTGATCCACGCGCCTTCGCTCACCTGGCGCAGGCCGGCACGGCCGCGGAACGGCGCGCGGATCTCGGTGCGCGACAGCGTCACGCGCAGCGCCGCGATCTGCGCCTCGAGCGCCTGCAGGTCGGCCTGCGCCTGGTCGAACGCCTGCTGGCTGAGCGCCTTCTTGTCGTAGGCGAGCAGGGTGCGCTGGCGCTCGGCGGTGCGTGCCGCGAGCCGGCGCCGCACCTCGAGCTCGTCGAGCTGGGCGCGCAGGTCGGCATCGTCGAGCTTGAACAGCAGCGCGCCGGCGTCGACGTCGGTGCCCTCGGTGACCGCGACCCCGACGAGCCGGCGCGACAGCTCGGCGACGATGGTCACCGATTCGTTCGCCATCAGCGTGCCCGTCGTGCGCACCGTGTCGCGCACCGGTCCGAGCGCGACCCGCACCGCATCGGCGCGCAGCACCTCGGGCGCCCGCGATGCCGGCGCGGTTTCGCGCGACGGCGCCGGCGACAGCAGCACGAGCGCGCCGCCGAGCGTCGCGGCGAGACAGAGGAGGAGCAGGCCGCGGCGGCGGGTCATTGCAGCGCCACCTCCTCCGCCTCGGCGGCCTGCCAGCCGCCGCCGAGCGCGACGTAGAGCGTGACGAGACTCGCCGACACCGCCGTCTCGCTGGTCACCAGCCGATCCTCGGAGAGGAGCAGCGAGCGTTCCGCGTCGAGCACGTCGAGGAATTCGACGAGCCCGTTGGCGTGCAGGCGCCGGGCGAGCTCGGCGGCGGTGCGGTTCGCCTCGACCGCGGCGCGCAGCTCGCGGCGGCGCACCTGCTCGCGCGCGTAGCGGCTCAGCGCCGTTTCGACCTCCTGCAGCGCGAGCAGCAGCGTCTGTTCGTAGTTCGCCAGTGCCGCGGCGGTGCGCGCATCCTGGACTTCGATGTTCGACACGATGCGGCCGCCGGCGAAGATCGGCCAGATGATGTTCGGGCCGACGGTGCCGAAGCTGTAGCGGCCCTGCACGAGATCCTTCACGTCGTCGCTGCGCAGGCCGACCGAGCCGGTGAGCGTGAAGCGCGGATAGAGATCGGCCGTCGCCTCGCCGATGCGCGCCGTCGCCGCCGCGAGCGCGCGCTCGGCACGGCCGAGGTCGGGGCGCCGGCGCAGCAGATCGGCCGGCACGCCGGTGAGTACCGCGGCGGGCGCGGAGGGGATGGGGGTCGGCTCGGCGAGCATCGCGTCGAGCGCCGCCGGCGGCTCGCCGAGCAGCACGGCGAGCCGGTAGCGGTTCGCATCGAGCGCCGCCTCGAGCGGCGGCAGCTCGGCGGCGGTGTTCGCGACCAGCGCACGGGCGCGCTCGACGTCGAGATCACTCGCCAGCCCGACGTCGCGCTGCGCCGTGGTGAGCGCCGCGGTCTCGCGCTGCGCGTCGAGGTTGCCGCGCACGGCCGCGATCCGGCCCTGCAGCCCGCGCACCTCGATGTAGGTGGCCGCCACCGCGCCGCACAGGTCGAGGAGCACGGCGCGCCGCGCCTCGTCGCTCGCCTCGAGGTCGGCCTGCGCGGCTTCCACCGAGCGGCGCAGCCCGCCGAACACGTCGAGCTCCCAGAAGGTGTCGAGCGCGGCGAGGAAGAGGCCGGGATTCGGGCCGCCGGCGCCGCCGATGTGCGTCGCCCGGGCGTCGGCCTCGAGCTGCGGCCACAGGCGCGAGGCGGTGACGCCGCGCAGCGCGCGCGCCTCGCGCACCCGGGCCTCGGCGATGCGCAGATCGAGGTTGCTGCGCACCGCCTGGCCGATCAGCGTCGTCAGCGTCGGATCGCCGAAGCGCTGCCACCAGGTCGCGAGCTCGGCCTCGACCGCACCCGCCGCGTCCGGCGCCGCGGGCGCGGCGCTCCACGTCGCCGGCACGGCCAGCTCGGGCGGGGTGTAGTCCGGCCCGACGGTGCAGCCGGCCAGGCCGGCGGCGAGCCAACAGAAACTGAGGTACACGCGCGCACGCACAACATCCGAACTTACGGGGTGGCGTCCGGCAGGGCCATGCCGGACGGGTAAAAAGACGTAAATCGCTCCCCCGGGCGGGCAGCGCGCCGCTGCCGTCGGCCGTGCGGCGCGCTATGATCGCGCGGCCATGACGGGTGGGAAGCTTGCGCAGAACGCGCGCCGGTACTGGGCCTGGGTGGCGTTCGTCGCCGTCGTCGTGCCGCTCGCGAGCCTGCTCATCCTGCAGTTCCGCACCCTCGCCCGGCTGCAGGAGACCGCGGCGGCCTCGCACCGTCTGGCCCTCAAGGGCTACGCGCGCACCGTCCTGCGTACCGCCGAGGCGTTCTACCGGCGCACGGCCGAGCAGGCGCTCACCCTGCCGGCGCGCTGGCTCGAGCCGGGGCAGCGCGAGGCGCTCACGGGGCATTTCGCGGCGCGCGATCCGGCCGGCATCCGCGCCTACTTCGTGCTGCCGTTCGACGGCGGCGACGCGGCGGTGCTGTACTTCACGCCGGACGGGCAGGTGCGCGCCGCTGCGCCCGAGGCGGCCGAGGCGCGCGCGGTGCGCATCGCCGCCGCGCCGTGGCGCGAGCTCGCCGAGGTCGGCACCACGGTCACGACGCCGGCGGCCGTCGTCGACGAGCGCGATCCCGCCCACCGCGTCGTCGTGCGGCCGGTGGTCGACGCCGACGGGCGTGTGCGCGGCGCCGCCGGCATGCTGCTCGACAACGCGTACTTCCGCGAGCAGTACGTCCCGGCGCTGATCGCGAGCGAGCGCACGCTGATTCCCGAGCCGCTGCGCGAACACGTCAGCGTCACGCTCGGGCGGCGCGTCGCCGGCCAGCAGGTGCCGCTCGGCGGCGCCGACGTCGAGTCGCCGTTCCGCTTCGCCTTCACCGACGCGACCCTGCAGGTGCGCAGCCCGTCACTGACGCCGGAGGAATCGGCGCGCTGGAGCTTCCTCGTCAACGTCAGCCTGTCGCTGCTGCTCGGCGCCGCGGTCGTCGGCGCGGTGTTCAGCGCCCTGCGCAGCGCGACGCGCGCAACGCAGCTCTCGCAGATGAAGTCGGAGTTCGTCTCGGCCGTGTCGCACGAGCTGCGCACGCCGCTCGCCTCGATCCGCGTCTTCGGCGAGCTGCTCAGCCTCGGCCGGGTGACCGAGCCGGCGAAGGTGCGCGAGTACGGAGCGTACATCGATGCCGAGAGCCGGCGGCTGACGCAGCTGGTCGACAACATCCTCGACTTCTCGCGCATCGAATCCGGCCAGAAGCGCTACCGCTTCGAGCCCGCCGACGTCGCGGCGCTGGTCGCCGAGACGGTGCAGGCGTTCGACGTCCGCCTGCAGCAGGACCGCATCGCGCTCGCCGTGCACGCCCCGCCGGCGCCGCTGCCACCCGCCTGGGCCGACCGCACCGCGATCGGGCAGGTACTGACCAACCTCCTCGACAATGCGATCAAGTACGCCGGCGCGGGCACGCGCATCGACGTCGCGCTCGGCCAGCAGAACGGCTTCGTCACCGTCGCGGTCACCGACGAGGGGCCGGGCATCGCCGCCGCCGAGCAGGGGCGGATCTTCGAGAAGTTCTACCGCGTCGGCAACGACCTCGTGCACGACGCGAAGGGCAACGGGCTCGGGCTGGCGATCGTCAAGCACATCGTCGAGGCGCATCACGGGCGCGTGACGGTCGACAGCCGGCCCGGTGCCGGCAGTACGTTCACCGTCGCGCTGCCGACGCACGCCGCCGCGTGAGCCGCCGATGCCGCCGCCCGACCGCCCCGAGCCGCCGCTGCGCGTGCTGATCGTCGAGGACGATCCGGCGATGGCGATCGCGTTGCGCGACGGCTTCGAATCGGAAGGCGCCACCGTGCGGCTTGCCGCCGACGGCCCGACGGGGCTGCGCCTCGCCCGCGAGGAATCCGTCGACGTCGTGATTCTCGACGTCATGCTGCCGAAGCTGAGCGGCATCGACGTGTGCACGCAGCTGCGCGAGACCCACCCGGCACTGCCGATCATCATGCTCACCGCGCGCGGCCAGGAGACCGACAAGGTACAGGGATTGACCGCCGGTGCCGACGACTACGTCACCAAGCCGTTCAGCTTCGTCGAGCTCATGGCGCGTGTCGCCGCCGTGCGCCGCCGCGCCACGCGCCGGCCCGGCGGCCGACAGGCGATCGGCGATCTGGTGCTCGACTTCGATCACCTGACGGCGACGCGCGCCGGCGTGCCGCTCGAGCTGACCCCGCGCGAGTTCGCCATCCTCGGCTGCCTCCTCGCCCGGCGTGGCGACGTCGTCAGCCGCGAGGAGCTGCTGCGCCAGGTGTGGGGGTACTCGCGCCTGACGCTGACGCGCACCGTCGACGTCCACATCGCCAAGCTGCGCCGCAAGATCGAACCCGATCCCGCCAACCCGACGCGCATCGTCACCGTGCACGGCGCCGGGTACCAGTTCGTCGGCTGATCGCGCGGCGGCCGGGCGCGCGCCTCGATGGCGGGTCGTCCGCGCGGCCCGCCCGGAACACGCCTGACTGGCACTGTCGAAACCCTCCCGGTCGTGCAATGAAGCGGGTCACCATCGGTTCTGCGCGGAGGGGGGGCAATGCAGCGCGGAAAACACTGGCAGGCGTGCGTCGCGTGGGCGATGCGGCGCGCGCTGCGGCTGGCAATCTGCACCAGTCTGCTGTCGTGCGCCGCCGGGCGACCCGCGCTCGCGGACGGCCCCACCATCACCTGGCACACCTTCCTCGGTAGCATCGAGAGCGACGAGGCCGCCGGCGTCGTGGTGGACGATCAGGGCAACGTGTACGTCGTCGGCCACAGCGGGGCCTCCTGGGGGAACCCGATCCGGCCATTCGCGCAGCAGTTCGACGGGTTCGTGGCCAAGCTCAGCCCGACGGGGGAGCTCCTCTGGCACACCTTCCTCGGCGGCAACGGCAGCGACTTCATCCGGGCGATTGCGCTCGATGCGACCGGCCATGTCTACGTGTGCGGGCGCAGCTCGACGGGCTGGGGGAATCCGGTACGACCGAGCGCAGTGGCCGACGGGTTCGTCGCGAAGCTGACCGCCGACGGCGCACTGGTGTGGAATACCTTTCTCGGCGGCGTCAGCGTCGACTCCACGAGCGGTATCGCCGTCGATCCCGGCGGCGAGGTGTCCGTCGTCGGCACGAGCCCCGGGCCGTGGGAAGGCATGATCAGTGGCACCCGGGATGCGTTCGTTGCCCGACTGGCGCCCGACGGCGTGCTGCTCTGGCACAGGTTCCTCGGCAACGAACACGAGGATAACGGAGGGGGCATTGCGACGGACGCCGACGGCAACGTGTACGTCACCGGGCTGAGCCAGTCGTCATGGGGCGCGCCGATCCGCCCGTTCGCCGGTGGCTCGTTCTACGATGCATTCGTCGCGAAACTGACGCCGACCGGCACGCTGACCTGGAACACGTTTCTGGGCGGGGCGGGTGGCGAGGAGGGGCGCGCAATCGACGTGGACGCCGACGGGAACATCTACGTCCTGGGCAGCGCAGGGACCGAGCCATGGGGGGAACCGCTGCGTGCGCCATCGGGATGGGTCGATGGCTTCGTGGCGAAGCTGATCCCGACGGGCGATCTGGCGTGGAATACGTTTCTCGGCGGCCCCGATTTCGACGGGATGGGGACTCTGAAGGTTGATGGCGCCGGCGACATCTACGTTTCCGGATCCAGCTCCGCGGCGTGGGGCAGTCCGCTGCTGCCCTACTCGGGGGAGCGCGACGGGGTCCTCGCGCGGCTCGCGCCCGATGGCGAGCTGATCTGGAACCTCTTCATCGGCTCGATCAATCGCGAAAGCCTGTCCGGGGTGGCAGTCGATGCGGGCGGCGCGGTCATCGTGTGCGGCATTTCCAATGCCCCGTTTGGCAACCCGCTGCGTCCCCACAGCGGCGCCTATGGCGAAGAGGCATTCGTCATGCAGATCGACATCCCGCCGTTGCCGACGCGCACGCCGACCGCCACGGACACGCCGACACCGACGGCGACGCCGACGGTTACCGAGACGAACACCGCGACAGCGACCGCGACGCGCACGGAGACGGTCACCCCCACGCCATCGGTGACGGCGAGCGCGACATCGACGCCCACCGCGACCGCGACCGCTTCGGCGACTGCCACGCCGACGGCATCGGTCACGGCGACGCCCACCGCGACCGCGACCGATACGCCGACCGCCACCCCGACCGCGACGCTGGCCGGTGGCTGTCCGGTCGAGCCGGCGAGTACCTGCCATCCGGCCGGCAAGAGTGTCGTCCAGCTCCGGGACCATGCCGATCCGGCCCGGCGCCGGTTCACCTGGAAGTGGGTGCGCGGGCTCGACGCGCTGACGCGCGACGACTTCGGCGACCCGGTGCTGGGCAGCACGACCTACTCGCTGTGTCTCTACGACCAGGTCGGCGGCCTTCCGGTGCTCCGCATCGGACTGGCGCTCCCCGCGGCCGGCACCTGTGCTGGTGCGCCATGCTGGCGTACGCTCGGCAGCCGAGGATGGAGCTACCGCGACAATGCCGGCAGCACGGCGGGCGTCACGCGATTTCGACTCCGGGGCGGCCCGGCCGGCCGCCCCAGCGTGCAGCTGAAGGGCGCGGGCGCGCTGCTCCCGATCCCACCTCCGAACACCGCCGGCCGTTACTTCGCGCAGGACGGCGCCGTGATCCTGCAGCTGCACGCCAGCAGCCCGGCGGCCTGCTGGTCGAGCACCTTCACGGCGTCGCGCCGAAACGACGGCCGGCAGTTCAAGGCGACGGCGCCATAGCGGCGTCGAACGACCGCCGGCGGCCGCTGCGCGCCGGTCTGCCACGCCGACGCCGCGGTGCGCCGGCGGCCTGCGTTCAGGCGCGCACCCGCTCCGCGCTTGCGAGGCGCTCAAACGCCGCCGACGGGCCCACCATCATCGACGTGTTCCCGACGTTCAACGCGGTGCGAGTGACGGATCGCGTCCACCGTCGGGCGCCCCGCGCGTATTGCGCGTGCGTCGGCATCGTATTACGCTGCGCGCATGAAAACGCTCACCGTGCGTCTGCCCGAGCCGCTCGTGCGCGAGATCGAGGCCGAGTCGTACGCGCGCGGGATCTCGAAGTCCGACGTCATCCGCGAGCGCCTGACGCGTGCGGCTGATCCCGACGCCGGCGATCCGGCGGCAGGTATCGCGGATCTGATCGGCAGCGTGGGCGGCCTTGCACCGGACCTGAGCGCCAATCGCAAGGCTCACCTGCGCGCCAGCGGGTATGGCGAAAAGCGTCCTCGTTGACGCCGGCTACCTGGTGGCGCTGCTCAGCCGCCGCGACCAGCATCACGCCTGGGCCGCGGCGCAGGCGCCGCAACACCCGCCGCCGTGGCACACGTGCGACGCCGTCCTGTCCGAAGCCCACCATCTCCTCGGACCGCGCGGCGCGCCCGCGCTGGCGGAGCTGCTGCGGCGCCGCGCCGTGCTTTCCGCCTTCGACCTCGCCGACCACCTCGAGCCGGTGCTCGCCCTGTTACGCAAGTACGCCGACGTCCCGATCAGCCTCGCCGACGCCTGCCTCGTCCGCCTGACCGAAACCGCCCCCGACCCGATCCTCCTCACCACCGACACCGACTTCCGCATCTACCGCCGCCACAGCCGCCACACGGTGCCGTGCGTGCTGCCGCGGTGATGCCGCCTCGTCGTCCGCCCGATTGGCCACAGAGGCTCGGAGGACGCGAAGTGGAGAATCAGTCACATCAAGTCGACTTGATGTCTTCTGAATCCCGGTGGACCGAGCGAGAAGAAGGTGGGCAGGGGCAGAATCGAACTGCCGACACAGGGATTTTCAGTCCCTTGCTCTACCAACTGAGCTACCTGCCCGTGCGCGGGGAGAAGCCGCGTTGTTAGCGGGCAGGGTGGGAGCGGTCAAGCCAGCGTCGGCGCCGTGTGCGGCGACGAACGTGGGTCCCGGAAACGCGCTCTGGAGGGCGCCGCTCCGTTGGCGCCTGCTGGATCGAGCGACGCGCGTGCGCTTCGACAGACGTACATGTAGCCGCGGCCCCCGTGGCCGCCGGCGACGCGCAGCGTCGCCACGGGGCGGGGCACCGGCAGAGGCGTGGGGCTGTCCCATTCATGCCGCGCCGCCCCACCCGGCGGTGCCGGCGCAGCGCCGTTGGTCACCGGGGGGCCGCGTTCGCGGGCGTGTCTTGGAACGGATTCACTGTCGCCCAATGCAACAGGCGCCGACGGAGCGGCGCCCTCCAGAGCGTGTAAGATCCGGCTGACGGCTGGCGGCTGACGGCTGACAGCTGACCGCTGATCGCAGCCTCACAACACGTATTCCCAGCCGCACCGCTGCTCCGTACGCTGGCGGCATGGACAGTCGAGCGCGGGCAATCGGGGTCGGGATGCTGTCGATGCTGCTCACGGTGACGTCGACGCGGGCGGCGCCGCCGACGCCGGCGAAGGCGCCGCAGGAGGCGCGCGGCTGGAAGGTGGTCGAGGTGGCCGACGGCATCCGCCAGCCGTGGGGGATGACGTGGCTCGCCGACGGGCGGCTGATCGTCACCGGCAAGCACGGCACGCTGCACGTGCTGGGCGACGGCGAGTTTGCCGAGATTGCGATCGACGACGGCCTGCCGCCGGTGTTCAGCGACAAGCAGGGCGCGCTGATGGACGTCGTCGCGCACCCGGACGATCGCGAGCGGCCGCGTCTCTATCTCACGCTCGCCACCGGCAACGACGATGAGAACCGCACGGTGCTGGTGCGCGGGCGACTCGACGGCGATCGGCTCACCGAGCTGAAGGTCCTGTTCGCGGTCGAGCCGGTGAAGAGCGGTGGCGAGCACTTCGGCTCGCGGCTGCTCTGGCTGCCGGACGGCACGCTGCTGATGAGCGTCGGCGACGGCGGCAACCCGCCGCGCACCGTCGGTGACCGCCTGGCGCGCGAGCAGGCGCAGAACCTGTCGACGCACCTCGGCTCGATCCTCCGCCTGACCGACGAAGGGCAGCCGGCACCAGACAATCCGTTCGTCGGCCGCGAGGGCGCCCGCCCGGAGATCTGGAGCTACGGGCACCGCAACATCCAGGGCCTGGCGCGCGACCCGGTGTCCGGTCGCGTGTGGGCAAACGAGCACGGCCCGCTCGGCGGCGACGAGCTCAACATCGTCGAACGCGGCGCGAACTACGGCTGGCCGCTGGCGACGCAGGGGCGCGACTACCGCACCGGCGAGCGCATTGGCCAGCCGCACGTCGACGGGATGATCGATCCGGTGGTCGTCTGGAGTCCGTCGCCGGCGCTCTCGGGCCTGGCGATCTACACCGGCGACCGCTTCCCGACGTGGCGCGGCAGCGCGCTCAACGGCGGGCTGGTGAGCAAGGACGTGCTGCGCGTCGCGCTCGATGCGGACGGCACGGTGACCGGACAGGAGCGCATCCCGATCGGCAGCCGCGTGCGCGACGTCCGCCAGGGGCCGGACGGGTTCATCTACGTGCTCACCGATGAGCGCGACGGGCGGCTGCTGCGGATCGAGCCGGATCAGAAGCAGTGACCGGTGACCGGTGACCAGTGACCGGTGGGGTTGGCCGCGGAGGCGCGAAGGGCGCGAAGCTCGGTGAGAGGTAGCTGCTGACGGTCGGGCAACGGAACGGCTACCTCACTCCGGGCTTCGCGTCCTCCGCGTCTTCGCGGCTATCCGCTGCTCGAGGGCATCGAGCACGGTGCGTTCGAGGGCGACGCCGTCGAGCGCGTTGATTTCCTGGATGCCGGTCGGGCTGGTGACGTTCACCTCGGTGAGCCAGTCGCCGATGACGTCGAGGCCGACGAACCACAGGCCGTCGGCGCGCAGGCGCGGCGCGAGGCGGGCGCAGATTGCGCGGTCGCGCGCGGTGAGCGGGGCGCGCACGGTGGCGCCGCCGACGTGGATGTTGCCGCGCGTCTCGTCCTCGCGCGGCACGCGCAGCACCGCGCCGAGCGGCTCGCCGTCGAGCACGATGATGCGCTTGTCGCCCTGACGGATCTCCGGCAGGTAGCGCTGCGCCATGATCGCGCGCCGGCCCTCGCGCGTCGCGGTCTCGAGGATCGCGTTCAGGTTGCGATCGCCCTCGCGCAGGTGGAAGACGCCGGCGCCGCCGGCGCCGTCGAGCGGCTTGATGATCATCTCGCCGCCGAGCGCCGTCATGAAGGCCTTCAGGCGCACCGCGTCGGCGGTGACGAGGCTCTCGGGAATCACGTCCGGGAAGTGCAGCGCGTAGAGCTTCTCGTTCGCTTCGCGCAGTCCGCGCGGGTCGTTGATCACCAGCGTGCGCGCCGGATCGATCAGCGACAGCGCGTGCGTCGCGAAGAAGTACGCGAGGTCGAACGGCGGGTCCTTGCGCATCAGCACCGCATCGAACCAGTCGAGGCGGACGGTACGTTCCTCGTAGAGATGATGGTGCCCGGGATCGTCGGCGCTCGGGCGGCGCACCGCGGCGCGCCGCGCCCGCCCGTGCGGCACGGTGCGCTCGATGAAGAGGTCATCGAGCTGCAGATAGTAGACCTCGTGCCCGCGCCGCCCCGCCTCGAGCATGAACATGAACGTCGTGTCCTTGTCGGGCAGGACCCGCTCGATCGGATCCATGATGAAGGCGAGGCGCAGGGACATGAGATGCGTCATAGCGGGGAAGGGTGACCGGTGACCAGTGACCGCGGAACAGTGACCGGTGACCGGTGACCAGTGACCAGTGACCGGTGGGCTTCGCCGGGGGAAGCCGACCTGGCCACCGAGGTGCAGAGGACATGGAGTCGAACGAATCCTCACCTCAGATCGGATCCGATCTGCCCATCGACTCGGAGCACTCCCAATCTCGGTGGCCGACCGGTCACTGGTCACCGGTCACCGGTTACCGGCTGAATCGCCGAGGTCGCCCCAGCGGGACTGGGCGAGGGCGCAGGCGGTGAGGGCGGCGGTTTCGGCGCGCAGGATACGGGGACCGAGGCCGGCGAGGTGCACGCCGGCCTCGCGTGCCGCGGCGAGCTCGGTGGCGGTGAAGCCGCCTTCGGCGCCGACGACGAGGAGGAGCGAGTCGGGCGGATCGGCGGCAAGCGTCGCGAGCGGCACGGTGTCGCCGTGCTCGGCGAGCAGGACGCGCAGCGAGGCCGGGAGGTGCAGGACGTCGGCGAACGCGATCGGCGGCGCGATCGCCGGCACCACCGAACGACCGCACTGCTTGGCGGCGCTGCGCGCGATCGCCGGCCAGCGTGCCTGACGCGACGGCGACGGCTGGCCGAGCGTGTGCGTGCTGGCGAACGGCTGGATGTGCGTGACGCCGAGCTCGGTGGCGTGCTCGATCACCGTGTCGAGCTTGTCGGCCTTGAGGAGCCCGATGGCGAGCGTCAGGGCGAGCGACGCCTCACCGTCGCGCGCCGGGTGCACCGCGGTGAGGCGGATGACGACCTGCTCGCGGTCGATCGTCGCGACCTCGCCGACCGCGCTCCAGCCGGCGCCATCGCACAGCGCCACGGCCTCGCCGCGCGCCAGGCGGCGCACGCGCGCATGCCGGGCCTCGTCGGCCGGCAGCGGCACGAGCGCGCCCACCGCGGCGGGCTGCGCGACGAAGAAGCGCGGCAGGTGCGGGGTCACGGGCGGCGGCAGGCGAGCGCGGTCCAGCCGTCGGCGCGCCACGTCGTGTCGGCGACGAGCCCGGCTGCGGTCCATGCGGCGCGCACGGCGTCGGCCTCGCCATCGAGGATGCCCGCGCCGATCACCAGGCCGCCGGGCTCGAGGCGCGCGGCGAGCGTCTCGGCGAATGCGATCAGTTGCGCGGCGAAGAGGTTGGCGAGCACGAGATCGAACGTGCCGGTGACCGCCTCCAGCGCCGTCACGATGTGCAGACCGTGCGACACGCCGTTGAGCGCGGCGTTCTCGCCCGCCACCGCGCAGGCGTCGGCATCGATGTCGACCGCCCACACCTCCGGCACGCCGAGCCGGCGCGCGGCGATGGCGAGGATGCCCGAGCCGGTGCCGAGGTCGAGGACGCGGCGCGCCGGCCGCGCGGCGAGCGCGGCGTCGAGCAGCTCGAGACAGCCGCGCGTGCTCGCGTGCTGGCCGGTGCCGAACGCCATGCCGGGATCGAGCCGGATCGCGACACGCCCGGGCGGCACCTCGTCGATCCACGGCGGATGGACGTAGAGCCGCGTCCCGATCGTCAGCGGCGGGAAGTGCGCCTTCCAGTTCTCCGCCCACGCCTCGTCGTCGATCGTGGCCACGGCGACGGTGGCGGGCGGCAGCTGCGGGTGCAGTGCGGCGAGCCCGTGCAGGAAGGTGTCGAGCGCGGCGAGCGGCGCCTCGCCGGCGAAGTGCGCGACGACGCGGGTCAGCGACCCGGCGTCCTCGGTCTGCACGCCGGGCGCGCCGCGATCGATGAGGAAGCTCGCGATCGGGTCGGCGAGGGCGTTGGGCGCGAGGACCGTGACGGCCGTCCAGGTGGACATGGATGCTTTCACCGCGCGACAGCGCGACAGCTGGCGTGACGCGTCTTCGCGGCTTCGCGTCGAAAGTTCAACCACGGCTGCGGATGTGCGATAGGCGGACGTGTGTCGTACCAGCGCATCGCGCACCGCGGCGCGGCGGGCACGCGCCCGGAGCTGACCGAGCCGGCGTTCGTGCGCGCGCTCGAGCTCGGGGTCGACATGATCGAGCTCGACGTGCAGCTGACGCGCGACGGCGAGCTCGTCGTGCTGCACGACCGCCAGCTCGGCCGCACGGTGTCGGGCAGCGGCGCGGTGCGCGAGCAGACGCTCGCGATGCTGCAGGCGCTCGATGCCGGCAGCTGGTTCGACGCGCGCTGGGCCGGGGCGCGCGTGCCGGCGCTCGCCGAGGTGCTGGCGCTCACCGCCGGGCGCGCCGCGCTGAACGTCGAGATCAAGAGTCCGGCGCCGGACTGGGAGGCGACCGCGGCGGCGCTGCTGACGCTGCTCGAGCGCGCCGGCCGGCTCGACGAGACGATCATCTCCTCCTTCGACCACGGCGCGCTGGCGGCGGTACGCGCGCGCTCGCGCGCCGCGCGCCTCGGCGTGCTCTGGCATACCGCCGACCTCGAGGGGATGTGGGCGGCGGCGGCGCAGTTCGAGGCGGTTGCCGTGCACCCGCTCTGGGGGCTCGTCGATGCGGACATCATCGCGGCGGCGCGCCGGCGCGGGCTGGCGGTCAACGTCTGGACGGTGAACGATTCCGATGCGATCGCCGAGCTCGTGCGCGCCGGTGTCGACGGCATCATCAGTGACTTTCCCGAACGCCTGCCGCGCGCTGCCCGGCTTGACACCAACGGCCCATAGCATAGAAGACGTCGGTTAGGCTGCGTTCGGCCGAGTCGCGGCATCGCAGCCGGCCCAGCGCGAACCGAGGAGGGAGTACACCACTGCATGGCAGGCGTCCGAGTCAAAGAAAACGAACCCATCGAAGTGGCGATCCGTCGCTTCAAGAAGCAGTGCGAGAAGGCGGGAATTCTTTCCGAGCTGCGCAAGCGGGAACACTTCGAGAAGCCGAGCGTCCGCAAGAAGAAGAAGATGCTTGCGGCGAAGAAGCGCTACCTGCGCCGCCTGGCGCGGGCCGGGGGTTGAGCAGACTCGAGATGCCGCGAGCAGGAACCACGGGGCGGACGCGATGAACGGCGTTGACGTCGCACTGGTGATCCTGCTCCTGCTGTGCGCCCTGCGCGGCTCGTGGCGGGGCGTCTTCCGCGAGAGCTTCGGCTTCGCGGCATTCCTCGTCGGGCTGTGGGCCGCGCTGCGGTTCAGCGACGCGGCCGCCGCCTGGCTGGGCAGCTGGCTGCCGGCCGCCGATCTGAATCCGATCGCGCTGCTCGGCGGCGGCTTCGTGCTCGTCTTCCTGGTGGTCAGCACGTTCCTCAATCTGCTCGGCGTCGCCGCCGATCAGGTCTTCGGTCGCGGCGCGCTGCGCATTCCGAGCCGGCTCGCCGGCGCCGGCTTCGCGGTCGCCAAGGGCGCCGTCGTCGCCGCCTGCGCGCTCCTCTTCCTGCAGCTCTTTCCGGTCGTGAAGGGGCTCGATCGCCAGATCCTCGATTCGCGTCTCGCGCGTCCGCTGGTCAGCACCGCGCAGTCGGTGTTGCGTGCGGAATGGCGCCCCGGGGCCGCGAACGCGGCGTGAGGGGATGATGGCGCGCAGGATCCCCGACGAGACACTGCACGCCATCCGGGACCGGATCAGCCTCGTCGAGGTCGTCGGCGCCTACGTCAATCTGAAGCGGCAGGGGCGCAACCACATCGGCCTCTGCCCGTTCCACGCCGAGAAGACGCCGTCGTTCACGGTCAGCGACGAGCGCGGGCTCTTCCACTGCTTCGGCTGCGGTGCGAGCGGCACGGTCTTCACCTTCCTGATGAAGGTCGACGGCCTCGAGTTCCTCGACGCCGTCACCCAGCTCGCGCAGCGCGCCGGCGTGCCGCTGCCGCAGGCCGACGCCGACGATCCCGCGGCGCGCCGCCGCGAGGCGCTGTTCGCCGCCAACGCGCAGGCCGAGCGCTTCTTCCGCGCCGCCCTCGCCGCGCCGGCGGGCGCCGCGGCGCGGCGCTATCTCGCCGAGCGCGGGCTGCGCGACGACACCATCGCGCGCTACGGGCTCGGCTTCGCGCCGGCGGGCGGCACGGTGCTCGTGTCGGCGCTCGACCGCCAGCGCGTGTCGCGCGAGGTCGCGCTGCAGGCCGGGCTCCTCGGCCGGCGCGACGACGGCAGCCTCTACGACCGCTTCCGCGGCCGCGTGATGTTCCCGATCCGCGACCGGCGCGGCCGCACGATCGCGTTCGGCGGCCGCACGCTCGGCGACGACCAGCCGAAGTACCTGAATTCGCCGGAGACGCCGCTGTTCCGCAAGGGCGAGGGGCTGTACGGCGTCGCCGAGGCGCGCGACGCGATCCGCACGCACGGCCGCGCGGTGCTCGTCGAGGGCTACATGGACGCGCTGCTGCTCGTGCAGGAGGGCGTGCCGTATGCGGTCGCGACGCTCGGCACCGCGCTCACCGCCGCCCAGCTGCGCCTGCTGCAGCCGCTCGGCGGCGATCAGCTCGCGGTGTTCTTCTTCTTCGACGGCGATCGCGCCGGCCGCCAGGCGGCGGTTCGTGCGTTCGGTGTCTGCGCCGAGGCGGGCGTGTGGGGGCGCGCGGCGTTCCTGCCCGATGGCTTCGATCCCGACAGCTACACGCGCGAGTACGGCGCCGCGGCGACGCTGGCGCTGCTCGATGCGGCGCCGTCGCTGCTCGATGCGTACTTCGACGCGCTGCTGCCGCCGGGGGCGTCCCTGCCGCAGCGCACGACGGTGGCCGACGACGCGGCGCGCATCCTGGCGCGTGTCGGCAGCGAGGTGCAGTTCGCGCTGCTCGCGCGGCAGGCGGCCGACCGGCTCGGCATCGGCGAGGACGTCTTCCGCCGCGCCCGCCGCGCCGGGGCGCAGCCGGTGCGCGTCGCCGCGCCGCAGCCCGGGCCGCCGCCGGTCAGCACGCAGTGGCCGGCCGAGGAGCGGCTGCTCGTCGAGGTGATGGCGGCCGACCGCGACGTCGCGGCGTGGGTCGTCGAGCGCGGCACGCTGGCGCGGTTCCGCACCGCGCCGCTCGCCGAGGCGGGCCACCGGATCGCCGACGCGTGGGCGGCCGGGCGGCCGCTCGCGGAAGTGATCGAGGCGCTGCCGGCGCCGCTGGCCCAGCGGCTCACGGCGGTGGCGCTGCAGGAGGGACCGCTCGGCGAGGCGGCCGAGCGGCTGCAGGCCGCCGAGGACTGCGCCCGCCGCATCGAGGCACGTGCCGCGCGCGAGGAGCGCCGGGCGATCGCCACCGAGCTGCGCCGGGCGGAGTCGCGCGGCGACGAGACGTGGCGCAGTGCGCTGGTCGATCTCAACAACAGCGTGCGGCGCCGGGAAGGAGGGGTGGAGTGACGAAGCGGGCGATGCGCGAGGCGAAGCAGGAGGCGGTGGCGGGGGACGGGACGGCGGTCGCCGGCGAGCGCATGCCGGTGGTCGATCTCGCGGCGGCGACGACGAGTGAGGACGTCGCCGAGATCTTCGGCCGCTCGATGTGGGAGGGGCCGCGTGCCGCGGCGGCGGCGGTCGAGCTCGAGCCGAGCGCCGACCCGGTGCGCCTCTACCTGCGCGAGATGGGCCGCGTCGCGCTGCTGACGCGCGAGGGCGAGGTGCGCATCGCGCGGCGCATCGAGGAGGCGCAACGCCAGCTGCTCGCCGAGGTGCTGCGCCATCCGGTCGCCCGCCAGTACCTCATCCAGCTCGGGACGCTGCTCGAGATCGAGGAGGTGCGCCTGCGCGAGGTGCGGCGCGATCTCGACGAGGACAGCGAGACGGTCGACCAGGACGAGGAACGGCTGCGCGTCGAGACGCTGCGCCAGTTCGCCGCGGTCGAGCGCTGTGCGCGCGCCGTCGAGCGCGCCGAGCGGGCCGGCAAGCCGGAGCGGACGCTGGCGACCCTGCGCGAGAAGCTCCTCGTCGCCGTCGAGCAGCTCAAGCTCCATGATCGCCAGCTGCTCGCGACGATCGGCGAGCTGCGCCGCGCCCTCGCGCAGGAGCGCGCGCAGCCGGCGCTCGAGGCGCTGCGCGCCGCGCTGGCGCGCATCGAGGCCGCCGAGCGCGCGGTGCGCGCCGGCAAGAAGGACCTCATCGAGGCGAACCTGCGCCTCGTCGTCAGCATCGCGAAGAAGTACACCAACCGCGGGCTGCCGCTGCTCGACCTCGTGCAGGAAGGGAACATCGGCCTGATGCGCGCGGTCGACAAGTTCGAGTACCAGCGCGGCTACAAGTTCTCGACCTACGCGACGTGGTGGATCCGCCAGGCGATGGCGCGCGCCATCGCCGACCAGTCGCGCACCATCCGCATCCCGGTGCACATGATCGAGACGATCAACAAGCTGCTGCGCACCTCGCGCACCATGGTGCAGGAGCTCGGCCGCGAGCCGACCACCGAGGAGCTCGCGGCGACGGTGTCGATGCCGGCCGAGAAGGTGCGCAGCGTGCTGAAGGTCGTGCGCCAGCCGGTGTCGCTCGAGACGCCGGTCGGCGAGGACGAGGACGCGACGCTCGGCGAATTCATCGAGGACACGCAGGCGCTGGCGCCGGCCGACGCGGTGATGAGCCTGACGCTGCGCGAGCAGACCCGCCAGGCGCTCGCCGCGCTCACGCCGCGCGAGGAGCAGGTGCTGCGCCTGCGCTTCGGGCTCGGCGAGAAGACCGACTACACCCTCGAGGAGGTCGGCCACCGCTTCGCGGTGACGCGCGAGCGGATCCGGCAGATCGAGGCGAAGGCGCTGCGCAAGTTGCGCCGGCCGACCCGGCCGCTCGCCGGGGTGCGCGCGCCGGCGCGGGAGAAGCCCACGGGCCCATAGCTCAGTCTGGTCAGAGCCGCCGGCTCATAACCGGTAGGTCCCAGGTTCGAATCCTGGTGGGCCCATTCACAAGGAGAAGATGGCAACGTGAACGACACGGCAACAATGACAACCGACATCGACCGGCTGGCGCAGCTCCAGGAGCTCGACCGGCGGCTGAAGGAGCGGCGCGACCGCATGACCGCGCTCGTCGTCGAGGCGGACAGCTTCGAGCTCGAGCTCACCCGCCAGCGCGAGGCCGTCACGGCGCTCACCGCCGAGCGCGACGCGCTCGAACAGCGGCGCGCCACGATGGACCGCCAGCTCGAGCTCAGCGGCGCGAAGATCCGCGACAACCGCATGCGCATGAACCGCGTGCGCAACTCGACCGAGCTGCTCGCCCTGCAGCGCGAGATCGACCTCAGCAAGGAGGCGAACGCGCAGACCGAGGAGGAGCTGCTGGGCGTCATGGAGACGCTCGAGACGCTTGCCGCGCAGCTCGCCGCCGCGCAGGAGGCGCTTGCCACGGCGGAGGCCAGGGCCGCCGAGGTGGTCGCCGAACGCCGCGCCCAGGCGGCGGCGCTGCGCGCCGAGGTCGAGGCGGAGATCGGGGCGCGCGAGGCGCTGGCACAGGGCATGGATGCGCGGCTGCGCGGCAAGTACGAGCAGATCTTCGAACGCCGCGGCGGCAGCGCCGTGGTCGCCGCGGAGAGCGGCATCTGCACCGGCTGCCGCATGCACATCCCGCCGCAGTTCTACAACGAGCTGCTGAAGTTCCGCGACATCCGGCAGTGCCCGAACTGCCACCGCATCCTGTTCGTCCGCCCGGCGTGAAGATGAGGGGGTAAGGGGGTTACGGGGTTGGGGGTTAGGGTGCCCCACCCCGACCCCTTTCCTTGAACGCCAAGGCCGGAGCGGAGGATGGGTTCCGTGCCCGGCTCTGCTGCCGACCTTGGCGCACGTGGCGTCCTGACGGGTTCTCCCCATAACCCCCAACCGCGTAACCCCTTACCCCCCCACGCCCGCCGGTTGCGCACGAGCAGCACGCCACCTATCGTCAGCCCGGCTGGAGAGGATCGGGCAGTCGCTCGTCCCGGATCGGGGCGGGAGGAAAGTCCGGACTCCATAGGGCAGGGTGGCCGCTAACGGCGGCCCTGAGCGATCAGGGGAAAGTGTCACAGAAAGGAGACGGCCCCGCCGCGAGGCGGGGAGTCGGTGAAACGATCGGCAACGATCCGCGACGCCGGTGACGGCGTCGCGCGGCAAACCCCACCCGGAGCAAGACCGACTCGAGGTTCGCGTGGCCCGCGCTCGACCTCAGGTGCGTCGCTCGAGCCGGCGGGCAACCGCCGGCCCAGAGGAATGACTGCCGCCCCGGCAACGGGGAACAGAATCCGGCTTACAGATCCTCTCCAGCCCGCTCGCGCGGCGGCGCAGTAGCGCCCGAACCGCGCGTCCGCTGAGGGGATGGACCGCGGGCGTCCTCGCCCGCATGGCGGCGCGCAGGCGGGCGAGCCGCCCGCGCCCCCGGACGCGTGTTGCTCGCGTGACGACCCGTCCCGGCGCTCGCCGGTTTTCTGCCTGCGGGCGGGGACGCCCGCGGTCCGCCCTGCATGCTCAGCGCTCAAAACTTCTCAGCGCCGCACAATTTATTGTTGACAGCCGACGGGTGTGCCCTCTATACGCGCGGTGGGTGGATGTGGCGGAAAGTGGTGGTGGATTGTGAGTAAGTGGGAGAGGTCGGCGCGTGTTTCGCGGGTCGTTCGAACAGAAAATCGACGACAAGGGGCGTGTGAACGTCCCGGTCAAGTTCCGCGACGTCCTGCGCGACCTCGGTGACGACCGGGTGTTCATCACCAACTTCCGTGTCGGCGAGGTGCGCTGTCTGGAGGCGCGGCCGTACGCGGAGTGGATGAACCTCGAGGCGCGCATTGCGGAGCGCACCGACCTCTCCCCGGCAGCCATGGCGTTCCTGGACAACTTCTACCTGCCGGGAGCGCATGAATGCCAGATCGACGCGCAGGGGCGGCTGCTCGTGCCGCCGGTGCTGCGCGAGTACGCCGGCCTGAGCAAGGAGGTCATGTTCACCGGCGCGCGCAACAAGTTTCGCGTCTGGGACAAGACGAAGTGGCAGCCCGTGCATCTGGCGGGCGAGCTGGTCAGCGTGACCGAACCGGGCGCGCTGACCGGCCTGGGGTTGTGAGGATGTTGCCGACCGCCGCCGCGCGCCCGCCGGTGTTCGCCCCGCCGCTGCCGCATGCAGCGCCCGGGCGCCGGCCGGCCAACGTGCGCGCGTCGGTCAGTGCGGAAGTGCGTGCGCTGATCGCGTGGGGCCTGGTCCTCGGGACCTGCGCGATCTGTCTCTTACTCGGCTACGTGTGGGTGCGGTTGATGGTGGTGGAAGCCGGGTACCGCCTGTCGGTCACGCGGCAGCTCGTGGTGGTGCTGGAGCGGGAGGAGCGGGAACTCGCGGTTCGGGCTGCCGCGGCCGACAGTGTGGCGCGTCTGGAGAAGCTGGCGACCGAGCGGCTGGCGATGCGGCCGCCGGATCGCAGTGAGGAGGAGTCGTTGCCGTGAGCGGTCGCGGCATGCGCCAGCGCATCGTGTTCGTCGCGATGCTGTTCGCCGTGCTGTTCGCCGGCCTGGCGCTGCGCGCCGTGCAGCTGACGACGATCCAGGCGGACACGCTCAAGCGCCGCGCCGAGCGCCAGCAGCAGCGCAACGTCGCGGTGCTGGCGATGCGCGGATCGATCTTCGATCGCGATGGCGAGCCGCTGGCGTTGAGCCGCGAGTCGGCTTCCGTCTACCTGCGGCCGCGCGAGTTCGAGGCGCAGCCCGAGGTGGTGCGCACCGTCGCGCGGCTGCTCGATCTGCCGCAGGACACGATCCTGCGTCGCGCCGCGGCCGCGTCGCCGTTCGTCTGGCTCGACCGCCAGGTGCCGCTCGAACGCTGGCAGGCGGTCGAGGAGCTGCGCCTGCGCGGCATCGGCAGCGAGCCGACCCGCGAGCGCGTCTACCCGCACGGGCAGCTGGCCGGCCACGTGCTCGGGTTCACCAACATCGACGGCCAGGGCCTGGAGGGCATCGAACGTGTCCTCGATGCGGAGTTGCGGGGTGGGGTGCAGGCCCTGGTCGTCGGCCATGATGCGTTGGGCCGTCAGTTCATTCTCAACGCCGCGGGCAGCGCGCCGCCGCCGGGCGGCGCGCACGTCGAGCTGACGCTCGATGCCGCGCTGCAGGGCGTCGCCGAGCAGGAGCTCGAGCGCGCCGTGCGGCAGTTCGGCGCGCGCGCCGGCACGCTGGTGGCGCTCGACCCGCAGACGGGCGAGGTGCTCGCGATGGCCACCGTGCCGCGCTTCGACCCGAACCGCTCCGGCGCCGCGGCGGCCGACCAGTACCGCAACCGCGCCGTCACCGACGTCTACGAGCCGGGCTCGACGTTCAAGGCGTTCCTCGCCGCCGCGGCGCTCGAGGAAGGCGTCGTGCAGCCCGAGGAGCGCATCGGCTGCGAGAACGGCCGCTACCGCGTCGGCGGGCGCACGATCCGCGACGCGCATCCGCACGGCATCCTGAGTTTCGCCGACGTGATCGCGCAGTCGAGCAACATCGGCTGCGCGAAGATCGCCGAGCGGCTGGGCAGCGAGCGCTTCGGCGGCTTCCTGCGCGCGCTCGGCTTCGGCATGCCGACCGGCATCGAGCTGCCGGGCGAGATGCCGGGCCTGCTGCGTCCGACCGAGCGCTGGGGCCGCATCCATCTCGTCACCACCGCGTTCGGCCAGGGCATCGCCGTCACGCCGCTGCAGCTGACGCGGGCCTTCGCCGCGATCGCCAACGGCGGCGATCTCATGCGGCCCTACATCGTCAAGCGCGTGCTCGATCCCGACGGCACGCCGCGCCACGTCGCGCGCCCGCATCTCGAGCGGCGCGTCATGTCGCGGCACACCGCCGCCGCGGTCACCGAGATGCTCGTCGGCGTCACCGAGCACGGCACCGGCAAGCAGGCACGGCTGGCCGGCTTCCGCGTCGCCGGCAAGACCGGGACCGCACAGAAGGTCGACCCGGGCACCGGCCGCTACCACCCGCGCGACCGCATGTCGTCGTTCATCGGTTTCGTGCCGGCCGACGACCCGGCGCTGGTGATCTCGGTGGTCATCGATACGCCGCGCACCGCGACCTACGGCGGCGTCGTCGCCGCGCCGGTGTTCCGCGCCGTCGCCGAGTACGGGTTGATGCGCCGCGGCGTGCTCGCGCCCGCCGAGGAGCCGCCGGTCGAGACGCCGCCCGCCCGGCGCGCCCGCTCCGGCGCGCAGCCGATCGCCGCGGTCGTCCCCGAAGCCGAGACCGCCGATGCGTTCGAAGACATCGCCGCACCGGGCGGCGTGCCGAGCTTCCTCGGGCTCGCGATGCGCGAGGCGCTGGTCCGCGCCCAGCACGAGGGCTGGACGGTGCGCGTCGAGGGCTCGGGCTACGTCACCCGCCAGGAGCCGCTGCCCGGCGCCGTGGCTGCAGATCGCGCGCTGACCCTGTACTTTGCCCCCGGCGCGTCGTGACGCAGCGAGCGGCGGCGCGCCGGGCGAGTTCTCCCATCATGCAGTGGACGGGCGCGGAGATCGCCGGCGCCGTCGGTGCCGGCGTCGCGGCCGCCGACCTCACGGTCGGCGCGGTGGGCACCGATACGCGCCGGCTCGCCCCCGGCACGCTGTTCGTCGCGCTGCGCGGCGCGCGCCATGACGGCCACGCGTTCGCCGCCGAGGCACTGCGCGCCGGCGCCGCCGCGGTGCTCGTCGAGCACGTGCCCGCCGGGGTCGACCGCACGCGCGCGATCGTCGTGCCCGACACGCTGGACGCGCTCGGCGCCCTTGCCGCCGCGGCGCGCCGCCGCTGGGGCGGCCCGCTGATCGCGATCACCGGCAGCAACGGCAAGACGACGACGAAGGAAATGCTCGCGGCGATCGCCGCGCAGGTCGCGCCCGGGCGCGTGCTGAAGACGCACGGCAACGAGAACAACCTGATCGGCATGCCGCTGACGCTGCTGCGCCTGCGCGGCGACGAGGCGTTCGCGGTGATCGAGATGGGGATGAACGCGTTCGGCGAGATCGCGCGGCTGACGGCCATCGCGGCGCCCGACGTCGGCGTGATCACCAACGTCGGCCCCGCGCATCTCGAAGGACTCGGCGATCTCGCCGGCGTGGCGCGTGCCAAGGGCGAGCTGTTCGCCGGCCTGTCGCCGCAGGCGGCGATCGCGGTGAACATGGACGACGAGTGGGTGGTGCGCGCCGCCGCCGACTGCGCCGCCCGGCGGGTCGAGTTCGGGCACGGCCGGCAGGTCGATGCCGAGGCGATCGACGACCGCGCCGCGGGCGGCGTGTCGTTCACGCTGCGCATCGGTGCCGATCGCGCCCCCGTGCACCTGCCGCTCACCGGCCGCCACAACGTGCGCAACGCGTGCGCCGCCGCCGCCGCCGCGCACGCGCTCGGCATCCCGCTGTCGGCGATCGCCGCCGGCCTCGCCGCGACCGAGCCGCCGGGCATGCGCATGCAGGTGCTGCGGCTGGCCAACGGGGTCACCGTGCTCAACGACGGCTACAACGCCAATCCGGCGAGCACCGAGGCGGCGCTCGACGCGCTCGTCCGCCTGCCGGGCCGCCCGATCGCCGCGCTCGGCGAGATGCGCGAGCTCGGCGCGGCGAGCGAGGCGCTGCACGCGCGCGTCGGCGCGCACGCCGCCGCGGCCGGCGTCGCCTGGCTGCTCGCCGTCGGACCCGGCGCCGCCGCGATCGCCGCCGGGGCGCGGGCGGCGGGCGGCATCGCCGTCGACGAATGCCGCGATGCGGCCGCCGCGGCGGCGCTGATCGCGGCGCGCTGGCAGCCGGGCGACACCATCCTCGTCAAGGGGTCGCGCGGCGCGGACGATGAACCCGGCGTGCGCACGTATGGCGCGCGCATGGCGGAAGTGGCGGCGCGTCTGCAGGAGGCCGGGGGACTCTGATGCTGTACGCGCTGCTCTACCCCCTGCACACCGTGCATTCGGGCTTCAACGTCCTGCGCTACATCACGTTCCGCGCCGTGGTGGCGGCGCTGGCCGCGTTCGTCGTCTCGTTCCTGTTCGGGCCGTGGCTCATCCGCACGCTCACCGCGGCGAAGATCGGCCAGCAGATCCGTCCCGACGGGCCGGAGCGGCACCTGACCAAGGCCGGCACACCGACGATGGGCGGCACGCTCATCCTCTCCTCGCTCGTCCTCGCCACGGTGCTGCTCGCCGATCCGACGAACCGCTACGTGTGGCTGGTGCTCGCGGTGACGCTCGGCTTCGCCGCGATCGGTTTCATCGACGACTGGCGCAAGCTGACCGGGCGCAATTCCAAGGGCCTGCCCGGCGCGACGCGGCTGCGCTGGGAGTTCGCGATCGGCCTCGCCGCCGGTGCGCTGCTCTATCTGATCGGCTTCGATACCGCGCTGTACTTTCCGTTCTTCAAGGAGGTGCGGCTCGAGCTCGGGCTCGCCTACATTCCGTTCGCCGCCTTCCTGCTCGTCGGGGCGGCGAACGCGGTGAACCTCACCGACGGGCTCGACGGGCTCGCGATCGGCCCGATCATGACCACCGCGTTCACGTACGGCATCTTCGCCTATGCGGCCGGCAACGCGGTGCTCGCCGACTACCTGCAGGTCCCGCACGTGCCCGGCGCCGGCGAGCTGGCGATCTTCTGCGCCGCGCTGGTGTGCGCCGGGCTCGGCTTCCTGTGGTTCAACGCCTATCCGGCGATGATGTTCATGGGCGACGTCGGCGCGCTGCCGCTCGGCGCCGCGCTCGGCACGCTCGCGCTGGTCACCAAGCACGAGCTCGTGCTCGTCCTCGCCGGCGGCGTGTTCGTCGTCGAGGCGCTGTCGGTGATCCTGCAGGTCGCGTCCTACAAGCTGCGGCGCAAGCGCATCTTCCGCATGGCGCCGATCCACCACCACTTCGAGCTGCTCGGCTGGCCCGAGCCGCAGATCATCGTGCGCTTCTGGATCCTCTCGATCCTGTGCGCGGTGGTCGCGCTCAGCACGCTCAAGCTGCGATGACGGCACTGGTCGGCACCCGGGCCCTGGTGATCGGCGCCGGCCGCGCCGGGCGCAGCGCCGCGCGCCTGCTCGCCGCGCGCGGCGCGCACGTCCGCGTGCTCGAGCGGCGCGCCGACGCGGCGCGCGATCCGGAGTGGCCCGACACGATCACGCTGGCGATCGGCGACGACCGCCAGGCGGCGCTCGACGATGCCGCGCTCGTCGTGCCGAGCCCCGGCGTGCCGCAGAACCATCCACTGCTCGTCGCGGCCGTGCGCCAGGGGGTGCCGGTGTGGAGCGAGATCGAGCTGGCGGCGCGCTGCCTGCGCTGCCCGGTGCTCGCGGTCACCGGCACGAACGGCAAGAGCACGACGACGACGCTGCTCGGGGCGATGCTGCGCGCCACCGGCGCGGCGGTGTTCGTCGGCGGCAACCTCGGCACGCCGCTCGCCGACGCCGCGTGTGCTCCCGATGCATGGGATGTGGCGGTGGCCGAGGTGTCGAGCTTCCAGCTCGAGTGGGTGCCGAGCTTCAAACCGCGCGTCGCCGTGCTGCTCAACCTGACGCCCGATCACCAGGACCGGTACCCCGACCCCGCCGGCTACGGCGCCGCGAAGGCGAACCTGCTCGCGCACCAGGACGGCGGCGACGTCGCGGTGCTGAACCGCGACGATCCGTGGGTGTGGCAGCAGCGCCAGCGCACGCGCGCCACCGTGCTGTCGTTCGGCCGTGACCCCGTCGAGTTCGGCACCTATCTCGACGGCGACGACGCCGTCGTGTGGGCGGCCGGCCGTCCGCAGCGCTATGCGCTGGGCGACAGCCCGCTCACCGGCGCGCACAACCGCGAGAATCTCCTCGCGGCGATCACCGCCGCCACCGCGTGGGGTGCCGCCCCGGAGGCGATCCGTGCCGGCCTGCGCGCCACCGCCGGCCTGCCGCACCGCCTCGAGCTGGTCCGCGAGCACGCCGGCGTGCGCTGGTACGACGATTCCAAGGCCACCAACGTCGGCGCGGTCGAGAAGTCGCTCGACAGCTTCGCCGACCACGTCGTGCTGCTGCTCGGCGGCTACGACAAGGGCGGCGACTTCGCCGCGCTGCGGCCGCGGGTCGCGGCGCGCGCCGATCACGTGATCTGCTTCGGCGCCGCGGGACCGGCGCTTGCCGCCCAGCTCGACCTGGCGCACGGCGTGACCATCGTCCCGACGCTGACCGAGGCCGTACGCCGCGCCGCCGCGCTCGCCCGCCCCGGTGCCGTGGTGCTGCTCGCGCCGGGGTGCGCGAGCTTCGATGAATTCCGCGACTACGCGGAGCGCGGCCGCCGCTTCCGCGCCCTGGTGGAGGAGCTGTGAACCGCCTGCGCCCGCTCAGCCGTCTGCAGGAACGGGTGATGATGCCGCGCCTGACGCGCCCCGACGTGTGGCTGCTCGCCGCCGTCGCCGGCCTGCTCGGCCTCGGCATCATCATGGTGTTCAACGTCAGCTACTTCCAGGCCGGGACGCGCTACGGCGACCCGTACCTGTTCTTCCGCAAGCACCTCGTCTCGGTCGGCATGGGCGTGGTGGTGATGCTGCTCGTCTCGCGCGTCCGGCTCGATCTCCTCGAGCGCTGGGCGGCGGTGATGCTGCCGCTCTGCGTGCTCGCGCTGCTGCTCGTGCTGACGCCCGGCATCGGCGTCGAGCGCGGCGGCGCGCGGCGCTGGATCGCGCTCGGCGGCTTCAGCCTGCAGCCCTCGGAGTTCGTCAAGCTCGGCGTCGTGCTGTTCCTCGCGCGCTGGATCAGCCGCCATCGCGAGCGCATGACGAGCTTCGCCCAGGGGCTGCTGCCGGCGCTCGCCTGCATCGGCGTGTGCTGCGCGCTGATCATGGGGCAGCCCGATTTCGGCACCACGGTGATCCTCGGCGGGCTCGCCCTGCTGATGCTGTTCGTCGGCGGCGCGCGCGTCACGCACGTCGGCGGGCTCGTCGCCCTCGGGCTCGTCGGCATGGTCGCCGCCGTCCAGGTCGCGCCGTACCGCATGCGCCGGCTGCTCGCGTTCCTCGATCCGTTCGCGCACGCGCAGGACGGCGCTTTCCAGCTCGTGCAATCGCTGATCGCCGTCGGGTCCGGCGGCGTCACCGGCGTCGGCCTCGGCAACAGCCGCCAGAAGATGGCGTTTCTGCCCGAGGCGCACACCGACTTCATCTTCGCGCTGGTCGGCGAGGAGCTCGGCCTGCTCGGCGCGCTGGTGGTGCTGACGCTGTTCGCCATCGTCGCCGTGCGCGGCTTCCGCATCGCCGCGCGTCATCCCGATCCCTTCGCAAGTCTGCTCGCTTTCGGCGTGACGGCAGTGCTAGTGCTCAGCGCGGTGGTGAACATTGCGGTGGTGCTGGGGTTGTTGCCGACCAAGGGGCTGCCGTTGCCGTTCCTCAGTTACGGCGGTTCGGCGCTCCTGGCGACGATGATCGAAGTCGGCGTGCTCGCGTCGCTGTCGCGCATGACGGGGTGAGGATGCGGATGATCGTCGCGGGGGGTGGAACGGGCGGGCACCTCTTCCCGGGGCTCGCGGTCGCCGAACAGTGGGCGGGCGACGACGCCGGCCGCGTGCTGTTCGTCGGCAGCAGCGCCGGCATCGAGGCGCGCGTCATTCCGCGCACCCGCTTCGCGTTCCAGCCGCTCGCCATCCACGGCCTGCGCGGCCGCGGGCTGCGCGGTGCGCTCGAGCTCGCGGTGCAGCTGCCGGCGGCGCTCGCCGGGGCCTGGCGCGCGCTCGGCCGCTTCCGCGCCGACGTCGTGCTCGGCGTCGGCGGCTACGCCTCCTTCCCGGTCGTCGTCGCTGCCTGGCTGCGCCGCGTGCCGGCCGTGCTGCTCGAACAGAACGCCCGCCCGGGGCTCGCCAACCGCGTGCTCGGCCGTCTCGCGCGCCGCGTCTGCACGACGTTCGCCGCCGCGAACGCGTACTTCCCGGCGGAGAAGGTCGTCGTCACGGGCAATCCCGTGCGCGCCTTCGCGCCGCCCGCCGCGACCGCGCTGCGGCCCGACGGCTTCACGCTGCTCGTGTTCGGCGGCAGCCAGGGCGCGCACCGGCTGAACGTCGCGATGAGCGAGGCCGCCGGCCGGCTCGCGGCCGCGATTCCCGGGCTGCGCATCGTGCACCAGACCGGCGCCGCCGAGCGCGACGCAGTCGCGGCCCGCTACGCCGAGCAGGGCGTCGCCGCCGAGGTGGTCGCGTTCATCGACGACATGGGTGCCGCGTACCACGCGGCCGATCTCGTCGTCTGCCGCGCCGGTGCGACGACCGTCGCCGAGCTCACCGTGCTCGGCGTGCCGGCGATCCTCGTGCCGTATCCGTATGCGGCCGACGACCACCAGCGTGCCAACGCCGCCGTGCTCGCCGCCGAGGGCGCCGGCGTGCTGGTGCTCGATGCCGAGTGCAACCCCGAACGGATGGTCACCGAGGTGACGGCACTCGCCGGCGATGCGGTGCGCCTGCGTGGCATGCGCGCCGCGGCGCGCCGGCTCGGCGTTCCCGATGCGGCAGCGCGCGTGGTCGCCGCCTGCCGCGCGGTCGTGACGCGGAGGAGGGGAGGGGCATGACGAAGCTGTTCACGGAACCGCGACGAATCCATTTCGTCGGCATCGGCGGGGTCGGCATGAGCGGCATCGCCGAGGTGCTGCTGACGCTCGGCCATCGCGTCAGCGGCTCGGACATCGCCGAGAGCGATGCGACGCGGCGGCTGACGGCGCGCGGCGCGACGATCGCGCTCGGCCATCGCGCCGAGGCGATCGACGCCGACGTCGACGTCGTCGTCATCTCGTCGGCGGTGAAGTACTCGAACCCCGAGGTGGTGCGCGCCCGGGCGCTGAAGATCCCGGTCATCCCGCGCGCCGAGATGCTCGCCGAGCTGATGCGGCTGAAGTACGGCATCGCCGTCGCCGGCACGCACGGCAAGACGACCACGACGTCGCTGATCGCCGCCATCCTGGCGCGCGCCGGGCTCGATCCGACGACGGTGATCGGCGGCAAGGTGCACGGCATGGGCACCAACGCCCGGCTCGGACAGGGCGAGCTGCTGGTCGCCGAGGCCGACGAGAGCGACGGCACGTTCCTCATGCTGTCACCGGTGATCGCGGTGGTGACCAACATCGATCCCGAGCACCTCGATTACTACGGCGACATGGAACGCGTGCGCGCCGCGTATCTCGAGTTCATGAACCGCGTGCCGTTCTACGGCGTCAGCGTCCTCTGTCTCGACAGCGTCAACGTCCGCTCGCTGCTGCCGCAGGTGCGCAAGCGAGTGATCACGTACGGCACGACCGACGACTGCGAGTACGTCGCGCGCGATCTTTGCGTCATCGGCATGGAGACGATGTGCGAGGTGGTGCGCAACGGCACCGTGCTCGGCACGCTGCGCCTGCGCCTGCCGGGGCGGCATCACGCGCTCAACGCCGTCGCCGCGATCGCCGTCGCGCAGCAGCTCGGTGTGTCGTTCGAAACCGCCTGCGAGGCGCTCGCCGACTTCGGCGGCATCCACCGCCGCTTCGAGCTGTGCGGCGAGGCCGGCGGCGTGATGGTGATCAGCGACTACGGCCACCACCCGACCGAAATCCGCGCCACGCTTGCCGCGGCGCGCGAGGGCTTCGGGCGGCGCCTGGTCGTCGTCTTCCAGCCGCACCGCTTTTCGCGCACGCGCGACCTGTTCGGCGAGTTCCTCGAGGCCTTCGACGCCGCCGACCAGCTCGTGCTCACCGACATCTACGCCGCCGGCGAGGAGGCGGTCGACGGCCTCACCGGCGATGTCCTCTACTGGGCGCTCAAGCGTCGCGGCCACCTCGAGGTGACCTACGTGCCGCGCCGCGACGACCTCGTCGCCGAGCTGCGGCCGCTGCTCCAGGTCGGCGACATGGTCGTCGTGCTCGGCGCCGGCAACGTGCACGGCATCGCCGAGGAGCTGGTCCACAGCCTCGTCGGCACCACCCAGTCGACATGGACGGTGCAATAGGAGCGACCGTGCGAGCCTGGCTGCACGAGCGCTTCGGCGCGCGGGTGCGCTTCGCCGAGCCGCTCAGCCGGCACACCTCGTTCCGCATCGGCGGCCCGGCCGATGCGTGGGTCGAGGTCGTGTCGGCGGACGAGCTGCTCGCGCTGCAGCGCACCGCGCGCGCGCACGGCGTGCCGGTCGCCGTGCTCGGCATCGGCACGAACGTGCTCGTTGCCGACCGCGGCATGCGCGGCATCGTCGTCAAGCTCGGCCGCGCGCTCGGCACGTTCGCGTGGCGCGAAGGCGACGGGCAGTGGCACGTGCGCGCCGGCGCCGCGGCGCCGTTCAAGAAGCTCGTGCTCGAGGCCGCGGCGCGCGGGCTCACCGGGCTCGAGTTCGCCGAGGGCATCCCCGGCTCGCTCGGCGGCGGGCTGCTGATGAACGCCGGCGCGTTCGGCGGCGAGATCAGCAACTGCGTGACGGCGATCGAGGTCGTCGATGCCGGGCACGGCATCCGCGAGCTGCCGCGCAGCGCGCTGCAGTTCGGCTACCGGCGCTTCGATCTGCCCGCCGATCACGTCGTCACGCGCATCGATTTCGCGCTCGCGCCCGGCGATCGCGACGCGATCCGCGCCGCGATGGCGGCGGCGAAGCGCAAGCGCGACCGCAAGCAGCCGCTCGGCTATCCGAACGCCGGCTCGGTGTTCCGGAATCCGCCGGGCGAGTTCGCCGGGCGCCTGATCGAGGCCGCCGGGCTCAAGGGGCGGCGCATCGGCGGCGCGATGATCTCCGAGCAGCACGCGAACTTCATCGTCAACGTCGACGCCGCGACCGCCGCCGACGTCAAGGCGCTGATCGACGAGGTGACCGAGACCGTGTGGCGCGCACGCGCCATCCGCCTCGTGCCGGAGATCCGGCTCGTCGGCGACTGGGAGGAGGCGCGCCGATGAGGGCGTGGTGGAGCCGCCGGCGCCGGGCGGTGCTCGGTGGCGCGGTGCTGGCGCTGGCGGCGGCCGCGGCGCTCGCCGCCGGGCCGGCGCTCGAGCGCCTGCGCCATCATCCGTACTTCGTCATCGAGCGCGTCGCGATCGCCGGCGCCGGGCCGGCGCTCGGTCCGGACGAGGTGCGCGCCTGGCTCGCGCTCGCGCCGGCGACGACGCTCTGGGAGGTGCAGCCCGCGCTGCTGCGCGCGCGCCTCGAGGCACATCCGTTCATCGCCCGCGCCGCCGTGCGACGCACGTTCCCCGACCGCCTCGAGGTCGCCGTGCGCGAGCGCGAGCCGGTGGCGATCGCCGTGCTCGACACGCTGCATTACGTCGACCGCGGCGGCACGACGTTCGGCCCGCTGCGGCCGCAGGATCCGCGCAACCTGCCGGTCATCACCGGCCTCGATCCCGCGGCACCCGAGGGCCGGCGCCGCTGGCTGCTGCGGCGCGCGCTGCGGCTCGTGCGTCGCTGCGAGCGTGCCGACGGCCCGTTCGGGCCGCTCTCCGAGATCCATCTCGATTTCGACGGCGGAGCGACGGTTTACCCGGCGACGCCGCGCGTGCCGGTGGTGCTCGGCTGGGGCAGCTGGCCGGTGAAGCTCGACCGCGCCGGGCGCGTGCTGCGCGCGTGGGGCGGCGACGCCGAGCGCCTGGCGCGGCTCGACCTGCGCTTCCGCAACCAGGTGGTGGCAACCCTGCGCCCGGCGCCGCCGGCGGCGGCCGCGGCGCCCGCACCCGTCCGGACGCGCCCGCGGGCGCGCGGTGGCGGCCGTGGTTTGAAGGCGTAGCGGCAATGGCGAAGCGATCCGAGCTGCTGGTGGGGCTGGACATCGGGACCGCGAAGGTCGCGGCGGTTGTCGCCGAGTGTGCGCCCGGCGGCGCGCTCACCGTCGTCGGCTGCGGCGCGGCGCCGAGCGAGGGGCTGCGTCGCGGCGTGGTCGTGAACATGGAAGCGACCGTGCAGGCGATCGCCAGCGCGGTGAAGGAAGCCGAGCTGCGCGCCGGCTGCGAGATCCACAGCGTGTTCGCCAGCGTCGGCGGCGGGCAGATCAAGGGCTTCAACAGCCACGGCGTCGTGGCGATCAGGAACGGCGAGGTCGCGCCCGGCGATGTCGAGCGCGTGCTCGATGCCGCGCGCGCCGTCGCGCTGCCGATGGATCAGGACATCCTGCACGTGCTGCCGCAGGAGTTCCTCGTCGACGGGCAGGACGGCATCAAGGAGCCGGTCGGCATGTCCGGCGTGCGCCTCGAGGCGCGCGTGCACATCGTCTCGACGCCGATCGCCTCGGCGCAGAACGTCATCAAGTGCTGCCAGCGCGCCGGGCTGCACGTCGTCGACCTCGTCTTTGCGCCGTGTGCCGCCGCCGAGGCGGTGCTGTCGCCGGAGGAGAAGGAGCTCGGCGTCGCCGTCGTCGAGATCGGCGCCGGCACGACCGGCCTGCTCGCGTTCGCCGGCGGCGCGGTGAAGCACACGGCGGTGCTCGCCGTCGGCGGCAACCACGTCTCGAGCGACATCGCCGCCGGATTGCGCACGCCGTTCCGCGACGCCGAGCTGCTCAAGCGGCGCTACGGCGCGGCGCTTGCCGGCGCGGTGCCGGGCGATGAGACCGTCGAGGTGCCGACCGTCGGCGGCCGCGCGCCGCGCGAGCTGTCGCGGCGCATTGTTGCGGAGATCATCGAGCCGCGCCTCGACGAGATCTTCGCGCTCGTGCAGCGTCAGCTCATCCGCTGCGGGCTCGATGCGGCGCTCGCCTCGGGCGTCGTGCTCACCGGCGGCACGGTGATGATGGATGGCGTCGTCGCGCTCGCCGAGCGCGTGTTCAACCTGCCGGTGCGCGTCGGCACGCCGACCAGCATCGACGGCATCGATGACACGCTCGCCAGCCCGGCGTACGCCGCGGCGGTCGGGCTCACACGCTACGGCGCGCAGCCGCGCGCCCATCTCCCGGGACTCGTCGACGACGGCCATCTCCTCCACCGCGTCCGTCGTCGCATGGTCGAGTGGTTTCGAGAGTTGATGTGAACGTAGAATTTCGTTATGAGGCCGATGCTATCGGCTGACGTGGTGGATGAGGGAGGTGGCGGATGATCGAGCTGGTCGGCAACGAGGGCGCCGGCGCCTGCATCAAAGTCATCGGCATGGGCGGTGGCGGCGGCAATGCGGTCAACACCATGATCGCCTCCGGCCTGCACGGTGTGGAGTTCATCGTCGCCAACACCGACGCGCAGGCGCTGGCGAACAATCTCGCCCCGGTGAAGCTGCAGCTCGGCGCGAAGGGGCTCGGCGCCGGCGCCAAGCCTGAGGTCGGGCGCGCCGCGGCCGAGGAGTACGCCGATCGCATCCGCGAGCACCTCGCCGGGTCCGACATGGTGTTCGTCACCGCCGGCATGGGTGGCGGCACGGGCACCGGCGGCGCGCCGGTTGCCGGCCGCATCGCGCGCGAGATCGGTGCGCTCTCGGTCGGCGTCGTCACCAAGCCGTTCGCCTTCGAGGGCAAGCGCCGCATGGCCCAGGCCGAGCTCGGCCTCGCCGAGCTGCAGGAGGCGGTCGACACGCTGATCGTCATTCCCAACGAGCGCCTGCTCGCCACCGTCGCCCGGCAGACCTCGGTGCTCGATGCGTTCCGCAGCGCCGACGACATCCTGCTGCAGGCGGTGCGCGGCATCTCGGATCTCGTCACCGTGCACGGGCTCATCAACCTCGATTTCGCCGACGTGCGCACGATCATGTCCGAGATGGGCATGGCGATCATGGGCTCGGGCACGGCGCGCGGCGAGAACCGCGCCATCGAGGCGGCGCAGCGCGCGATCTCGAGCCCGCTGCTCGAGGACATGACGATCCGCGGCGCGAAGGGCGTGCTGATCAACATCACCGGCAGCGCCGACCTCGCGCTGCACGAGATCAACGACGCCTCCAGCCTCATCCAGGAGGAGGCGCACCCCGACGCGAACATCATCTTCGGCGCGGTGATCGACGAGCGCATGGGCGACGAGCTGCGCATCACGGTGATCGCCACCGGCTTCGGCCAGCACGCCGCCGTCGAGCCGCTCGCGCCGCCGGCGACGGCAATCCCGGTGGCGGGCAGCCGTCCGGTGGCGACGTTCGCCAGCCGCAGCTCGGGTGCCGAGGCGATCCGCCGCATCGGCGCCAGCGACCGCCCGGTGCGGCGCGTCGGCCGCGTCGTCGACGAGGGCGGCGAGCCGCGCCTGCAGGCGTGCGCCGACGATCCCGCGGTGGAGCCCGAGCGCACCGAGTTCACCATCGATCCGATTCACGACGAGGACGCCGAGCACGACTTCGAGTCGCCGGCGTTCCTGCGCCGCGCCCGCTGAACGCGGCGCCCGTTCGCTTCCGACGATCCCTCCAAAGAAAAGGGAGACGCCCGCCTGTCCGGGGGCGTCTCCTCCCTCCTC
>CBFGUK010000012.1:0-47152 GCA_965651925.1 uncultured bacterium | reverse complement strand
AGGGCGCGTGTTGATGCGCGATGCGTGGTCCGTCCGCTCACCCCTGCCACTGCGCCTTGAACCAGTCGTAGGTGCGGCGCATGCCGTCCTCGAAACCGACCGGTGGCCGATAGTCGAGCTTCGTGGTGATGCGCTCGACACCGGCCTGGGTGTGGCGCACGTCGCCGCGGCGCGGCGCGACGTGGTTGCGCCGCAGCTCGCGGCCGTGGAAGCGCCCGATGAGCTCGGCGATCTCGAGCAGCGAGTGGCGATCGCCACAGGCGACGTTGAACACCTCGCCGCCGACGCCCGGCGTGGTGAGCGACAGGCGGTTCGCCAGCACGACGTTGTCGATGTACGTGAAGTCGCGCGACTGCTCGCCGTCGCCGTGGATCTCGAGCGGCTCGTCGCGGAACGCGGCGCGCAGGAACAGCGGCACGACCGCCGCGTATTTCGATTCCGGGCTCTGCTTCGGCCCGAACACGTTGAAGTAGCGCAGGCTGACGGTCTCGACGCCGTAGAGCCGGCTGAACACGCGGCAGTAGTGCTCGGCGGCGAGCTTCGAGACGGCATACGGCGAGATCGGCGCCGGCGTCAGATCCTCGCGCTTCGGCAGGACCTCGTTGTCGCCGTAGACCGACGACGACGACGCGTAGACGACGCGCCGCACGCCCTGCTCGCGCGCCGCCTGCAGGATGTTGAGCGTGCCGCCGACGTTGACGGCGTTGCTGCTCAGCGGATCGTCGACCGACCGCTCGACCGACCGCAGCGCGCCCTGATGGGAGACGTGCGTGACGCCCTCCATCGCGCGGCGCACCGTGTCGAGGTCGCGCAGATCGCCCTCGACGATCTCGATGCGGTCGGCGATAGCCGCCAGGTTGGCGCGCGTGCCGCTCGAGAAGTTGTCGAGGATCCGCACGCGCTCGCCGTCGCGCACGAGCGCCTCGGCGAGGTTGGAACCGATGAACCCGGCTCCGCCGGTGATCAGATAGAGGTCTGCCATGTCGTCACATCTCCGATGCGGTCGTGGCGCGCGGTCGCGCCCCGCCGCGGGTCGTCGTCCGCCCGCGCGCCGTCTGGCGCGCGAGCTGTTCTTCGATGGCGCGCACCCGCGCCTCGAGGTCGCGCCCGTCCCGTTCGGGGCGGCTCAGCGCGCGCCGGCCGCCCTCGAGGAACAGGTTCCGCAACTTGTACGCCGTCGTGTGGCTGACCCGGTAGCGCTCGCGGATCTCGTCCAGTGAGCGCTCGCGCCGGATCAGCTCCAGCGCGATCGATACCTTTTCTTCCACCGTCAGTTTTTCCCGCAGTCTCATGCGTCCTCCCGCACCGGCCGGCCTGTGGCCTCCCCCGGCCCATCGGTCAGCCGTCCGGCGCCCGCGTCAGCCTCGGTAAGGCGCGGCGGGGGCGTCTCTTCTCTGCCCCACCGGCCCGCAAAGATCACCAGTCCACTGAGAAAGCCTGCCCCCCACGATCCGTGCAGGCAGACGAGAGCCAATCCGGTGGCCAGCACGCCGACGGCGCCGCGCCGGCGCGACGCCGACAGCGCCGCGAGCAGCACGCCGGCGAGATACAGGCTGCTCTCGACGCGCAGCAGGATCGCCGCCGCCGGCAGGAACGGCGCCAGCCCGCCGAGGCCGAGCAGCGTGGCGACGAACGCCGGCGGCACGAAATGCCGCCAGCTCATCTGGCGCGGATGCTTCTGCAGCACGCGCACCTTCCACTGGCCGTACTGGTAGTACTGGCGCACGAGGTGCGCGACGTCGGTCCGGTTCTGGTACCAGGAGCGCATCGCCGGATTGAGCACGACGCGGCCGCCGGCCTTGCGCAGGCGGTAGTTGAACTCGTCGTCCTGGTTGCGGACGAGCTCCTCGTCGAAGAGCCCGACACGCGCGAAGACGGCCTTCGGCCACATGCCGAGGTAGACGGTGTCGACCTCGCGCTCGGCGGTGCCGAAGTGGAAGTACGAGCCGACGCCGAAGCGCGACGCGGTGGCGTCGGCCACGGCGTTGCCGAACCAGCCGCCGCCGACCGCATCCATGCGACCGCCGACGTTGTCGGCGCCGGTGCGCTGCAGCGTCTCGACGCCGATGCGCACGTAATCCGGCGCGACCCGCGTGTGGCCGTCGATGCGGCAGATGATCGTGCCACGCGCCGCGCGGATCGCGATGTTCAGCGCCGTCGGCACGATGCGGCGCGGATTGGCGAGCAGCCGCACGCGCGGATCGCGCTCGGCGATGCCGGCGACGATGCGCGACGAGGCGTCGGTCGAGTCGCCGTCGATCACCAGCACCTCGAGCCGGTCGGCCGGATACTCCTGCGCGCACACCGACTCGAGCAGCGCCGCGATCGTCGCCGCCTCGTTGCGCATCGGGATCACCACCGACACCAGGGGCCACTCGCCGCTCATGCCGCCGCCTGTCCGAGCGCCGTCGCGTACACCGCGCGCGTGCGCGCCACCATCTCGGGAATGCCGAACCGTTCGGCGCGCGCCCGCGCCGCCTCCCGCATGCGCAGATGGCGCTGCGGATCGCCGAGAATCTCGAGCGAGCGGGCGACCAGCCCGTCGCGGTCGCCGGGCTGGATGACGTAGCCCTCGAGGCCCGCCTCGACGAGCTCGGCGGTGCCGCCGACGTCGGTGGCCACCACCGGCAGCCCGGACGCCATCGCCTCGAGCACCGCGTTCGGCAGCCCTTCCCAGTCCGACGTGAGCCAGAACAGATCGGCGGCCTGCAGCAGCGCCGGCACGTCGTGCCGCTCGCCGAGCAGCTCGACGCAGTCGCCGATGCCGGCGTCGTGCGCCGCCGCCGCGAGCTCGCGGTGCAGCGGCCCGCCACCGACGAGCTGGAAGCGCACGCCCGGCAGCCGGTCGCGCAGCGCCGCCGCGCCGGCGATGAAGAGATGCGGATTCTTCTGCGGCACCAGCCGGCCGACCATGATCACCACCGGGGCGGACACCGGCGCGGTGGCATCCGGGCGCGCGGTGAAACGCGTCAGGTCGATGGCGTTGTGCACGACGTGAATCCGGTCGGCCGGGGCGCGATAGATGTCGGTGATGTAGTGCGCGACCTGCTGCGAGTTGACGATGATCGCCGCGCTGTCGGCGAAGGCGCGCCGGTTGAGCCAGTCGAGCCCGGCCCCCGAGCGCTTGCAGTTGCGCGCCGCGGTGACCAGCGGCGGCCCGCCGCCGCGCGTCGCCGCCCACGCGAAGGCGTTGGCGATGAACAGCCAGGCGTGGACGAGGTCGATGCGGTCGGCGCGCAGCGTCCGTCGGAGCGCACGCACGCGCGCCGTGCGGCCGCCGGTCAGCACCCGCACCCGCACGCCGGCGCGCTCGAGGCGCGGCCCGTACGGCTCCACGGTGCCGCTCAGGCAGTAGACCGTCGGCTCGATCGCGGCGCGATCCACCCCTTCGCAGAACAACCGCAACTGTCCCTCCGCACCACCGGTCGACAGCTGGCCGATCACCAGGCCGACGCGCAGCGGCCGCCCCGCCCCGTTCCTCACGCCCGCATCAGAACTGGAAGTAGATGAACGGGATCTCGCGGCCGCCGTACAGCAGCATGGCGAACACGAGCGAGGCATAGGCCGGCGACTGCACCCACCACGGCAGGCGCAGGAACACCGTGTCGTCCCGCGTCGCGTTCTGCGGGATGTCGATCAGGAACACCGCCAGCCCGACGAGCAGCGGCAGGACGCCGATCGCGCCGAGATCGGTGAAGGCGACTATGCCGGCGAGGTAGTTCCACAGATCGGTGAAGGTCGGCGACGGGAAGACGATGAACGTCACGACGATGAGATGGAACGCGACGGCAGTCGCGGCGACCCGGCGCAGCCACTGGCCGGCGGTGCGCGGCGTGCGCGGTTCGTGGCGACCGATGCCGAGGAAGCGCTCGATGCAGATGTAGACGCCGTTCAGCCCGCCCCACACGACGTAGGTCCAGTTCGCGCCGTGCCACAGGCCGCAGATCAGCCAGGTGACCAGCACGTTCCAGTAGGTGCGTGCCTCGCCGCGCCGGCTGCCGCCGAGCGGGATGTAGAGGTAGTCGCGCAGCCAGCTCGACAGCGAGATGTGCCAGCGCCGCCAGAACTCGGTGACCGACTGCGACAGGTACGGCTGCTGGAAGTTCTGCATCAGACGGATGCCGAGCAGCTCGCTGACGCCGCGCGCGATGTCGCTGTAGCCGGAGAAGTCGCAGTAGATCTGGAACGTGTAGAGGTAGGCCGCCTGGATGAGCTCGCCGGAGGTGAACGCGGCGGGGTTCGAGTAGACCGGGCCGGTGATGTTGGCGATCGAGTCGGCGATCAGCACCTTCTTCGTGAAGCCGATGATCATGAGCATCAGGCCGATGTTGATGCGCTCCGGCGTCACGCGGCCCGGCGACTGGATCTGTGGCAGCAGGGCGGTGGCGCGCTCGATCGGGCCGGCGACGAGCTGGGGGAAGTAGGCGACGAACAGCGCGAAGTCGCGCAGGCTCTGCACCGGCTCCATGCGCCGCCAGTACACGTCGATGACGTAGGACATCGCCTGCAGCGTGTAGAACGAGATGCCGACCGGCAGGATGATCTGCAGCGCCGGGCGGTCGACCTGCATGCCGAGAGCGGTGAGGAGATCGGCGGCCGAGCCGACGAAGAAATTGAAGTACTTGAAGAAGCCGAGGACGGTGAGGTTCGTCACCATGCTCAGTGTCAGCAGCCGGCGGCGCTGGCGCGGATCATCGGTGCGGCCGAGCAGGCGGCCGACCACCCAGTCGACCAGTGTCGACCCCATCAGCAGGCCGAGGAACCGCCAGTCCCAGGCGCCGTAGAACACGTAGCTGGCGCCGAGCAGGATCCAGTTGCGGAGATTCAGCGACGCGCGGCTGACGAGCAGCAGCACGATCGGCAGGAAGAGGACGAACGTCAGCGAGTTAAAGAGCACGGTCGCCGCCCTTCTCCGCCCGCTGTTCGGCGATTTCCTCGGCCAGCACCTCGGCAAACACCGGGCCGAGCTTGATCTGCCCGATGTAGTTCACGTGGTGCCAGTCGTTGAGGTCCTCGGCCGGCAGGGCATCGTGCAGATCGATGAAGCGGACGTGCGGGTTCGCCCGCTCGAGCCCGCGGAAGAACCCGAGGTAGTCGCGGTACCAGTCGCTGGTCACCAGCCCGTCGAGCAGCGGACTCTCCGGCGTGTTGACCAGCACGACACGCACGCCTGCCGCGGTGAGGTCGTCGACCATGCCGCGCAGCTCGGCGAACTCGCCGGTGGGCGTGAACGCGCGGCCGCGCAGCGCGAGCTTGACGTCGCGATAGGCACGGAACCGCCGGGCAAACTCCGAACCGTCCGTGAGTGCCGCCTGCCAGCGCACGGCATACTCGTCGCCGCGCGCGGTGCCCATGCGCAGGAACTCGTCGACATCGCTCGGTCGCCGCGCGTAGTAGCGGAACGGCGGACGGCCGTGGTTGAGCGATGCGGGCGGCACGGCGCGCAGCTGCACGCCGAGCAGCCGCACGTCGTCGCCGAGCCCGGCGGCGCGCGGCGTCCAGACGCTGTCGGCGCTGCCCTGCAGCAGTCCCGTCCGGCCGTTCGGCACCGGCAGCGCCTTCCAGCCCGGTGTCGTCTCGACGCGCGTCGCGAACGGCTCGCCGTCGATCGCGAACTCGAGCCGCACTGCGCCGCGTTGCGCGATCCAGGCCGGATGGACGTAGTACTCGAACTGGCCATTCCGGATCTCGCTGAGCGGGATGCCGAAGCGGTCGGCGGTGAAGCCGTCGGCAAACCAGCCGTAGCCGCCGGGCGCGCCGCCGCGCAGCCAGCGGTACGCCGCCTTGGCGTGATCCTCGATCGCCGACTGCAGCGACTTGCGGTAGCGGTAGAGGTTGCTCACGCCGGCGACCGCGACGTCGAGCTTCTCGCTGACCGTCGGCAGGTACTTCCAGCGCTCGATGAGCGTCTGCCACGGGGGCAGGATCAGGCGGATCTCCGGCTTCAGGTCGCGCTCGAAGCTCGGGTTCAGGAAGTCGACGAGGTTGAAGACGATCACCGCGACGTCGGGATCGACCGCGTCGCGCTCCACCTGCCAGACCAGGCGGTGATCCGACGGCTTCGAACCCGGCTTGGTGAGGCGCGTGATCTCGATCGGCAGCTCGGGGTGTCGGGCGTGCAGCAGGTCGGCGATCTGGAACTGGTCGAACGCGCTGCTCACCGAGCTGCCGAACGCCACCACCCGCGTGCGCGCCGGATCGTGCGTGCCGCGCAGGTGCGCGAGGTCGCGGAGGTACTGATAGGTGTAGTCGGCCGAGGTGCCGGTGAGCTTGGGGATGTGCCAGAACCAGGCGTTGAAGGTGACGTCGAGCAGCAGCAGCAGCAGCGGAATCGGCAGCCACACCTTCCACCAGGTGACATACCGGTCGGCGCCGGGCGGGCGATGCTCGGCCGCGTAGCGGTCGCCCACCGCGTCGGCTGCCACCGGATCGGCAGCGACACGTGCCTGTGCCGTGGTTCGCATCGGGACGGGACCTCGTCGTCTACTGCAACTCGCGGTAGCGGCCGCGCAGGCTCTGGAACTGCCGCTGCGGGAACCAGCCGCGGCGGTGCGCGACGTAGCGCGTCATCAGCCACAGGATCCCGAGCCCGTACCGCGAGCTGGCGAGGAAGCTCGCCGAGGAGGCCTCGGCGAAGTAGCGCGTCGGCACCGGCACCTCTTCGACGCGGAACCCGGCGTCGACGATCTGCGCCATGATCTCCTGGTCGAAGATGAACTTGTCGGCGTTGAGCGTGAAGTTCACCGTCTCGAGGACCTCGCGCCGGTAGGCGCGGTAGCCGGTGTGATACTCGGACAGCTGCAGCCCGAACACCGTGTTCTCGACCCACGTGAGGAAGCGGTTCGAGACGTACTTCCACCACGGCATGCCGCCCGACAGCGCCGAGCCGCTCTTCAGCCGCGAGCCGAGCACGACGTCCGCCGTGCCCTGCTGGATCGGGTGCACGACCTCCGGCACGAGGCGCGGATCGTACTGGTAGTCCGGGTGGACCATGACGACGATGTCGGCCCCGGCCTTCAGCGCCTCGGCGTAGCAGGTCTTCTGGTTGGCGCCGTACCCGTAGTTGCGATCGTGCAGGAAGAGCTTGAGGTTGAGCTCGCGCGCGACGGAGACCGTCTCGTCGGTGCTCGCATCGTCGACGAGGATCACCATGTCGACGGTGTCCTGCGGCAGCTCCATGTACGTCATGCGCAGGGTCCGCGCGGCGTTGTAGGCGGGCATGACGACGACGACTTTCGGCTTCGTCGCGCTGGCGGTTGTCGGCGTGTCGACCATCGTCCCGTTCATTTCTTCTGGGCTACGCATGCCATCTGGTCTCCGAGGTTGAAGGGCAGTTGCACCCGCTCGAGGCGCAGCGCGCGCACCGCGGCTGACGCCGCGCGCTCCAGCCGGCGGCTGTAGGGTGCGAGCTTGAACACCCAGTGCGCGAGCGGAAAGACGCGTCCGAGTGCGGTGATGCGTTCGACCGTGAAGCCCTCGCGCTCGAGCAGCCGGCGCAGCGTCGGGCGCGAGAAGTAGTAGTAGTGATCGTCGAGCAGCGCCCACCAGCGCGGGCCGGTGAGGCGCGCGGTCAGGCTGCCGATGTCGGGCGTGAGCAGCAGCAGCCGGCCGCCGGGGGCGAGCACGCGGCCGATCTCGCGCAGCGTCGCCGCAGGATCGAAGAGGTGCTCGATGACGTCCGCCAGGACCACGACGTCGACGCTTGCCGCCGGCAGGGCCGCTGCCTCCAGCGTCCCGGTGTGCACGTCGAGACCGAAGTGGTCGCGCGCATGTGCCGACGCCCACTTCGACATCTCGACGCCGCGCACGCTGAACCCGCGCTCGCGCGCGGCAACGAGCAGGAATCCGCAGGCGCAGCCGATCTCGAGCAGCCGACCGGTGCCCGGCACGAGCGCCAGCAGCCGGTGCGCGTTGGCGATCCGCTCCGGCGCCTGCTCGAGATACCACGGGTCGGATGCCTCGTCGTACGACGCGGTCGGGGCGTACTGCAGCGGCAGGCTGACCATGCCGCAGTCGCTGCAGCGGACGAGCGCGCGCACGAGGCGCCGCTCGCTGTGGGTGATGCGATAGCACTCCGCCGCCGGCGCGGGCGGCGGCGCCGGCTCCGAGGCGCGGAAGTGCGGCACGACGGACCGGCCGCCGCAGATCAGGCACGGAGCAGGCCGGTCGGCCGACCGGGATGATTCAATGGACGCGGACATAGATGCGGATCTCAGGCGCGATGCTGGTGATGCGGTTCTGGATGGTGACCGGATCCTGGCGGAACGTCGCGGCGAGCCGGTAGGGCAGCGCGCCCTGCTCGAGCGCGGCGAGCATCTCGCCGGCTGCCGGCCGCTGGGCGAGCAGGTCGCCCGTTTCGCGCCAGTCCGGGGTCCAGATATGCGTGATGCTCTTGCGCGACGCCGAGCTGGTGATGATCGCATCCGGCTGTCGCGCCGCCACCGCCGCGACGCTGCGCTCGGCGATCGGCACGAACCCCCCGGCGTAGCCGTTCAGGCGCGGCACGAAGGCCGGCTTCTGGTACACCTCGACGCGCGCCGCGGCGGGCAGGTTCGCCGCCAGCCACGCCTCGGCCTGGTAGCGCGCGTCGGTGGTCAGCAGCCAGTCGACCTCGACGGCGCGTGCCAGCGACCACAGCGCGAGCGCGCCGATCACCACCCCGGCTGCCGCCCGGCCCCGCGTTCCGCGCGTCGCTTCCCAGAGCATGGCCAGTGCCACCGCGGCGAGCACGCAGCCGACGACGGTGACCGGCAGCAGATACCGCAGCGTGATCAGCTCCAGCCCGCGCAGCGAGAGGTAGTACTGCGCCACCACCGGCGTCAGCAGCCACACCGCCGCCCGCGGCCGGCGCCAGACGAGGACGGCGCCGGCAAAGGCGCAGAGGAGCAGCGGCAGACCGAGGGAACTGAGCATTCCGTTCCACAGCTGCTGCACATAGACCCACTCCTTCGCCCCCTTCCAGAGGGCGAACTCCACCGGCGCCAGGCGCGCCTCGATCGGCGTGAGCGGATGGCCGAGGAGGTAGGCGATGCGCCCGACGAAGCCGAGCGGGTTGATGAGCGCGTTGTTCGCGAGCAGCAGCGTGAGCGCGCCCGCACCGAGCATCGCCGCGCTGGCGCGCGTCCGGAGTGCCGCCCAGCCGCCCGTCCGGACCCACGCCGTCCAGACCAGCACCGGCAGCGGCAGCAGCCACGCGAATCCCTGCTCCTTGGTCGACAGTGCCATCGCCGCGGCGACGCCGAGCACCGCCGCGGGCAGCGCCCGCGGCGCGCGACTCGCCACCAGCGCCGCATAGAGCGCCAGGACCAGCCAGAAGCAGTAGGAGATGTCGAGGTTCGTCGTGTGCGCGTAGTAGACGAGCGGATACGCGGTGGCGGTGAGCGCCGCGCTCAGCCGCGCCGTCGTGCGGTCGAACAGCCGGCGCGCAATGCCGTACGCGAGCAGCGTGAGCCCGATGCCGAAGGCGACGCTGAGCAGGCGGGCCAGCATCGCCAGCACGAACAGCGCGCGCTCGGGATCGGCGAAGCCGTAGGGGTACGCCGCGGTCGGCCGGCTCCAGCCGCCGGTCGCGTAGAGGTAGCCGAGATACGGCAGCGCGGCGACGACCATCAGGAACGGCCAGCCGGGCGGATACTTGAAGTAGAACCAGCCGGAGTTCCAGCCGGCGAACGTCCGCCGCGCGACGCCGATGGCGGTCACCGGACCAATCGCGTCGGCCGCCCATGAGGCATTGCCGTTCGGCAGGCCCCACGTCAGGTGCCAGCCGTTGAGCACCGCACTCAGGATCAGCAGTCCGACCAGCCATGGATCCCGCCACGCCGCGCCGCGGGTGTGTCCCCCCTCCGTCATCTGCGTTCGAGCGTGCGCTCAGCACACGCTAGTTGCCCGCTGCGTCGCGCGCGCCTCCACTGACTTCGCCCGGTGCCGGCAGGCCCTGCGCCTGCACCCAGCGCTCCGATGCCGCCAGCCAGTCGAACAGCGCGCGGCGCAGCACGTCGGCGCGCGCCACGTCGGCGGCGAGGCGATCGGGCCCGAGCTCGCCGTCGCGGGCAACATCGTAGAACGCGTTCGCCTCGTCCGAGCGCCACACGAACTGCGCGCGCGCGCTGCGCACCGCCTTGCGGCGCACGTCGGACGGCGCGTGCCGGAAGCCCTCGGCGAAGGCGAAGCCCGGTCCCGGCGTCGCCGCGCCGTCGCGCAGGATCGTGCGGCCCTGCATCGCGACGCCCGGGGCCGCGACGTCCGCCAGCGCGAGGATCGTCGGCGCGATGTCGCAGGTCTGCACGATCTCGTCGACGACGAAGCCGCGCGGCACGCGTCCCGGGGCGCGCAGCAGCAGCGGAATGTGCAGCTCGGCCGGTGCCCAGTCCGCGTCGTGCCCGGGCGCCGCGCCGAGCGACGCGCCGTGCGTCGCCGTGACCACCACCAGCGTGCGGTCCCACTGCCCGGCCGCCTGCAGCGCGTCGGCGAGCTCGCGCAGCCGGAGGTCGATGTAGCGCAGGGCGCCATCGTGACACGCCGTGCCCGGTGCATCGTGCGGCTCGCGGGCAAACAGCCGGTCGTACGGCGCCGGCGGCGGCAGCGCGCCCGCCGTTTCGCCGAGGTGCACGACGCCCGCGAACGGCTCCTCGCCGCCGCGCACCCACTCGAGGACCGCCTGCAGCGTGCGGCGCGCGCCGGCATCGGCGCGGCCGAGGACGCGGTCGCTCGCGCGGCGCGCGTAGTCCGCGGCGCGGCCGGTGAAGCGGCCGGCCGCGACGGCGTTGCGGAAGCGATCGAAGCCGCGGCCGACGCCGCGCTCGGGCGTCAGCGCCGGCGAGGCGCAGAACGCCGCCGTGCGGTAGCCCGCGCTGCGCAGCAGCTCCGGGAGTGTCGGCGCCCCGGCGGGCAGCACGCCGCTCTCCTCGGTGGCACCATGCGCGTGCGGGAACAGGCCGGTGAGCAGCGTGGCGATCGCGGGCAGCACGCCGGGCGCGGTGGTGAAGGCCGACGAGCAGCGCACGCCCTGGCGCGCGAGCTGGTCGAGAAAGGGCGTCGTCTCGCGGCCGTAGCCGTAGCAGCCCATGTGATCGGCCCGCGCCCCCTCGAGCACGACCACCAGCACGTTCACCCTGTCATCGCTCATCGCGCCCCCTCCGCTCAGAGCTTGCAGAACCAGGTCCAGAATTCCTTCATGTAGCGGTCCGGCCGCCGCGACAGCCGCACGCGGAAGGACAGCACGATGTGGTCCCAGGTGCTCTGCCCGGTCACACCGCGAAACACCAGCGTGTCGGGGATGGTGATGTGCAGGTTCCAGTTCTCCGGGACGCCCTGGCGTACCCAGTCGCGCTCGCGGGTGAAGTCGATCTGCCACTCGCCGCCCTGCGGGCCGGTCACGGTCCACCACGTGCTCAGGTTGATGCGCGGCGCCGCGCCGTCGCGCTCCAGCTGTTCGGTGAAGTAACTCGCAAAGCGCTGCCAGAGATCGGCCGGCGCCGGGGCCTCGCCGGCGAAGTACTCGGCACGGGCGGCGCGTGTCGCGCGGCTGAGCTCCTCGATGAGCTCCATGCGCCGGCTCCAGTCCGGCGCCGGCTTGTGGCGCACGTGACCGCCCTCCGGCGTCCACGTGTCGCCGGGATTCATCTGCAGGCCCTCGATGTGCGGCGCGTCGGCGCGCAAGGCCTCGATCGCCTCGGCGGGCGTGTTGCCGTAGAGCGGCGTGTTGAGGAACAGCTGGTCCTCGGCGAGCAGCGCGTGATTGCCGGCCGCCGGCACCGCGCGGCGCGCATTCAGCAGCTGCGCCCAGTGGACGAACTCGGCGAGATGCGAGTGCTTCGAATACAGCGCGCGCTCGATCTTCGAGCCGATCGGGAAGTCGAAGCAGCCGGGATACTGGCTTGCGCCGGTGAACGTCAGGAACGCGAGGTCGATGCGCTGCGCGCTCCCGAGCCGCTGCAGCGTCGCCTCGTCGAGGTGGCAGTCGTTGACGTTCATCACCGTCGTGCCGTCGTGCTGCAGCAGGATCGCGCTGTCGTCCCACGGCCGGTCGGGCGCGATGAGCCGCACGGTGAGGCCGCCACCGCCACACGTGAACGGCTCCTCGAACGGCAGCTCGGTGATCGTGCGGAAGCCCATCTCGGCGAGCTGCGTGCGCAGCCGCTTGTTGCGGAAGTTCGCGATCAGGACGTGGATGTTGCGGTCGAGCTGCCGCAGGGTGGGCGGATCGAAGTGATCGGGATGCTCGTGCGAGATGTACAGATAGTCGATGCGCGGCAGGTCGCGCGGGCCGAGCTCGAGCGGCGGAAAGTGCCACCAGGCGCCGTCGTAGCTCGGATCGGTCAGCCACGGATCCATGAGAATCCGCGCCCCGCCCGCTTCCAGCATGATCGCCGCATGCCCCAGGTACGTGACCAGCATGCCTCCCCCTTACCGGACCACCGACAGCACCTGGGCGGCGGGCTGCCCCGCCTGCCGTGCCGTCAGCAACTGCATGTAGAGCGTTTCCATCTGTCGCACCATGGCGCGCGCCGAGAAGCGCTCGACGACGACGCGGCGCCCTTCCCGGCCCATCGCGGCGCCGCGCGCCGGATCGGCGAGCACGCGCAGGATCGCCGCGGCGAGCGCCTCGGGATCGCGCGGCGGCACGAGGTGCCCGCTGCCCCCCTCCGCGACGACCTCGCCGGTTCCGCCGACCGCCGTGGCGACGACCGGCTTCTCCATCGCCATCGCCTCGAGGATCGCATTCGACATGCCCTCGCCGTGCGAGGAGAGCACGAACAGATCCATCGCCGACAGCACCTCGGGCATGTCGCCGCGCGGCGCGAGCAGGTGCAGGTGCGCACCGAGCCCCTCGGCACTGACCAGCGCCTCGAGTGCCGGGTCGAGCGCGGCGACGCCGACCAGCAGCGCCCGCGCATCGGGCCGCGTGCGGCGCACGATGGCCATCGCGCGCAGGAACTCCTCGACCCCCTTGCGCACGCGCATGCGCGTGACGATGCCGACCAGCGGGCCGTCGCCGGGCACGCCGAGCGGCGTCCGGCGGTCCGCCGGCGGCAGCGGCGCGAAGCGGTCGGTGTCGATCCCGCTCGGGATGACGACCATCTTCTCGGTCGGGCAGCCCTCGTGGCCGTGCACGAACTCGCGCACCGCCTGCGCGTTCGTCGTCACGCAGTCGGCGAGCCGGTTCGACAGCCGCGCCCCGATCATCTCGAGGCCGCGACGCTCGTGACAGCCGCGCTTGCTGGTCAGCACCAGCGGCACGCCCGCGGCGCGCGCCGCGAGCGTGCCGATGACGTTGGCGCGCAGCAGATAGCTGTGGACGATGTCGATGCGTTCGCGCCGCATGCGGCCCGCCAGGCGCGCGAGCGCCAGCGCGGCGCGCGGCGACTTGAGCCCGCCGAGCCCGCCGGTGATCACCCGCGCCCCGGTCGCCCGCGCGGCCTCGAGCAGCTCGCCCCGGCCGGTCAGGCAGCAGAGCAGCGGTTCGAAGTGATCGCGGTCGAGCAGCCGCAACACCTGCAGGAGATGCGTCTGGCTGCCGCCGACGTCCATCCGGTTCACGGTGTAGAGCACGCGGCGGCGAGGCATGGTCAGCTCCCCAGCGCCGCGTTCACGGCGCGGATGAGATCGGCGATGTCGACCGCCTCGCCGTCGGCACTGGCCGGCGGACACGCCGTCAGCGCCGCCTGACCGAGGGCGATGTTGACGGCGAGGATGATCTCGTTGATGCCCACGGCGCCGTCGTCGTTGCAGTCGCACACGCGCCGCGCGGCGCCGGTCATCGGATAGTGGTAGCCTAGATCGACGAGCGCCTCGTCGCCCCAGCCGTCGCGCCGCGTGCTGCGCCCGGCCATGTCGACGTCCTCGGCAAGCTCGTCGCTGAAGTCGACCGCACGGCTCTGCTGCCCGTCGCCGGCGGCGCGCTGCACGAGCCGGAACGCGGTGTCGGCGCGCCAGTCGCCCTGCAGGGTGATGCCGGTCGGAGCGACGTAGAGCGGCTCGATGGCGAGGTTGAGCAGCAGATCGCCGGGCCCGCGCGGAACACCGGCGCCGTAGCGGTCACCGACGAGATTGTAGCGGCTCTGATAGCCGACGAGATTTGCCGCGCGCGTCGCATCGCTGCCGACCTCGAGGCCGGATTTACCGCTGCCGGCGACGACGTTGTAGCGCACCGTCGCCCCGGTCGAAGGACACGCGCCGGCGCCGATGAGGAGGCCGTCGAAGGTGCTGGCATACGCGGTGTTGAACTCGACTACGGTGCGGCGCGCACCCGCGTCGGCGCACGCGGCGGCCGGCGCAGAGCCGCTGCCGAGCTGGATGCCGCCGGCATTGCCGTAGGCGAGATTGTTGCGGATCAGCACGTCGTCGCTGTTCGCGACGTTGATGCCGCGCTTGGCATTGGCGAACACGACGTTGTTGCGGACGATCGCGCGGTCCGAGGTGTTGAGCACCTGGATGCCGTCGTCGAACGCGCCGGTGATGTGGAACCCGTCGATCACCACGTCGCAGGCGCGCGCCACGTTGAAGCCGGTCTGGCCGGGCTGGAACGCACCCGCTTCCGGATCGAAGTGGCAACGCCCGGCATCGATCAGCGTGATGCCCGGCGCATCGCCGGTCTGGCTGCCCGCGGCGTCGGCGAGGAAGGTCGCCCGGCCGCTGTCCGGCGGCGGCCCGAGGTCGCATTCGCGGTACGTGCCGGGGCCGACGATCACGGTGATGCCGGCCCGCGCGCGGCGCGCCGCGGTCGCGATGGTCGCGAACGGGTCGGTGGGTGACATGCCCTCGTTCGCGTCGTCGCCGCCGGGGCGGACGTAGAGCGGCATGAACGGCGTCGTGTACATCACCATCTGCTCGGGCACCGCGCCGTAGTGGAAGCCGAGGTCGACGCGGCCGCTGTCGCCGCGCCCGTCGCTCGCCGTCGAGCCGGTGAGGCCGAGCAGCGCCGCCTCCGTCGCCCCGGCGTCGACCGCCGGGCTGGGCGCCCCCTCCCCCGCGCCCTGGCGCAGGCGGAAGTCGTCATCGCCCGAGCGGTCGACGAACACGCCCTCGACGTACTCGCCGCCGAGCACGCCGTCGGCGCCGGCCGGATGCACGAACAGCGGATCGTCGCGCAGGTCGTAGGCGTTGCGCGGCGTGTCCGGGCCGTACGCGTCGAGCATGGCGTTGAAGCCCGCGACATAGCCGCACACCGACGGGGCGCGCACCTGCGTCGCGCCGCGCTCGTTGAGCACGCCGATGCCGAGCGCGCCGCCGCCGTTGCGCCAGACGATGTTGTTGACCACCGCGGCGCCCGGCGAGGGCACGAACCGGTTGCCGATCTCGATGCCCCACTCGCCGTTCTCGTAGACGGTATTGTTCAGCACGATCGCGTTCGGCGCGGCGACCGTATCGGCCGCCGCGCCCTGATCCTCGGGCGCGACGAAGCCGCTGCCGATGGCAATGCCCTCGTCGCCGTTGCGGTAGACGAGATTGTTGACCAGCAGCGCGTCGGGGGAGCCGCGCAGCGTCATGCCGGTGAAGGCGTTGGCGTAGATCACGTTGTTCTGCACCACCGCATGCTCGCTGCCGCGCAGGAAGAGGCCGTGCGCGCCGTTGCCGCCGATGCGGTTGTTCGACACCACCGGAACGACGCGCCCGCTCGGCAGCCCGCGACAGGTGCCGAACGGGTCGGCGATCTCGCACGACTGCACCGAGATGCCGGACGACGTGTTCGCCACGACGGTGTTGTGCTCGATGATCATGGTGTCTTCGCCGGAGACGTCGATGCCGGTGCGGCACTCGCTGACGTGATTGTGCCGGATCGTGATCTCGCCGCTGTTCGCCCCGCCGACCACCGCCGAGCGGACCTGGATGCCGGCGTCGGCGAAGCGCCGGATCGTGAACCCCTCGATGATCACATCGCGCCGGCCGAGCAGCCGGAACGCCGTGCGTGGCGTGAGCTCCGGCGGCAGCCCGGTGGGCGGCTCGATGCGCACCGGCCCGGGCGGATCGCCCGTCGACGCGCCGCTCGCGTCGCCGCGGATCTCGACCGGAAATCCCGACACCGTGGCGCCGCCGGCGAAGGTCGGTCCGAGGTCGCCCTCGATGTACAGGCCGGGCCCCACACACACGACGTCACCGGGATTGGTGATCGCCGCCACACCGGCGGTGATGGTGGCAAAGGCGCGTGCCGGGGAGCGGCCATCGGCGACGCCGTCCACCGGCACGAAGCCGGAGCGAACGTAAAAGGTACAGACGGCGGCAGCCGGGGATGCGGCGAGCGGCAGGGTCAGGCAGGTGGCGAACAGGAGTCGCTTCAGATCACGCATCCGGCATCTCGGTCCTCCCCCGAACAGCTCCGCCGCTGCCCCATCCCCCCCGGGCGGGTGCGGCTCAGAACAGCGTGTAGATGAACGGCCCCAGCGCCGAGCTCTGTGCTGTCACCAGCAGGCCACCGAACGCCAGCAGCACGATCACCATAGGTATGAGCCACCACAATCTCTGTTGCCAGAGAAAAGAGAGCAGCTCTCCGGCGATCCCGAGCCGGTTCTTCATGCCTTCGCCAAACTTCATCGGTCCTCCGCGTACGTTGCCGACGCCGGTGCCAGCGCACCGAGCGTGTCCGTCATCGTTTCCGCCGCAAGCGCATGCCCGGCGGGGGTCCAGTGTCCGTCAAAATGCCAGTGCAGCCGCGGCCCGCCGCTGCGGGCGCGGAATGCCGGCGAGAGCGGTACGCAGCGCACGCCGGCGCGCGCGCACCAGGCGAGCACGCGCTGTTCGGGGCCGTCGAGATCCCACGCCACGGCGCGCATCGCCGGATAGCTCGCCTGCAGGGTCTCCCAGGCCTCCGGGTAGATCTGCTCGCGCGCCGTGACCACCATCACCACCAGCTCCGCCCCGTCGGCGCGCACGGCATCGCGCAGGGCGGTCAGCAGGCCATCGGTACGCTGCCACGCCTGCTCCCAGGCGGGCGGCGGCTGGCGGGCGAACACCCAGTAGTCGAGCGGCACGTCGTCGGCGAGCGGCACCGGGCGCAGAGCCGCACGGCCGAGCAGTCCCCAGTCGGCGAGCCGCGCCGCGAGCTGCGGCTGGCGGGTGAGGATCAGCTTGCGGATGTACTGGTAGGCGTGCGAGCGCGCCAGCAGCCCGCGGCGGCGCGGCGGCGTGGCGCCCCGCGCGCCGGCAACGCGCTCGAGCGTGCCGTCGGCGCCGTACACCGGTCGCAGGGTCGGCTCGAGGGTCTCGCTGTTGTTGCGCACGTCGTTGCCCGGGTAGAACGAGAGCAGCACCACGTCGGGATGGTAGTGGCGACCGACCTCCCGATACCAGAGGTACTGGCTGGCCGTCCCGTAGCCGCTGACCCCCATGCTGACGACTTCGACCGGCCGGCCGAGCCGGGCAGCGAGCCGCTGCTCGAGCCCGCGGGCGAACGTGTCCTCGATCGGCACCTGCAGCGCCTCGACGAACGAATCGCCGAGCAGCAGGACGCGGAACGTGTCCGGCGGCTTGTCGCGCGCGCGATCGAGATCGCGCCGCCCGGCCTCGTTGATGCGCACCGGCACGACGAACTCGTGCTCCTCCTGCGTCCACCACCCGCTCGCGCCCGGCACCAGCGCGGTGCCGAGCAGCGGATCCGGCTGCCAGAAGCGGTCCGGGACGAGGTGCAGCACGCGGACGCCGGCCTCGACGGCGAGCACGGCGAGCAGCGTGCCGAAGCCCGCGAGCACCAGCCCGCCGAGCAGGCGGCCGCGCGTCGAGCGCATTCAGCCCTTCGTGACGATGCTGTTGCCGAGCACGAGCGCATCCATGCCGCTGCGCATGAACGTGCTGTGCGCCTGCGCGGGCGTGGTCACGATCGGCTCGCCCTTGAGGTTGAACGAGGTGTTGAGGATGACCGGCACGCCGCTCGCCTGTCCGAAGCGCTCGATCAGCCCGTAGTAGAGCGGGCTCTGGTCGCGGTGCACGGTCTGCAGCCGCGCGGTGTTGTCGACGTGGGTGATCGCCGGCAGCGTCTGCCCGTGTCCGGGCTTCACGTCGACCACGTAGAGCATGAAGCGCGCCGGATAGTGCCGGGCGGGATCGGGCAGCTCGAAGTAGCGCTCGGCGGCATCGACGAGCACCGACGGGGCGAACGGCCGGAACGGCTCGCGGAACTTGATCTTGGTATTGACGATGTCCTTCATGTCCGCGCGCCCCGGGTCGGCGATGATGCTGCGCGCGCCGAGCGCGCGCGGCCCCCACTCGAAGCGGTTCTGGAACCAGCCGATCACGTGCCCCTTGCGCAGGTGGTCGACGACGCGGTCGAGCAGCTCGTCCTCGTGCGCGCAGCGCGTGTGCCCGATGCCGGCGCCGCGCAGGTAGTCGCCGACCTCGGCGTCGGTGTACGCCTTGCCCCAGTACGCGTGCTCCATGCGGAAGCGGCGCGGCTGGCCGAGCACGGCATGCTGCGCGAACAGCGCCGCGCCGAGCGCGCCGCCGCCGTCGCCGGCCGCCGGCTGCACGAACAGCTCGCTGAACGGGGTCTCCTTGAGGATGCGCCCGTTGGCGACGCTGTTCAGCGCCACGCCGCCGGCGAGGCAGAGCTTGTCGAGCCCGGTCTCCTGGTGCAGCGCGCGCGCCATCGCCAGGACGATCTCCTCGGTGCAGTGCTGGATGCTGGCGGCGATGTCGGCGTAGTACTGGTTGCGTTCGGCGATGCGCTCGAAGTCGGCCGGCTTGTCGCCGAAGTAGTCGGGGAACCCGGACTTCTCGGTGAAGAACAGCCAGTCGGGATCGCGCGGCTCGCCGAACAGGTCGACGAAGCGCTGGTTGAACGTGCGCGTCGTCGAGTGGTGGAACGAGAAGTAGCGCATGTCGAGCCACAGGCTGCCGTCGCGCTCCATGCGGTAGAGCTGCTGCACCTTTTCGACGTATTTCGGCTCCCCGTAGGGCGCCATGCCCATCACCTTGTACTCGCCCTCGTTCACCTCGAAGCCGAGGAACGCGGTGAAGGCGCTGTAGAGCAGGCCGACGGAATGCGGGAAGCGGATCTCGCGCAGCAGCGTCACGTCGGTGCCGCGGCCGCGGCCGAACGTCGCGCACGCCCACTCGCCGACGCCGTCGACGGTGAGGATCGCCGCCTCCTCGAACGGCGAGCAGAGGAACGTGCTCGCCGCGTGCGAGAGGTGATGCTCGCTGAACAGGATGCGGTCGTTCGAGACGCCGAGCTCCTGGCGGATGAAGTTCTTCACCCAGAGCTTGTCGAGCAGCCAGGTGGTCATCGCATCGCCGAACACCTTCCACGAGCGCGGGACCGCCTGCAGCGCGGTGGTCAGGATGCGTTCGAACTTCACGAACGGCTTCTCGTAGAAGACGACGTAGTCGACGTCCTCGATGCCGATGCCGGCCTGCTCGAGACAGAAGCGGATCGCCAGGCGCGGAAAGTCGGCATCGTGCTTCTTGCGCGAGAACCGTTCTTCCTCCGATGCGGCCACGAGCTGGCCGTCGACGAGCAGCGCCGCCGCCGCATCGTGATAGAAACAGGAGATGCCGAGCACGTTCATGTCGTGGATGTCCTTGTCGTCGTCTGTTCGTAGAGCGCGCTCATCTCGGTGACGTGCCGCTCGAGCGCAAAGCGGTCACGGGCCCAGGCGCAGGCCCGGGCGCCGGCGGCGCGGGCCGCGGCGGGATCGGCGAGCACGCGATCGAGCGTCGCGGCGAGCGCCGCCGCGTCGCCCGGCGGCGTCAGCCAGCCGGTGTCGCCGTCGCGGATCAGCTCCGGGACGCCGCCGGCATCGGTGGCGATCACCGGCTTGCCGAGCAGCATGCCTTCGAGGATCACGCGGCCGAACGGTTCCGGGCGGACCGAGGCGTGCACGATGACGTCCCAGGCGTTCATGACCTCGGGAATGTCGGCGCGGAAGCCGCACAGGTGCACGCGGGCCCCGAGGCCGAGCGCCGCGATGCGCTCGCGCAGCGCGGCGGCATACGCCTCGCCGGCGCGGTGCACGCCGCCGGCGATCACGCAGTGCACGGTGGCCTGGCCGCGGAGCCGGCCGAGCGCTTCGACGAGCACGTGCTGTCCCTTCCACTCCTGGATGTTACCGGCGATGCCGATGCACGGCACGTCGGGGGGCACGCCGAGCTCGGCGCGCACCGCCGCCGGGTCGCGCTGCGGGCGCAGCCACGCCTCGTCGACGGCATCGTAGATCACGTGCTCGTCGGCGCTGCGCACGCCGTGCGCGTGACAGTGCGCGCGCACCGCCTCGGTCATGCACAGCAGCGTCGTGCGCGGCGCCACCCAGCGCTCGCGGGCGCCGTACTTCTCGAAGCCCTTCACGTGACAGATCACCGGGGTGCGCGTCAGCAGCGCGGCGAGGATCGCATCGAAGTTGGCGCGCACGCCGTTGCCGACGTGCACGACGTCGGCGCGCTCCTCGCGGATGATGCGCGCCAGCGCGCGCGCGGCCGGCACTTCCTCGGCGAGCAGGCGCGCCGCCTGGCGGACGCCGGCGAGCGCGCCGCGCACCACGCCGAGGCGCTTGGCCCGCCGGTACGTCTCGACCTCGAGCAGGGCGTGCGATTTCGGCAGGCGGCGCCGGGCGACATGATGCACCGGCACGCCGAGCTGCGCGAGCTCGGCCTCGATCGGCTTCGTCTCGTAGAGCGCCATCGCCAGGCGGAAGCGCCGGCGATCGATGCCGCGCATGAGGTGGTACAGCCCGGTCAGCGAGCCGCCGAGCACGCCACCGCTCGAGGCTTCGACGAACAGGATCGTGATCGGTCGCGATGCCGCGCCGGCTTCGCGTCGGTCCGCCGCCTCGTCCATGGCCGTCGCGGACCGGGCCCGGCCGGACATCATGCCGCCGGCGGCTGCGCCGGCGCGGCGGCCGCGGCACGCAGGCTGCGGCGCAAGGCTTCGGCCAGCGGCACGCGCGGCTGCCAGCCGAGCTCCTCGCGCGCGCGGCGGGTGGTGAAAAGGGCGCTGCGCAGGGTGCGGTCGACCTGATGCCGGGTGATCGGCGGCCGGCGGCCGGCGAGCCCGGCGGTGCGTTCGATCGCCGTCGCCGCCCGGCGCAGCACGCCGACGGGCAGATGCACGGGGATGAGCCGCCGGCCGCTCACCTGCCGGTAGAGGCGCGCGTACTCCGCCTGCGGCGCGTGGATGTCGACGACCGTGTACGCGCGACCGCGCGCCGCCTCGCAGCCCAGCACCGCGGCGATCGCATCGGCGACGTTGTCGACGAAGGCGAGCGGCAGCAGGTACTCCGGACTGGCGAGCAGCAGGCGCAGCGGGCCGAGGCCGACCGCGCGCCGCGCCAGCGGCGGGCGCTTGCCCGGCCCGTAGAGGAGGCCCGGGCGCACGATGCTGACCGGGCTGCCGGCGGCGATCGCCGCCATCGCCGCCTGGTCGGCGAGCAGCTTCGAGCGCGCGTAGAAGCCGCGCTCGCCGGCGCCGTCGTCGTAGGCGCTGTCCTCGGTGATCACCACGCCGTCGGCCGGCACGCCGTAGACGCTCAGCGAGCTGACGTGCACGATCCGCCGCACGCCCGCCGCGGTCGCGAGCCGGATCAGCGATTCGGTGGCGCGGACGTTCGTCGCCTCGAATTCCTCCCACGGCCCGGTGGTGGCGACGCGCGCGCCGGCGTGCACGACACAGTCGACACCGGCGACCGCGCGCGCGAGCGCGGCGTCGTCGCGCAGGTCGCCCTCGCAGCGCTCGTCCGCCTCGCAGGTTCGCCCGGGACGCACGAAGGCGCGCACGCGCAGCCCGTCGGCGCGCAGGCGCGCGACGATGGCGGCTCCGAGAAACCCGGCCGCTCCGGTCACCAGCGCGGTGGTCATCGGGCTACCCGGCGAGGGCCGCCGGCGCCGGCGCATCCGCGTCGACGCCGAGCATCGCGTCGTACCAGACCACGACATCGCGCCCCTCGGCGGCGCTGACCGGCGGCGGCTCGCCCGCCGCGACGGCGGCGTAGAGCGCCTGCAGGTGGCGACCGATGCCGGGGTAGAAGCGCTGCCTGCCCGTGACGTACGCGATCGCGTTGCGCACCGTCGCGGTGACGAGCTGCCGCGCCTCGTCGACGTTCGGATACACCTTGCCGACGAGCTTCGGCAGCCGGCGCGGCTGGCGGAGAATCAGGGTCATGTTGTTGAGGTTCACGTCGATCGTTCCGGCGGTGCCGAGCAGCGTCAACCGGTTCATGAACGGCTGCGCGCGCAGCGACAGCGTCGCCGCGCCGAGCGCGTGCTCGCCATCGCCGATCAGGCGCACTTCCTCGAGCTGGCCGCCGCGGCTGCGGCGCGCGAGCACGCGCACCTCGCGCAGCGGGCCGGCGAAGCGGCGCAGGAGGTAGAGCGGGTGCGACGCGAGGTTGTTGAGCACGCCGCCCGGCAGGCGCGCGCTCCAGTGCGAGAGGTCGTCGAGCTTGTCCGCCTCGCCCGCCTCGGCGCCCTGGAACGCCTCGACGCCGACCAGTGTGCCGAGCCGGCCGCTCTCGACGGCGAAGGCGGCCTGCTGCACGACGGGATCGAACCAGCGGTTGTGGTCGACGCTGACCCAGCGCCCCGCCGCGCGCGCCGCGGCGAGCACGGCGTCGGCCTCGGCGGTGCTGAGGGCCAGCGGCTTCTCGACCAGCACGTGCACGCCGGCGCGCAGCAGCTCGATCGCCAGCGGCGCGTGCGTCGCCGGCGGGGTGAGGATGTGCACGACATCCGGCCGGCCGCGCGACACGAGCTCGCCGGCGGTGGCGAACTCGGCGAGGTCGCCGTCGCGGGCGAAGGCGGTGCGGGCAGCGGCATCGGTATCGCAGACCCCGACCAGCTCGACCTGCGGAAGTTGCCGGAGATAGGCGCGATGTACGCGGGCGATGCGCCCGCACCCGATCAGCCCTACGCGTACACGCGCCGTCACGTCACGCGGCTCCCTGGAGCCGCCCCGTGGCACTGAGCCACTTGGCGTTGTGGAACTGGTCGTGACGGAAATCGGCCACCGCGCCGCTGCGCAGGAGATCGCCGACCTCGACGATCGCGTCGTCGACCGTGCGCCGCGCCTGGAAGCCGAGCATCGTCCGGATGCGGTCGAAGGTGACGCGGTAGCTGCGCAGGTCGTGGCCGTTCGGCGCGTACTCGATCTGCGTGCCGGGGCGCTGCGCGGCGACGCGCTCGGCGATCTCGCCGATGGTGTAGTTCTGGTGGTCGGAGCCGACGTTGAAGATCTTCTCGCGCGTCGGCGCGGTTTCGGCGGCGAGCAGGAATGCGTCGGCCGCGTCCTGGACGTGCAGGTGCGGGCGCCACTGCTTCGCGCCGCTGACGCGGATCGTGCCCTGCGCCACCGCGCAGGCGGTCATGGTGTTCACCATGAGGTCGAAGCGCATGCGCGGCGAGACGCCGCACACCGTCGCGAGCCGCAGGATGATCACATCGACGTCCGCCTGCGCGAGCAGCAGCTCCTCGGACATGATGCGCGTGCGCGCGTAGAGCGACACGGGATTGAGCTGCGACTGCTCGTGGATCAGGTCGCTGCCGTTGGCGCCGTAGACGCTGCACGACGAGGCGAAGACCAGGCGCTCGACCCGCGCCGCGCGACAGGCCTCGAGCGTCTGCCGCGTCGACTCGTAGTTGATCGCCATCGTGCGCGACGGCTCGAGGTCGCACGCCGCGTCGCCGACGATCGCCGCCAGGGCGACCACCGCGCGCGCACCGTCGACCGCCCGCGCCAGCGCGCCCGGATCACAGATGTCGCCGTGCTGCAGCTCGAGGCGCGGATCGTCGATATGCTCGAGCGCCTGGTGCCCGTAGAGGAAATTGTCGAGCACCCGCACCCGGTGCCCCCGCGCGAGCAGCTTGCGCGTCAGATGCGCGCCGACGTAGCCCGCCCCTCCCGTGACGAGAATCAGATCCCCCATGTGCAAGTCCCCCTATCCGTACCTTCTGCCCTGCCGCGCTATTGTCGTGCAACAGCGATGTTGCCGGCCGCCATCGTTCCCCGCTCCCCGCTTGCCGTATCGGCCCCGAGCAGGTCGCTCAACGCCGGGACGACGCGGTATTCGACCCCGGCGCGCTCGCAGACGTCGACGACCTCGCGGGCCGCGTGGTCGCTGAGGTCGGACATGCAGACGAAGACCGCCTGGATGCGGTTGGCCGAGACCGCAAGCGGCAGCTCCGTGGCCCCGCCGAGCACCCGCACGCCGTGGATCAGCGAGCCCCAGCGCTCCGGCACCTCGTCGATGAAGCCGACCGGCCGGTAGGGGCAGAGCGGGTCCTCGAGCAGCGTGCGCGCGATCTGCTCGCCACCGACGCCGGCGCCGACGACGAGGGCCTTCTGGCGCCGCTGCCCGCGCTGGCGCCAGCCGTGCCGCACCCAGACGCGCAGCCCGTAGCGCACGCCGCTCAGCATGAAGAGGATGATCGCCCAGTCGATGACGAACACCGAGCGCGGGAACGACTGCAGGCCGACGAAGAACGTGAGGCCGCCGGCGAGGATCGCGCTCAGCGACACCGCCTTGAACAGCGCCGCGAGATCCCACAGCCCGAAGTAGGCGAACACGCCCTGGTAGGCGCCGAAGTACATCAGCGCCCCGGCGCGCGCGACGAGCATGATGAGCAGCGGCAGCACGAGGAAGCGCGAGTCGAGCGGCCACGTGAAGTCGTAGCGGATCATGAACGCGAGGTAGCAGGACGCGACGATCAGCAGGCAGTCGGTCGCGAACAGCGCCACGCGGTGGCGGCGGCGCCAGAGGAACTTCGTCTTCACCGCGCCGCGCACCGTCGCCCAGATGCCGCGCGCAAGCAGCGACATGTCGCCCCAGAACGTCGCGTGGTGGACGTACTCGAGGTCGCGCTCGAGTTTCTCCGGCAGGATGTGCGAGATGTAGTACGCCTCGGTGTCCTTGAGCCCCTCGGGATAGCTCTCGAGCTCGTCGCGGCCGAGGATCTGGCTCGGCCCGACCATCCCCGGACGCACCGACAGCACGGCGCGCTGTGCCGGGCTGTAGAACCGGACGAAGTGGGGATCCTCGGGGCGCGGGCCGATCAGGCTCATGTCGCCGAGCACGACGTTGATGAGCTGCGGCAGCTCGTCGATCTTGAACCAGCGCAGGATCTGGCCGACGCGGGTGACGCGCGGGTCGCGCTTGGTGGTCAGGCGCGAGCCCATCTTGTAGGCGCCCTGCACCATGCTGCGGAACTTGAAGATGCGGAAGGGCCGGCCGCCGAGCCCGACGCGCTCCTGACGGAAGAACACCGGCCCGGGGCTGTCGAGCTTGATCAGCAGCGCGATCAGCAGCAGCAGCGGCAGCAGGACGAGCAACCCGATGCTGGCGATGAGCAGGTCGACGAGGCGTTTCAGCATGGCGGCTTACCGGCGGTGGCGGCGGACGATGGCGCGCAGCGTGTCGGCGACGCGGGCGACATCCGCCGCCGTGAGGCCCGGATAGAGCGGCAGGGAGAGGCAGCGCTGCCACTCGCGGGCGGCGACCGGCACGCTCTCGGGCGCGATCCCGAGGTGGTCGCGGTAGTGGCTGTGCTCGTGCAGCGGGATGAAGTGCACGCTCGTGCCGATGCCCGCCGCCGAGAGCTCCTGGATGACCTCGTCGCGGCCGATGCGCAGGCCCTCGGGCCGCACGCGGATGACGAACAGGTGCCAGGCGTGCTCGACGTCCGGCCGGCAGGTCGGCAGCTCGATCGCGGCGTCGAGATCGGCGAGCGCCTCGCGGTACGCGGCGACCAGCCGCAGGCGTTCGGCCTGCATGGCCGGCAGGCGGCGCAGCTGCACGAGGCCGAGCGCCGCGTTCATGTCGGTCATGTTGTACTTGAAGCCCGGGTACGCCACGTCGTAACGCCACGAGCCTTCCTTGCTGTAGCGCTTCCAGGCATCGCGCGTCATGCCGTGCAGCCGGCGCGAGCGGACGCGCTCCATCAGCGCCTCGTCGGCACCGGTGACCATGCCGCCCTCGCCGGTGGCGAGGTTCTTGGTCGCGTAGAAGCTGAACACGGTGAGCGCGGCGATGGTGCCGATCGTGCGGCCGCGATAGCGCGCCGGCAGCGCGTGCGCCGCGTCCTCCATCACCGGCACGCCGCGCGCGGCGGCGAGCGCGAGGATCGCGTCCATGTCGCACGGGTGCCCGGCGAAGTGCACCGGCACGATGGCGCGCGTGCGCGGCGTGCACTTGCGCTCGGCATCGGCGACCGAGAAGTTCAGCGTGTCGGGCTCGCAGTCGACCAGCACCGGCCGCGCGCCGGCATGGATCACCGTGGCGGCGGTCGAGGCGAACGTGATCGTCGGCACCAGCACCTCGTCCCCGGGCCCGATGCCGAGCGCGTTGAGGCCGAGGTGCAGGCCGGCGGTCGCCGAGCTCACCGCGACCGCCTGCGGCGCGCCGGTGAACCTGGCGAACGCCTCCTCGAAGGCGCGCGTCTTCGGGCCCATGGTCAGCCAGCCCGAGCGCAGCGTGTCGACGACCGCCTCGATCTCCTCGGCGCCGATCGACGGCTTGTGGAACGGCAGGAACGGCTCCGCGGCCGGCGCCGGCGCTGCGGCGGCCTGCGCCGCGAGATGATCCGCTGTCTTCATGCCGCCCACCGCCTGACCCCTTCCAGATCGCCGCCTTCCTCCGCGAAGCGGAGCAGGCCGAGCGCCTTGTGCCAGAAACCGCCGCGCGGTCCGCGGCCCGCGGCCCAGCGACGCAGGGCTGCCCGCGGCGCGCTGGCGCGCAGGACGGCGCGCAGCACGGGATGGAACACCACGCGCTGGCGCAGCGGCGCACGGCGGAACCCCATCCCGTACTTGAACTGATCGAGGGCCTCGACGTCCTCGAGCGACTCGAGGCCGAACGTGATCTGCCGCACGCCGCGCTCGTTGAGCATGCGGCGCGCGACCTCGTAGACCAGCGCGTTGTTCGGATACGCCTCGAGCGCATCGTTGCGCGAGCGCGCGAGCAGGAACTCGACGCTGTCGTCGAGCTGCACCGTGACGAGGAACGCGGCGAGCGTGTCGCCGACGAACGCCCCCCACCCCTCCATCGACGGCGTCGCCGCGGCGGCGGTCCAGTACGCGTCCCAGGCGCGATCGTCGAGGCGCAGCGCCCGGCCCTGGCGGGCGAGCGTGTCGCGGTCGGCGGTGCGCCCGTCCGCGGCAATGGTCGCGAACGGCACCGGCGCGATCTCACAGCGGCGCAGGCCGCGGCGGATCTTGCTGCGCGCGTTGGCGCTGAGCGCCTCGAGCGCGTACGGCCGCGCATCGCAGACGATCTGGTAGCTCAGCTTGCCGGGGCCGTCGAGCGGCGCCGCGAACCGCAGGCCGGCACACGGCTGGTGCCGCAGCAGTGCCTGCAGCTCCTCCTCGGCCGGCCGCAGCAGCCGGTGCGACGGCAGCGCGAGAAAGAAGCCCGGGCTCGCGTCATACCAGTACGCGCCGGCACCGTGCAGGACGCGATGGCCGGTCGCCGACAGGAAGTGCGCGAAGTGGGCGGCTCCCGCGGCGCCGGTCGCCGGCACGGCGGGAGGGAACGGATATCGGCGACGCACGTCCACGGGCGGATTCCTCACACGGGCTGTGGCGCCGCGCCGGACAGCGGCTCGTAGCGCCGCAGCAGCACGGCGGTGACCCCGATCAGCAGATAGGCGAAGACCAGATCCCAGAGGTCGGCGAAGAGCGAGAACACGAGGAACGTGACCAGCGCGATGCGCGTCGCCGGCACGAGCCAGCCGAGCCCGTCGCGCTGCGCGGCCGCCATCACCGCCGGCGACCGCTCGCAGCGCAGCAGCGCGCGGATCGAGGTGGCGAACAGCAGCAGATAGAGGCCGAACGTCAGGATACCGCCCTCGGCGAGCGCCTTGAGGAAGGAGTTGTGCGGCGCCGCGGCCGAGCGCAGCGGGTCGGTGATGAAGCGCACGTACGGCCAGTTGCCCGGGCCGATGCCGACCAGCGGCGCGTTCATCCAGATGTCCAGGCCGACGCCGTACGTGTACCCGCGGCGCTCGATCGAGCCCGTCCCCTCGCCCGCCGATTCACTGACGCCGGGGATGTTCGCGAGCCGCTCGAGCGCCTCCTCGGGCACCACCTGGCCGATCAGCGTCACGCCGAGCACGACGATCGCCGCGCCGTAGAGGAGGCGCGAGCTGCCGCCGGTGCGCCGGCGCACGAACAGCAGCATCGCGGCAAACGCGAGCCCGAGCACGCCGCCGCGCGAGGCGGAGAGGAAGACGGTGATCACGAGCAGCAGCACCGACGCGCCCGCCAGCCAGCGCCAGCGGTGCAGCGTGTTCGCCTGGCTGTACTCCCAGATGAAGATCAGCGCGAGCGTCGAGGTGAGCGCGAGGCGGTTCGGGTTCTGCGTGGCGCCGATGAGCACGTCGACGCCGCCGGCGCGGTAGTCGGCCACCTCCGGGCGGCCGCTGCCGGTGATCGCCGCCTCGGAGCCGCTCCACGCGGTCGCCACGGCGAGCACGACGAACACGCCGACGATCATGCGCAGGTCACGTGGCTCGCGCAGGAAGAACACGAACAGCACGAGGAACAGCGCGCGCGACACGAGCAGGCGGGTCGGATCCTGGCCGCCGGTGAGCCGCAGACCGAGATCGATCGCGTCGGCGGCATCGAGGCCGCTGACGAACGCCGAGAACGCGAGCACGGCGGTGATCAGCGCGACGAGCTGCAGCTGGCGGCTGCGGAGGAACGACCAGTCGCCGTCGCGGTAGACGTGATAGACGAGCAGCAGCGCGAGGAAGAGGCCGAGGACGTTGTTGACCGTCACCAGGCCCGAGCCCGCGGGGATCAGGTCGAGCAGGCCGGCGATGCCGCCGCGCTCGTAGCGGCGCGAGCCGTACTGCACCATGAGCATGACGAGAATCGCCGCCACGCCCCACGCCGGCCGCGTGGCGATGATCAGCGCGCCGCCGCCGAGGAGGAGCACCGCGGTGAGCGCCTCGGGTCCGACCACCGCCGCGGCGGTGGCCGCCAGACCGAGCGCCAGCAGGGGTAGCAGCGGCACCCGTTCGATGGTCGAAGACAGCACCGACGCCCGCCTCTCCCCCGCTCAGAGCAATGCCTGCAGCGTGGCCGGAACGTAGCTGCGACGGCGGTTGAGTACGACGCCGAAGATGCGCGCGCCGACGCGGTCGAGGCTCTTCTTGGCACTCTCCGCGTCGACCACCGGCGTGCGGTCGGCCTCGACCACCAGGATCACGCCGTCGACCTTCGGCGCGAGAATCGCGGCGTCGGCGTAGCGGTTCACCGGCGGCAGGTCGAGGATGACGAAGTCGAACTGCTCCATCACCTGCGCCACGGCGCCGGCGATCGCCTCGCAGTCGATCACCGCCGCGCGCTGGCCGGCGCTGATCACCGAGATGTTCCACTCCGGCAGCGGCGTGACGAGCTGGGCGGCGCCCGCCTCGCCGGCGAGACACTCGGCGAGCCCCGGGCCTGTGCCGATCGGCAGCTGCCGGGCGAAGGACGGCGTGCGCAGGTTCGCCTCGACGAGCAGCACGCGCGTCTCGCCCTCGGCGGCGAGCGCCCGCGCCAGGCCGCTGGCGACGCGCGTTGCCCCTTCGCCGTGCCGCGTCGCGGTCACCGCGATCGTCCGCACCTCGGAGTACGCCGGCGCGAACAGCAGGCTCGCGCGCAACCGCCGGTAATCGTCGTCCTCCTGGCCGGTGCGCGGCGCCAGCGCCTCGCCACCATGGCCGTTCTCGCGTTCGCGCGACAGCTCGCGCTCGCGTTCGGCGCGTTTGAGCGCGTCGTAGATCTTGCTCACGTTCTGCCCTCGGCTCGCTAGTATCCGAGCTGGCGGAGCCGCTCGCGCGTCGACTGGTCGACGTCCACCTGCCCGGCGGCCGCCACCGCTATCGTCTTCCCGAAACGCGCCAGCACGTCCTGCAACTCCCCCAGCTGCTTGTCGCTCACCGCACCGGGATTTTCCAGAAGATTCCGCTGTTCCGATGCGTCACTTGCCAAATTGTACAGTTCGGTCCGCTCCTGCCCGCGGGTCTCGTCGCGGCTCTCGGTCAGCTTCAGCTCCCCCTGTCGCGTCATGCGCGACGAATACGTCCCGCCCTCGAACCACCAGTGTTCGGCAAAAGCAACCGGCGCCGGCGCGCCGTCGGCCGCGGCGAACAGGGCCCGGCCGTCGAGACCGGTGCCGGCCGGCGCGCGGCCGTCGAGCAGCGCCAGGACGGTAGGCAGCACGTCGACCGACATCGCCAGGTCGGCGCGCCGCCCGGCGGGTAGCCGCGACGGCAGCCGGAAGAGCAGCGGCACGTGCACGACCTCGGCGTAGAGCTGGTTACCGTGCCGCCAGTTGCGGTGCTCGTAGAACTCCTCGCCGTGGTCCGAGGTGACGATCAGCAGCGTGCGGTCGAGCTGACCGCTGTCGCGCAGGGCGTCGACGAGGCGCCCGAGCTGCGCGTCGGCGAAGGCGATGGCGCCGTCGTACTGCGCGATCAGCGCCGCGTGGTCGTCGGCCGGCAGCGGCTCGGCGGTGTCGAAGACGGTCTGCACGCGCCCCGGCGGGCGGCTCGGGCCGGGCCGGCCGTCCCAGTCCGGCTCGCGGAACGGCCGCACGTATTCGCTCGGCGGCTCGTACGGGTCGTGCGGCCCGATGAGGTGCAGGTAGACGAAGAACGGATCGTCGCGATGCGTGGTGATCCACTCGACGGTCGCGTCGGTCAGCTGGCGGTCGCGCTCGGAATTGCCGAGATTCCCGCTCGCGCCCCAGAACGCGCGGTGCGCGAAATCGAGGCGCAGCCCGGCGCGGTCGAGCACCCGGTCGACGCGCTTCAGCGTGCGGTAGAGCACCGTCAGCTGCGGCCCCATCGCGCGCCCGCTCTCGAAGTGGCCGAAGCCCTGATCGAAGCGGAATTCCGGCGTGATCCACGGGTTGCCGGAGAACGCCGCGGTGCGGTAGCCGCGCTCCTGCAGGGCCTCGGCGAACGTGTGCATCTCCGTGCCGAGGGCGTCGCGGCTCGAGACCACGCCGTGGTTGTGCACGAAGCGTCCGGTCATGAGCGAGGCGATCGACGGCTTGGTCCACGGCGCCTGGGCGGTGACCTCCTCGAACAGCACGCCGTCGCGCGCCAGCGCATCGAAGCGCGGGCTGGTCGGCCGCGGGTAGCCGTAGGCGCCGAGGTGGTCGGCGCGCAGCGTGTCGATCAGCACGACGACGATGTTGAACGGCGGCGGGCCGCCCGTCCCGGCGAGCGGCGTCCCCGCCCCGCCGCCGAGCCCGGCGCGGAGTCCGAGCGCGTTGGCGGCGACGATGACCAGGACGGCGATCGCGACCGCCAGGTGGCGCGCGCGCAGCAGCAGCGGAACGGCGATCGCCAGGCCGGCGAACGCGGCGACGCTGCCGAGCAGCGAGGCGGCGCTCGCGGCGCGCGGCAGGTAGGAGAAGTTCAGCCACGGCAGCACGACGAACGCCGCGAAGGCGACCGCGGCGACCGGCAGCGCGGCGCGGCGCAACACGAGGCGCGCCGCCACGAGCAGCGCCGCGGCGATGCCGCCGTACGCCACCCAGAGCGCGGCGCGCAGCCCGAGCCCCGGCGGCGCGATGCCGCCGGTCTCGATGCGCACCACTTCGAACGTTTCCGCCAGCCCGCCGCAGAGCACGGCAAAGGCCAGCACGGTTCCCCATCCCGGCCGCCCGCGCGCGGGCGCTCCGGGCCGGGTGGTGGGTTCACTCCCTCGCACGAGCCGCTCCTCGGTGCGGCGCGCCCCCGTGGGAGGCGCCGCAGGACTACAGGGGAGCCGAAGCTCCCCGGATGACGGCCGGCCGCGGTCGGCCGCGGCCGCCTACTTCTTCGCTTCGGCGACGGTGCCGAGCACCGGCAGGCCGAGGTACCGCTCGACGTCGCGCTCGAAGCGCAGCGTGCGGTTGAGGTACTCGAGGCCGAACGCGCCGCCGAGGCTGACCGCGAGGCCGGAGATGATCGCCAGCATCAGCGGCACCTTGCGGTCGTCGGTGCGCTCGAGCGGCAGCGCCGGCCGCTCGACCACCGCGACGTTGACCAGCTTGCGCTGGTCCATCGCATCCTCGAGCTGCGCCTCCTGGCCGCGCTTGACGTACAGGTCGACCGCGGCGCGCTGGCGCTTGACCTCCTGGTCGAGCCGCTCGAACTCGAGCGCGCGCTGCTTGAGCGACACCAGCTGGCGGCGGGTGCGCGACAGGTCCTCCTCGAGCGCGAGCTTGCGGGCGCGGTTCTCGCGCAGCTTCGCCTCGAGCTCGAGCAGCGCCGAGAGGCGCGCCTCGTAGACCGGGTTGGCGGCGAACGTCTCGCTGCTCACCGCCAGCGGCTCGTCGATCGTCGCGCGATCGAGCTTCGCCTCGAGCTCCTCGATCTCGGCGAGATTGTCGCGCACGTAGCGGTGCTGGTCGGTGTACTTCTGCAGCAGCGCGACGCGGTCGACCTCGCGGTCGATCAGGTGGTCGCGCAGCTGGCGGACGACCGGATTCACCTCGAGCTGCTGCACGCGGCGCACGGTCTCGGGCTGGGCGGCGAGCTGCTCGCGCACGACGCGCAGCTTCTCCTCGGTGCCGGCGATGCTCGCGTTGCGGGTGCGCAGCTCGCCTTCCATCGCCGAGACGCTCGCCACCGCCGCCTGGATCTCCTCGCGCGGCGCGACGATGCCCTCGCGCAGCGCGTACTCGCTCAGGCTGTCCTCGGCGCGCCGCAGGTTCTGCATCAGGATCGCGCTCTGCTCCTCGTAGAAGCCGCTCAGCCCCTGCTGCGAGTGCACCATGGCGTGGAACGAGAGGTACTCGTCGATGATGCGGTTGACCACCTGCGCCGCCTGCGACGCGTCGCCGGAGCCGAAGCGGATCTCGATGACGTTCGAGTTGCGGATCGGGGTGACCTTCAGGCGGTTCGCGATGCGCATCGCGCGGGCGCTGATCTGCTCGTTGCGGTCGGCGGCGTGCGCGATGTTCATCACGTTGCCGCCGGCGCGCGCCAGCGCGAGGCCGCGCACGACCTGCTCGAGCAGCTCGCGGCTGCGGATGACGTGCACTTCGGAATTGACGATCGACTCGTTCAGCTTCAGCAGCGCGAGGCTGTCGGCCTCGGTCGGCTGGATCGTCACGTCGGCGCGATCGGTGGTGATCATCACCGTGCCGCGCGCCGCGAACTGCGGGCCGCGCGACAGCACGGCGAGGAGGCCGGAGAGCGCGACCACGGCGAAGAGACCGGTGATCAGCTTCCAGCGCTTGAAGACGACGTGCAGGATCTCGAACAGCTGTTCCTTGGCCGTGGCGCTGCGCGCCTCGGGCCCGTGGCCGTTCCCGTTCCCGCCGCCGCCGTAGCCGTTGCCGTTGCCGCTCTGGTAGCCGTTGCCGCCGCCGTCGCTGGTGCGGTAGCCGTTGCCGGCTCCGGCGCTCTGATACCCGTTGCCGCCGCCCGGGGCGCCGTTGGCCGCGCGGTAGCCATTGCCGGCGCCGCCGCTGCTCGCGCGCGGTCCGGAGGTGAGCATTGCTCCGACTCGATACCCTGCCATCGCCTCGTCCTCCTGCCGCCTAGGGATTCAAACCGACGCCGAAACGCGGCATGGTCGGCATGAGGCCGCGGATGTAGAGGCGGACGAACGCGTTCGCATCGCCGATGAAAGTCCGGGGGACGTAGATCACGTCGTTCACCGCCAAGGTCTGCAGCTCCGGCTCGCCCTGCTTCAGCTCGCCGCTGAAATCGAGCCGCGTCGCCGTGGGTTCGACGCTATGGCCTTTGCTGGTGACATGCAAGACGCTATCGATGCGCGCGACCTCGGTGAAGCCGCCGCGGTCGAGGATCGCCTGCATCGGCGTCATCCCGACGCGGTAGAGCACCGGACCGGGCAGCCGCACCTCGCCGCCGACGTACACCTTGCGCGGCCCGAGCTGGGCGACGATCACCGTCACCTCGGGATCGCGCAGCGTCGCGCTCGACAGCGTCTGGATGTCGGTCGCGAGCTCCTCGGCTGTCTTGCCGCGCGCCTGCAGCTCCCCGACACCGGGGATCGCAATGTTGCCGTCCGGGTCGATCTCGACGCGCACGTCCATCTCCGGCTGATAGATGAACTTCACGCGCAGCACGTCGCCGGGCTCGAGCTTGTACTGGCCGGTGTCGACCAGGCTCGGCGACAGCGGATCGCCGACCGGCGGCAGCGGCGCATCGACCGGCGCCGTGGTACAGCCGACCACCAGCACGCCGACGAGCAACGCGCTCACCAGCCCCGCCGCCTCGCGCCTGAGCCAGCGATCGGGACGTCGTGGGGAACCCTGCACTCGCCTCTGCTCCTGTTCGTTCATCTCCTGCTCCATCGGACCCCCGCGGGATCCGCCATCGCGACCGCTCCCCACCCGTACCTGTTCGTACACATCGAGGAGGTTATTCAAGGCTCGAGTGAGGCCGAAGCGTTCGCGCGCCGTGCGCCGGGCGGCGCGGCCGAGCTGCGCCGCGAGCACCGGATCGCGCGCGATCCGCAGCATGGCGCGCGCCAGCGCGCCGGCGTTGCCGTCCTCGACGACCAGCCCGGTGACGCCGTCCTCGATCGCGTGCGCGCTGGCGCGCGCGTGCACGATCGGACGCCCGAGCGCCATGTAGTTCACCGCCTTGATCGGAAAGCCCGACCACGAGCCGCGCGGGCACACGAGGATGTCGGCGGTGGCCAGCAGGCGCACCGCGGCGGCGAATGACGGCACCTCGGTGACCGACACGCCCGGGTGCTGCGTGAGCCGCGCCGCGCGCCGCGCGGTGTTCGGATGCGCACCGCGGTGCGTGACGAGCACCAGCCGCGCCCGCGGCTCGGCGGCGCGCAGGCGCAGGAAGGCCTCGAGCAGACAGCCGAGGTCCTGGTACGGATCGAGGTTGCCGCTGTACATCACCAGCGGGCCGCCGTTGCTCGCCAGCGGGCGCGCGACCGGCAGCCGCGGCAGCCGCGGTGCGACCGGCGGCACGAGCTGCAGCCGCCCCGCCGCGCCGCGCACCGCGAGGTAGGCCGCCAGCCGGTCCGAGAGCGCAATGACACGGTCGGCGCCGCGCGCCAGCACGCGATCGCACGCCGCACCGGCGCGCCGCGCCAGCCGGCGCGCGAAGCGGCGGCGGAAGTAGCACGGCAGCTCGTCAGCGAGCGCGTTGTGCGCGTGATAGACGACCGGCACGCCGGTGAGCGCCCGCACGATGAACGCGAGCAGCGGCGCCTCGACGTTGTGCGCGTGGATCACCTCGATCGCGTGCCGGCGCACCACCCGCCACAGGGTCCACAGCAGCAGCAGGTCGAGCACCAGCTTCTGCCAGCCGAACGGGCGCGCGGTCCACAGGCCCGGCAGCTTGCGCGCGCGATGGATCGCGATGCGCTCGATCGGGACGAGGTGCTGCGCGGTCGGATACGTGACGACGTGCACGACGTGACCCGACTGGGCGAGCCCCTCGGCGAGCTCGCGCACCAGCACCTGCGAGCCGCGCAGGCTCGGGAACGGACAGGCGGCGACCACCGCCACGCGGACCGGCCGGGCCGCGGCGCTCATGCGAGATACCCCAGCTGCGTGAGCCGGCGCTCGAGGTCGGCGCTCGCCGCGTCGTCGTAGTCGCGCTCGGCGCGCTGCCAGTCGCCGACCGCGACCGGATGCAGATCGGCGTCGCGCAGCGAGGCGAGCGTGCGCCCGTCCCAGTCCGCCGGCGCCGCCACGCCGCACAGCGCGAGGATCGTCGGCGCCATGTCGGCGATCTGCGCGCCCGCGACCGCGCCGGGCGCGACGCGCGCGCCGCGCAGCGCGAACAGCCCGTCGGGACGATGGCTGCCGCTCATGCCGGCGAGCTTGCCGCCGAGCGTCGCGGCATCGAGCGCCTCGATCGCCGGTCCCGGCGTGCCGCCGCTCGGCAGGCCGACGTAGGAGTAGCCGCCGGGCGTGGCGAGCTCGAGGACGAGGTCAGGCGCGGCGGCCACGTGCGCGCCGTGATAGACCTCGTCGCGCCGCCACACGTGGCGGACCACCGGCCCGCCGTGCAGCGGGTCGTGCCAGGCGAGCAGCCGGGCGCGCAGCTCCTCGCAGAGATCGCCGTAGGCGCGCAGCGGCACCGTGCCGGCGCGTTCGCGCCCCTGCACGTTGAGCCACACTGCCGGGAAGTAGTTCAGCTCCTCGGAGAACGCGCGCGTGCCGCGCCAGTCGATGCCGCCGAAGCGCACGCCGCTCTCGACGCGGCTCGCGAAGCGCCCGCCGCCGAGCCGGAAACACGGCGCATGCCAGCGCGGCGGAATCGCGCGCACCGCCGCGGCGCGCAGGCGCCCGGCCCAGCGCGCGCCGCCGGCACGCGGCGCGAACGCGAGGTAGCCCTCTGCGGCGAGCCAGCGGTTGAGCCGCACGCCGGTGGTGCCGGCGCCGCCGAAGCCGTGATCGGAGACGACGAGCACGTCGGCGTCGGGCACGCGCGCGAGGAGCTGGCCGATCGCCGCGTCGAGCGCCGCGTAGACGGTGCGCAGCGGATTGCCGAGCGCCGCCGCCTGCCCGGCATCGTGGCGCGGCGAGACGGCGTCGTGGAGCCCCCAGAAGTGGTGCCCGCCGGTGTCCGACTCGCCGAACAGCAGCATCACGCAGTCCCAGCGGCCGCGCGCCAGCAGGCGCGCGGCGAGCCGCGTCTTGCGCTCGATGCCGTCGCACAGCCTGCGGCACGCCTCGGCATGCCAGCCGGGGCCGACGTGGAACTCCTGGAAATCGGCGAACGGGAAGCCGCCCGCCGCCTCGACCTCGGCGGCGAGCTCGGGGGGATGCGCGAAGCGCGCATCGGCGCGCATCGTCACCGGGGTGTCGAAGCCGCTCAGCATCGCGCCATTGACCGGCTCGGGCGGATAGGTGCCGGGCAGGCCGAGCACGGCGACGCGACGGCCGGCATCGCTCAGCAGGCGCCAGATCGTCGGCGCCTTGCGGTACGTCGCGTTGACGAAGCGCACCGCGTACTCCCCCGCCGTGCGGCGGGTGAAGTCGAAGACGCCATGCCGGCCGGGGTTCACGCCGGTCATGAACGTCGTCCAGCTCGGGAACGTCGCCGGCGGGACGGTCGACGCGAGGCGGCCGTGCGCTCCCTCGCGCAGCAGCGCGCCGAGATGCGGCAGCGTGCCGTCGGCGATCCACGGCTCGACGAGGTCGAGCGTGGCGCCGTCAAGACCCAGTATCAGCAGCATCCGTCCCTGCCGTGCGCACGCCCGCGCCGCGGCCACGCGCGATGCGCGTGCGCATCGCCTCGAGCTGCGCGATCATCTCCGCGACGCGCCCGCTTTCGCGCGCCGCGACGTTGGTCCGTTCGCCGGGATCCTCGCGCAGGTTGTAGAGCTCCTGCGGCGCCAGGCCGCGCGGATTGCCGGGATTGGCGATGATCAGCTTCCAGTCCTCGCGGCGCAGCGAGGTCAGCCGGTTGCCTTCGAGGTCCTCCTCGGCGAGCAGCGGCTCGGTGACGCGGTCGCGGAAGACGTCGACGCCCTGGAACGTCTCGCCCGCCGGCACGCCCGCCGCGCCGGTCAGCGTCGAGGCGACGTCGAGCATGCGCACCAGATCGGTGCGCGTCTGCCCCGCCTCGGGCTCGCGCGCCCGCTTGATCAAAAACGGTACGTGCAGCTGCTCCTCGTAGAGCGTCGTGCCGTGCCACCAGCCACCGTGCTCGTAGAACTCCTCGCCGTGATCGGCGACCAGCGCGATGACCGTGTCGTCGTACGAGCCGCGCGCGGTGAGGCGGTCGAGCAGCGCCTGCAGGTACGCGTCGTGGTAGCGCACGTTCGTCTCGTACAGCCGGTGCAGCGGGCCGGCCTGTCCGCCCGGCGGGTGCGGCGTGCGCACGCGCGCCACGCCCTTGCCGTTGTACGGAATCTCGAAGAACGGGTCGTGCGGGTCCATGTAGTGTACGAAGAGGAAGAACGGCTCCGGCGGATTGCTGCCGAGCCACTCCTCGACGTGGCGATCGACGACGCGCGCGTCCTGGTAGAAGTTCTCGACGTAGATCGCATCGGAGAGCTTCTCGCGCGCGGCGCGCAGGCCCTTGTAGATCGACAGCTTCGTCGCCGAGTCGGTGGCGCCGAAGTAGAAGCTCGGCTCGAGGTAATGGAACTCGTCGAAGCCCTGCTGGAAGTTGAAGATCGGGGCGACGTTGATGTTGGTCGTGAACGCCGCGGTCCAGTACCCCTGCCGCTTGAAGACCTCGGCGAGCGTGTCGGCGTCGTCGGCGAGGATGTCCATCTTGCTGTCGGCGCCGTGCACCGAGGGGTACTCGCCGGTCAGGATGGTCGCCACCGAGGGCCGCGTCCACGAGGCCTGCGCGTAGGCGTGGGCGAACGTGACGCCGTCGCGCTTGAGGCGCGCGAAGCCGCCATCCGGCACCTGCTGTGCCGCCCACTCGGCGGCGTCGCTGCGCAGCGTGTCGACGACGATGAGGACGACGTTCGGCTTGCCGGCCGCGGCGCCGCTGGTGTGACGCGCCATCGGCGGTTCCGCCGTGTGATCGGTGGCGATGCCGATGCCCCAGGCCACCCCTGCCAGGGCGGCGGTCGCGAGGCCCGGTCCGAGCACGCCGAGGCGCTGCGTACAGGCGCGCGCGAGGAGCGCGACGACGACCGCGGCGAGCACCACGGCGACGAGCAGCGCGCCGTAGGTCATCGCGCCGAGGCTCGATGCGAAGCGCAGCCCCTCGTCGAAGAGCCGCTGGTTGACGTGGTAGCGCGCGACGACGAAGCCGAGCGGCACCACCGCGGCGACGGCGCCGGCCTGCACGACGGGCAGCGTCGCGGCCCGCCCGACGCGCACCAGCTGCCAGGCGATGCCGCCGCCGAGCCCGAGCGCGGCGCCGAGCGCGCCATAGGCGCAGACGCCGAACAGGACGAGCCAGTACTCGTCGTTCGCCGCCGACGTGAAGGTGACCAGCGCCGCTTCCGCCACGCCGACCAGGGCGCCGCCAAGGGCGCCGGCGAGCACGGCACCGAGGAGTCCGCGACCGATTCCGAGAAGTGTCTGCATGCCTGTCCGTGCGCCCGTGCGCGTCCTTTCTCCGTGCCTCGGGGGGATATAGCTCCGCCCTCTCGTCCCCCCGAGCTGTCCTGTCCAACCGTCCTGCGCGGTTCAGCGGCACTCCCATCGGACCGCCCTGCCCGCTCTCCCGATCCGCCCGGCTCTGCCCGCCGGTGCGGAACGGTTATGTCGTGTGTCTGTCGCGCCTGCCCGGTCAGGCGTGCGCGACGTGCTCCAGCAGCTGCGACGGCACGCTCACCTGCGTGCGGCGGCGCAGCAGCTCCATCAGCACGCGGACGCGCATCTGGCCGCTGCACGCGCCCTGCACGACGCCGATCAGGCCGCCGAGCGGACCGCGCACGACGCGCACCACGTCGCCATCGTTGAACGTGCGCGTGACGCGCACCACGCCCGCGTCGCCGGCACGCTCGCGCAGAAACGCCATCACCGCCGGGTCGACCGCCGCCGGGACGTCGCCGAAGCTGACGAAGCTGTGCACGCCCGGGGCCCAGATCACGCGCGTGTACTGGCTGAGCAGGTCGAGGCGCGCAAACAGGTAGCCGGGAAACAGCGGGCCGACCACCGGCTCGGCGCGCCCCTCGCCGCTCTCGACGATGCGCGGCAGGAAGGTCTCGATTCCGCGGCGCAGCAGCTGCGCCTGCGCGAACGCTTCGCGGCGCGGCTTGCTGCGCACGACGTACCAGTGCGGCTCGCTCATCGCTGCGCTCACTCCGCCAGGTTCGCGATGCGCGTATCCTCGCGCACCACCCGCTGCAGCTCGGCACCGGCGCGGCGCGCCGCCGCCCGGTCGTCGAGATCGGCGATCACCACGCGCCACACGGTGCGGCCGCGGCCGAAGTTCGCCTTGCCGACGCGCGCATCGAAGCCGTGCCGGCGCAGCGCCTTGCCGATCTCCTTCGCCCGCCCCTCGGCCGGGGTCGACAGCAGCAGCAGTGCGTACTTGCCATCGGTCTGCTGCAGCACCGCGAGCCCCTCGTCGAGCTGCGGCAGGCGCAGCTCCTGGCCGACCGAGATGACGTCGATGTCGCGGATCGCCGGGTTCGCCATCTTCATCAGATCGAGTACCGTCGGGCTCGCCTGCCCGTACGTGTCGCTGGCGATCTGCGAGATCGAGTCGCCGGGCTTGACCATGATGCTCTGGAACGTCGGCAGCACGAGCCGCAGCGCATCGGCATCGGCGAGCTGTCCGGCGCGCACCGTCGGCGTCGGCTCGGGCCGCGCGACCTCGCTGCGCACCGGCTCCGGCGCCGCCGCCGGCGCCGGCGCGACATCGGCGGCCGCCGGCACTGCCGCGACGACGACCGGCACCGCGACGGCGCCCGCCGGCATCGTCGGCTCGGCAGCAGCCGCCGGGTCCGCTGCGGCTGCCGGCGCCGGTGCGGCCGGCGCGACCGACTCGGCCGTCGCCGGCGCCACCGCATGAGCCGGCGCGGGCACGGCGGCATCGGCCGGAGCGCCCGGCACCGCGGGGACGCCGTTGCCCGGTGCCGCCGCGGGCAGCTCCTCGACCGCTGGCGCGGCGGACGACCCATCGACCGGCACCGCCGGCGCCATGCCGTCGACCGTCGCCCCATTGGCGAGCGCCTGGCGCGCCGCCACCGCGACCTCCGGTCCGATCGCCGGTGCGATCGGCTGACTCACGGCCTCGGGCGCCGCGGCCGCCGGCGCCGCCGCCGCGACCGGCTCGGGGGCCGCGGCGCCCGCGGGTGCCGCGTCGATCGCCGGCACCGCGTCGGGCGCGACACGCGCCGGCGCGGCCGCGACCGGCGGCGGCGCGGACTCCACCGCGGCCGGTCGCGGCGGCGGCACCACCTCCTCGCGCAGGCCGGGCTGCACGACTTCGAGCGGCGGCCGGCGCACCGGCTGGCGCTCGAGCGCGAGCTCACCGCGCAGCAGCGTGCGCCCGACCGACAGGAGGCCGATCACCAGCGCCACGGCGACGACCGCGACGATGCCGATCGCCGACAGGCGGCGGCCGCGCGGCGCGCTCTGCACGGTGGCGACCGCGGCGGGCGGCGCCACGGCGGGTTCGGGGGCGAGGCCGCGCGTCTCGACGGTCAGCAGGTCGGCGGCCGCCTCGTTCACCACGTCGGCGCCGATGCGCTTCTTGCCGAGCGCGTAGCCGATCACCAGCGCGTTGTCGCAGACGATGTTGACCAGGCGCGGGATGCCGGCCGAGATCTCGTAGATGCGCTCCTCGGCGTCGCGCCCGAAGAGCTTCGGATCGGCGGCACCGGCGGCGGCGAGGCGCGCCTGGATGTACTCGGTCAGCTCCTCGCGGCTGAGCGGCAGCAGGCGGCAGTTGACCGCGACGCGCTGGCGCAGCTGGCGCAGCCCGGGATTGCCGAGCTTCTGGCCGAGCTCGGGCTGTCCCGACAGCACGATCTGCAGGATCTTCTCCTTCGCCGTCTCGAGGTTCGAGAGCAGCCGCAGATCCTCGAGCACGGAGTAGTCGAGGTCCTGCGCCTCGTCGATCAGCAACGCGACGTTGCGCCCCTTGCCGAGCTCCTCGAGCAGGAACTGGTTCAGGCGCTGCAGCATGTAGAGCCGCTTGCCGTTGTGCACCGGCAGGTCGAACTCGCCGAAGATGTACTCGAGGATCTCGTCGAACGTGACGTTCGTGTTGAACACGAACACCGTGCGCGTGGTCTGGTCGAGGTCGTCGAGCAGCTTCTTGAGCAGCGTCGTCTTGCCCGTGCCCGCCTCGCCGATCAGCGTGACGAACCCCTTGCGCTGCGTGATGCCGTAATGCAGCGAGGCGAGCGCCTCGCGGTAGCGCGCGTTCAGGTAGAGGAACTTCGGATCGGCCGTGACGTTAAACGGCCGTTCCTTCATCTGGTAGAAATCACAATACATTCAGTGCACCCGGCCGTTGTGGCGGTAGTCGTCGGCACGCAGGCCGTGCGCCTTGATCTTGCGGTGCAGCGTCGCCTGGTCCACCGAGGCGTGTCGCGCGCAGCGCGCGATGCCGCCCTGGTACTGGTCGAGGAGCTGCGCGAGGTAGTCGCGCTCGGCTCCCTTGAGAAACTCGCGCAGCGGCAGGTGGTAGTGTCCGACCGGCCCGCGCCGCCCTTCGGCGCGCCCGCTCGCCGGCACGTCGACTTCCTTGATCGTGTCGCCCTTGCCGCGCAGCACCGCCCGCTCCATGACGTTCGACAGCTCGCGGATGTTGCCCGGCCAGTCGTAGCTCATCAGCTGGTTCAGGGCGCGCTCGCTGAGCCGGTTGAGGCCCTTCTCGCGCGCCAGCTCGTTGCTGCGCAGGAACTCGGCGACCAGCAGTGCGATGTCCTCGCGGCGCTCGCGCAGCGGCGGCAGCGCGATCGGCACGACGTTGATGCGGTAGTAGAAGTCCTCGCGCACCTTGCCCTCGCGCACCAGCTTGGCGAGATCGACGTTGGTCGCCGCGACGACGCGCATGTCGACCTGCACGCGGCGGTTGCCGCCGAGGCGCTCGATGGCGCGCTCCTCGAGGACGCGCAGCAGCTTCGCCTGCATCGGCAGCGGAATGCTCTCGACCTCGTCGAGGAACAGCGTGCCGCCGTTGGCGAGCTCGATCTTGCCGATGCGCTCGCTCATCGCACCGGTGAACGCGCCGCGCTCGTAGCCGAACAGCTCGCTCTCCATCAGCGCCTCGGGCACCGCGGCGCAGTTGATGGCGACGAAACGCGCCGCCTTGCGCTTGCCCTGGAAGTGGATGGCGCGCGCCGCGAGCTCCTTGCCGGTGCCCGATTCGCCGGTGATCAGCACGGTGACGTCGTTGCGCGCCAGCATCTCGAGCGTCGCGAAGATCTCGAGCATCGCCGGATTGCGGCTCAGCATGTTCGCGAACGAGTAGCGGTCGGAGAGCTGCTGGCGCAGGTATTCGACCTCGTCGACCAGGCGGCGGTGGTCGAGCGTGCGCTTGACGGCGTGCAGGATCTCCTCGGGCTGGAACGGCTTGGTGATGTAGTCCGTCGCCCCCTGCCGCATCGCCTCGACGGCGTTGCGGATGCTGCCGTAGCCGGTGATCATGATCACGTCGACCGACGGCCAGCGCTCGCGGATGTCCCTGGTCAGCGCGATGCCGTCGCCGCCGCCGATGCGCACGTCGACCAGCGCCAGCGTGAACGGCTGTTCGGTCAGGCGCTCGAGCGCGCCGGGGACCGTGTCGACGCACGTCACCTGCACGGGCTCGGTGGCGAACAGCGACTCGAGCTCCTCGCGGATCAGGGGGTCGTCGTCGACGACCAGCAGATGCGGTTCGAACCCGGCCATCGTTCAGCCCGCCACCGGCAGCGCAATCACCCAGCGCCCGTCGGCCGCGGCGCGCAGCTCGCCGCCCTGCAGCTCGATCAGCCGCGCCGCCACCGCGGCGGCGAGCTTGCCGTGCGCCGTCGCCGGCCCCTCCGGCGCCGCCTGCAGGACGAACTCGACCCGCTCGCGCCCGGCATCGTGCAGCACGCCGAGCGTCACCGGCCCGTTCCAGGCGCGCGCCTGGGCGAGGAGCTGGAAGCTGCGGCCGATCGCGCGCGCATCGGCGAGCACCCGCACCGCGCCGCCGGCGCCGACCTGGACCTCGGCATGCTGGCCGCGCAGCTGCGCCGCGAGGCTCTCGGCAATGCGCCCGGCATCGGTGGCGCGCAGCTCGATCTCCACCGGCGTCACGTAGGCGAACAGCAGATCGAGCAGCCGCTCGAGATCGTCGAGCGCGACCTGCAACCGCTCGCCGTGCATGCCGAGCTCGCCACCGGCCGCCCGGGCGACATGATGCAGCCGCTGCAGCAGGTTGCCGACCGCATGCTCGGCGTCGTCGAGCACCACCTCGCGCACCGCGATCAGGCGCTCATCCTCCTGGCGCTCGGCTGCTGCCGGCGCTCGCACGAATGGTTCAGGCATTGTCAGACGTCAGCTCGCGCCCGGCGATCGAAGCGGTTCGCCGCCCCGTCAGGCGCGCGCACCCCGCAATCCGATCATGAGTGATTCCATCAGAGTCTGGCAAATCTGTCTGCCCACAGCCGCAGACCTGCAATGACAGGTGTGACCGAGTTACCATGCTTTCCTAAACTTTTTCAAAGAAATTCTCTGTGCCGCTGCGCGTGCCGGCGCAGGTCGCACGCATCCCGTCACAACCGGGAAAATCATTGACTTTTTCTGACTGAAGCCGCTATGCACGTTTTTGTGCACCGCCTCGGTGGGGGGTGGTGCCCCAGGTGGGGTTGGGGAGGACGTGCGGCGTGGCGCTGCAACGCATTCTGGTCGTGCATGATTCGCCGGCCGTTCGCGAGACGGTCGGAATCCTCCTCGCGGGGGAGTACGACGTGCACGCGATGGAGGCGGATCAGTATCTCGCCCGCCGCGCCATCGAGCCCGCCCCGGATCTCCTGATCGCCGCCGCGGCGATCGCGGCGCGGCCGCTGCCAGAGGGGATGGCGGTGCTCTGGGTGGAGGAGCCCGACGCGCGGCTGCCGCCCGGCCCGCGCCTGCCGCAGGGATTTTCGCCGCGCGAGCTGCGGCGCCAGGTCGCCGCCGCGCTGGCGCGCCCGGCGGCGCCGGTGGCGCGCGACGCGCCGCGGGCGCGCATCGAACCGCCGTTCGTGCCGCCCGATGCGGCGCGCGTGCTGGCCGAAGCCGTGCGCAGCGCGCTGCCGCTGCACCTCGCCGGCGAGCCCGGCGTCGGCAAGCGCGCCGTCGCGCGCGCCGTGCACGGCAGCGGCACCCCGCGGCAGCTCCTCTGCGTCGATGCCGGCGAGCTGGCGGTCGAGCGCGCGCTCGCCACCGCCGGCCTCGGCACGCTGTATCTCACCCGCGTCGACGCCGCGCCGCGCCCGGTCCAGGACGAGCTCCTCGGCGCGCTGACGCCGGGCGGCACGCTGATCGGCGCCGACGGCGGCACGGTGCGACTGATCACCGCCAGCACCGGCGATCTCGCCGACGCGCTCGAGGGCGGCGCGCTGCTGCCCGAGCTCTACTACCGGCTGACGCTGCTCACCGCGCGCCTGCCGCCGCTGCGCGAGCGGCCGGACGACGTCCCGGCGCTGGCGCAGCAGCTCGCCGGCGAGCTGGCGCGCGCGCTCGGCCGCCCGCCGGCGGTGCTCACCGAGCGCGCCCTGGAGCGGCTGCGCAACTATCTCTGGTTCGGCAACGTCACCGAGCTCGAGGCGGTCCTCGCGCGCAGCCTCGCCCTCACCCGCCAGCCGCTGCTCGATGCCGACGATCTGCTCTTCGACGGCGGACGGCTGCCGCGCGAACGCGCGCGCGCCGCCGACGCCGCCGGCCAGGCGTCGCTCGGCGCCCAGCAGCTCGACCTGATCATCAACGAGCTCGCGCACGAGTTCAAGAATCCGCTCGTGACGCTGAAGACGTTCGCCCATCACCTGCGCCGCAGCGCCGGCGGCGGCGAGGACGCCGAGCAGGTCGCGCGCCTCACCGGCGAGGCGGTGGCGCAGATCGACCACACGCTCGAGAACCTGCTCGAGTTCACGCGCCTCGACGGGCCGGCGGTGCGCCCGGTGCCGCTCGCCGAGCTGCTCGACCCGGCGCTCGAGGAATGCCGCTTCGCGCTCGCCGCGCGCGGCGTCCACCTCGAGCACGAGCCGCTGCCGGCGGTGCCGGTCAGCGCCGACCCGCAACACGTCACCTACGCGCTCGGCAACCTGCTGCGCGCCCTGGCCCGCGATCTCGCGCGCGACAGCGTCGTGCGCCTCGGCGTCGCGCCGCCGGCGACCCTGCACATCCGACTGCCCGACGATGCCGATCCGCTCGGCAATCACCTCGCCACCCTGCTCGACCGCAGCGACGTCACCACGGCGCCGCCGCTCGGGGTGGCCATCGCGAACGCGGTCCTCGATCGCAACGGCGCGCACGTCGCCGTCGCCGCCGAGGACCCCCGCATGGTCGTCATCCGCTTCACCGTCGCGGAGGACGCCCCGCAGGAACCCGCCCATGGATCATCCCCGCGTACTGGTCGTTGACGACGAGGCAAGCGTCCGCGAGTCGCTGCGCCTCATTCTCAAGGAGAGCGCCGCGGTCACGCTCGCCGACTGCGGCGAGGCGGCACTCGCCACGATCGAGCAGCAGCCGTTCGACGTCGTGCTGCTCGACGTGCTGATGCCCGGCCTCGACGGCCTCGAGGTGCTCGAGCGCATCCGCGCCCGCAGCGCCGCGCCGCAGGTCATCATGCTGACGGCGACGAAGACCGTGAAGACCGCGGTCGGCGCGATGAAGCTCGGCGCCTTCGACTACGTGACGAAACCGTTCGACGTCGACGAGCTCATCGTCACGGTCGAGCGCGCGGCGCAGTCGGCGGCGCTGCTCCAGGAAGTGCAGGCGCTGCGCCAGGAGGTCGGGCAGCGCTACGGCTTCGACAACGTCATCGGCCGCTCGCCGGCGATGCAGCGCGTGCTCGACACCGTCGGCCGTGTCGCGCCGCTGCGCACCACGGTGCTGCTCACCGGCGAGAGCGGCACGGGCAAGGAAGTGATCGCCAAGGCGGTGCACTACAACAGCCCGCGCGCCAGCGGGCCGCTGGTGGCGATCAACTGCGCGGCGATCCCCGAGAACCTGCTCGAAAGCGAGCTCTTCGGTCACGAACGCGGCGCGTTCACCGACGCGCACTCGCGCAAGATCGGCCATTTCGAGAGCGCGCACCGCGGCACGATCTTCCTCGACGAGATCGGCGAGATGAATCCGGCGACGCAGGCGAAGCTGCTGCGCGTGCTCGAGACCGGCTCGTTCTGCCGCGTCGGCGGCTCGCAGCCGGTGACCGTCGACGTGCGCGTCGTCGCCGCCACCAACCGCGACCTCGACAAGAGCATGCAGGACGGCAGCTTCCGTCCCGATCTCTACTTCCGGCTCAACGTCGTCGCGATCCACCTGCCGCCGCTGCGCGAGCGGCCGGAGGACCTGCCGCTCCTCATCCGCCACTTCCTGCAGCGCAAATCGAAGGAGCTCGGCGTCCCCGAGAAGCGCTTCGCGCGCGACGCCTACGACTGCCTGCTGCGCTACCGGTGGCCGGGCAACGTCCGCGAGCTCGAGAACGTCGTCGAGCGCGCCCTCGCGCTCACCCTCGGCAGCGAGCTGAGCTGCGACGACCTGCCCCCGGCGCTCCTCGCCGTGCAGGCCGAGACCGACACCGTCCGCACCCTCGCCGGCGAGGCCCTCACCGCCGTCGGCGGCGACGGCGCCTCCCTCGCCGACATCGTCGACCAGGTCGAGCACCACCTCATCACCGACGCGCTCGCCAAGGCCGACAACAACCAGACGAA
>CBFGUK010000011.1:0-48419 GCA_965651925.1 uncultured bacterium | reverse complement strand
CGCCGCCTGGCGGCGCGACCGCAGCGCGCTCGCCCGCGAGCGCGCCTTTTTGCGCGGCACGCTCGACGGCTGGCGCGACCGCCCGGTGCCGTTCGCCGCGCTCGGGCTGCCCGACGCGGTGGACGCCAGCCACGTCGGATGACGCGTCCGGGAGCGCGGGCGGCCCGCCCGCAGCGCAGCGCGTGGGGGCGGGAACGCGACAGGACGGTGCCTGCGGCGTGCTGCTCCGGCGGAACGGCGATGCCGCCACGCGGCGACACGCCGCATCCGCACGCCACCTCACCCGCTCCCCGCCGCGGGCGGGCCGCCCGCGCTCCCGGACGCGTCTCGCTCGCGAGGCGCCCCGGTCGTCGCAGCGCGGAATCCGCGCCGCGCCCCCCTTTCGCCGTTGTTTGAATCCGCAAGACCTAGTAATCGCTCAATGTTCCACATGCGGGGGGCAGCAACACAGACGGCGGGCGCGGCCGCGCGCAACGGGGCGCGCCGCATCCGGGCCGGCGCGCCGACGGCGTGGGGCGGCCGGCGCGCGAGCTACGGCTGGCTGGTGCTGCAGTTCGCGCTGAAGGACTTCAAGATCCGCTACACGCACTCGGCGCTCGGCTACGCCTGGTCGGTGCTGCAGCCGCTGATGTTCTTCATCATCTACTACGTCGTCTTCACGTACTTCATGCGGCTCGACGTGCCGAACTACCCCGGCTTCCTGCTGCTCGGCGTCGTGCTGTGGAACTTCTTCTCCGAGGGCACGTCGTCGGGCGCCAACGCGCTGCTGACGCGCGCCGACCTGCTGACCAAGACCGTGCTGCCGCGCGAGGTGATGGTCTACGCGGCGCTGCTCAGCGCCGGGCTGACCTTCGTCATCAACCTGATCGTGCTCGCCGTCATCCTGCGCGTCACCGGCACGCCGCTGACGATCACCGCGATCACCTTCCCGATCCTGCTCGCCGACCTGATCCTGCTGACGCTCGGCACCTCGCTGCTGCTCGCGCCGCTCTATGTGCGCTACCGCGACGTCGGCTATCTCTGGGGCATCGTGCTGCAGGTCGGCTTCTGGCTGACGCCGATCATCTATCTCGACCTCATGGTGCCGAAGCAGTGGCGCTGGATCGTGTGGGTGAACCCGGTCGGCCGCATCATCGGCGATGCGCGCCGGGCGCTGATCTACGGCTGGTGGCCGGGGCCGCGCGGCCTGCTGCTCACCACGGCGATGTCGATTGCCGTGTGCATCCTCGGCTACTGGAGCTTCCGGCGCATGCAGCACCGCCTCGTGGAGCACTTCTGAGCCGCCAGCGCGCCGCCGCGACGCGGCGCGCGGAGCCCCGTCGACCCGATTGCCAGCCATGACACCGATCGCATCGTCCCGCCCGACGCCGCCCGCCGCCGGCGCCCCGCGCCCGGCTGCCGCCGCACGCCGGCAGTGAGCCTCGCCATGCCCGCCATCGAGCTCCGCGACGTTCACAAGGCGTTCCGCATCCCGCACGAGGTGCACACGACGCTCACCGAGCGCTTCCTCAGCGGCTTCCGCGGCACGACCTACGAGCAGTTCGAGGCGCTGCGCGGCGTCAACCTGACGATCGAGTCCGGCAGCTTCGTCGGCATCATCGGCGGCAACGGCTCGGGCAAGTCGACGCTGCTCAAGATCATGTCCGGGCTGCTGCCGCCCGATCGCGGCGAGGTGCACGTCGACGGCACGATGTCGGCGCTGCTCGAGCTCGGCCTCGGCTTCAGCAACGAGCTCACCGTGCGCGAGAACGTCGAGCTCTATGCGGCGGTGCTCGGCTATCCGCGCCGCGAGGCGGCGCGCCGGGTCGACGAGGCGATCGAGTTCGCCGGCCTCGAGCGCTTCCGCGACGCGAAGCTGAAGAACCTCTCGACCGGCATGCGCGCCCGCCTCGGCTTCGCCACCGCGCTGCAGTCGGAGAGCGACATCATGCTGCTCGACGAGATCCTCGCCGTCGGCGACGCGGACTTCCAGCGCAAGTGTCTCGGCGTCTTCGAGGAGCTCAAGGCGCGGCGCAAGACGATGGTGCTGGTCAGCCACGATCTCGCCCAGGTGCAGCGCTTCTGCGACGAGGCGGTGTGGCTGCGCCACGGCGTCATCGCGCTGCGCGGCGATCCCGACACCGTCGCCCGCCAGTACCTCGAGGAGGTGACCGGCGTGACGCCGACGACGCCGGATGCGGTCGAGCGGCATCGCTCCGGCGACGGGCAGCTGAAGTACGTCGAGGCGTGGGTCGAGAACGAGCGCGGCCAGCGCGCCGCGCGGCTGCGCGCCGGCGAGCGCGCGACGCTGGTGGCGCGCGCCGAGGTGCGCGGCGAGCTCGACGCCCCGGTGCTCGGCTTCGCGATCCGCGACGCGCGCGGCATCCAGGTCTCGTCGGACAACACGCACTGGCAGCGGATGCGCACGCCGCGGCTCGTGCCGGGGGCGACGCTCGAGCTGCGCGCGACCTTCGTCGCCGCGCTGCAGAACGGGACCTACACGGTCTGGATCGGCGCCGCCGATCGCGAGATGACGACCTTTCTCGATCTCTACGAGGGCGTGGTGCAGTTCGTCGTGCACGGCAGTCTCAGCCGCGACGGCTTCGTCGATCTGCAAGCCCGTTTTGCCTGGACGGTCGACGCACCGTCCCTCGATCTGGCCGCCGACGCGGAACCCGTCTCCGGCCCGAGCATCTCCAAAGGAGGCCTGCGGTGAACGCACCGACCCCCGTTCCGGCGACCCCCAAGGTCACGGTCATCATCCTCACCTGGAATCGCGTCGACGACATCGTCATGTGCCTCGAGAGCTTCAGCGAGGTGACGTACCCGAACCTCGAGGTCGTGGTCGTCGACAACGCCTCGGCGGACGACACCGTCGAGACCGTGCGCGCGCGCTTTCCGTGGGCGACGCTGCTCGTCAACGACGACAACCTCGGCTACGTCGGCGGCAACAACGTCGGCATCCGCCACGCGCTCGAGCAGGGCACGGATTACGTCTTCATCCTCAACAGCGACACGAAGATGACGCCGACCTGCCTCGACGAGCTGGTGCGCGTCATGCAGAGCGACACGCGCATCGCGATCACCGGCGCGAAGAACCTCTACCTGCAGAACCCGGTGTACACGTGGGGCAAGTACGGCGTGCTCAACTGGGGCCCGATGCTGGTGCGCACGCACGGCCGTTTCGTGCGCGACTACCCGGAATCGTCGCCGAAGGACGTCGACTGGGTGATCGGCAACGGCTGCATGATGTCGCGCGCCGCGCTCGAGACCGTCGGCATCTTCGACGAGGAGTTCTTCCAGGTGAACGAGGACGTCGACTGGTGCATGCGGGCGCGCAAGCTCGGCTACCGCATCGTCTACGTCGACACCGCCGCGATCCACCACCGCGGCGCGTCGAGCGCCGACCTCTCGAAGCCGATCGTCTTCTCCTACGGCTACTTCCTCGGCCGCAACGCGATCCTGTTCGCCAAGAAGCACGCCAACCCGCTGCAGTTCGCGTGGCTGGTGGCGATGATGATCCTCGGCATCACGATGCGCATCAGCGCCTTCGCGCTGAACGCCGTCATCCGCGCCGTCCTCGGCCAGGAGCACTTCGTCACCGGCATGCTCGACGGCTTCGCCGGCCGCCTGCGCCGCGACAAGATCACGATCCGCATGCCGGTGCCGACCAACGAGCTGCCCGACACCCCGGTCGTGCGCCTGATGCGCTGGCTCGGCGCGTGAGGGGAGCGGAACGCGAGAATCGATCCTGGGCCACCGAGGCGCAGCGGACACCGAGTCGACGGGGTCACCGAGCTCCCGATGTGACTGACACTTCGACTCGGTGCCCTCCGTGCCTCGCTGGCCAATCGGCTGTCTCCGCGGCGTCTCCTCACGCCCCGGCCCACAGGCGGGCGGTGCGCCGGATGAAGCGCAGCAGCTCGCGCGCGTGGTGCATCTTCGAGGTGCCGAGCTCGCGGGGCGTGTAGTGGATCGGCACCTCGCCGAGCGTCAGCCCGGCGCGCGCCGCCTGCGCGGCGAGCTCGACGACGAAGTCGAAACCGGTGGTGCGCAGCGTCAGCCGCGCCAGCGCCTCGCGCCGCACGCCGCGCAGCCCGGTGTAGAGATCGCTCAGCCGCTGGCCGAACAGCACGCCGAACACGCGGCTGACCAGGCGGTTGCCGGCGGCGCGTGCCCATGGCATCGGAGCGCTCTGCAACGACCGGTCGAGAAAGCGGGAGCCGTACACGACATGCGCGCGGTCGAGCGCCGCCACCAGCGCCGGGATGTCCTCCGGGTGGTACTCGAGATCGGCGTCGATCATGACGATGTGCGCGCCGCCGCCGGCGGCGAAGCCGTCGAGCATCGAGGCGCCGTAGCCGAGATCGCCGTCGTGCGTGATGAGCGTCACGGCCGGCTGCGCCGCCAGCCACTCGCGCGTGCCGTCGGTCGAGCCGTTGTCGACGAAGATCAGATGCGCGTCGGGGACCGCCGCGCGCAGCCGCGCCATCAGCGGCTCGACCGTGCCGCGCTCGTTCAGCACCGGCACGACGATGTCGAGGGAGGCGGACGCAGTCACGGCGCGCTGGCTACCAGATGGGCGCTCGGCTGTCAGCCGTCAGCCGCCCGCCGTCGGCGCCCGACGGTCAGCCGTCAGCGATCCGCTGTCAGCTGTCAGCCGTCAGCTGTCAGCGAGATCGCCACCGGTCACCGGTCACCGGCCACCGGTCACCACCTCCGCACCTCCGCACCTCCGCCCCTCCGCACCTCCCATGCGGCCGGTACGGCGGCACTCGCGCACGACCCGCTCTCTCGTATCCAACGGGCGCCGACGGAGCGGCGCCCTCCAGGGCGCGGCCCCACCGGTCACCGGTCACCGGTCACCGGTCACCCCCTCCGCACCTCCGCACCTCCGCACCTCCGCACGCCTTCTGCATGAACCTCGTCGGCCTCATCCCCGCCGCCGGCCGCGGCGTGCGCGCGTATCCGTACACGGCGACCATCCCGAAATCGATGCTCGCCGTCGACGGCGTGCCGCTGATCGAGCGCAACGTGCTGCTGCTGCGCGACCAGCTCGGCGTCCGCGAGGTGTTCATCGTCGTCGGCCACCGCGGCGAGGTGATCGAGCAGCACCTCGGCGACGGCGCGCGCTTCGACATGCGGCTGACGTACCTGCGCAACGACCGGCTCGACCTCGAGCTGCCCTACTCGGTGTACCTCGGGGCGCAGCACATCGACGCGCACTGCGTCATGGTGCTCGCCGACGAGTGCTACGTCGACTCCAACCACGCCGAGCTGCGCGCGCAGCTCGACGCCAGCGCGCTGGTCACCTGCGGCCTGGTGGCGACCGACAACCCCAAGCACATCCGCAAGAACTACATCGTCGCGCTGCAGGACGGCCGCATCGTCGGCCTCGAGGAGAAGCCGCGCCGCGTGGTCAGCGGCCTGATGGGCGCCGGCACCTATGTCCTCCATCCCGAGGCGCTGCGCCGGCTGCGCGCCGCGTTCGCCGATCCCGACCGCGGCCCGCGCGACTGGACGACCTGGCTCGACCACCTGTGTCGCGACGGCGGCCGACTCGTGCCGTTCGCGCTGCGCGGCACGTACGTGAACGTCAACTCGCGCGACGACCTGAACTACGCGAACTATCTCGTGCGCAGCCGCACGTTCGCCGCGCGCACCAAGAGCCTCGTCTACATCATCGACGAGGAGAGCGAGGCGGCGGTGCGGCCGATCGCGCGCTTCGCCGAGGAGGACGAGCTCGACGAGATCGTCGTCGCCGCGCCGCGGCCGTTTCCGGCGCTCGCCGCCGGCGCGACCGGCGCGAAGGTGCGCGTCGTGTACGCCGACGATCCCGCGGCGCCGGCCGGCACGCTCGCCCGCCTCGGCCTCGACAGCGCGCGCGGCGCGGTGCTGGTGCTGACCTACTGCGACGACACGTTCGTGCCGAGCGACGTGAGCAAGCTGCTCGTCTACCTGCGCGACTGCGACATGGTGGTCGGCACGCGCACGACGCGGCAGATGATCGAGCAGGGCGCGAACATGCGCGGCCTGATCCGCGCCGTGCACATCGGGCTCGCCAAGCTCGTCGAGGTGCTGTGGTGGCGCTTCGATGCGCGCTTCACCGACATCTGCTGCGTGTACCGCGCGCTGTGGCGCTCGACGTACGAGACGGTGCGCGACCAGATCACCTCGCCGGGCGTCGAGCTCTTCCCGGAGCTGGTCATCGAGGCGCTGCGCGCCCGCAAGCGCATCATCGAGGTGCCGATCAACTACTACAACCGCGACCTCGAGTCGCCGTACGTGCGCTCGCGCTACCAGCGCGCCGGCACGCTGTGGCGCATCCTGCGCCTGGTGGTGCGCAAGCGCTGGGAGGACGGATGGGGACGCGAGGGATGACGCCGCCGGAGCCCGCCGCGGAGCGCCTGGCGCGCGACCGGCGCGAGGAGCGCGAGTGGCAGAACACCGTCGGCCACGCGCTGCTCGACGTCCCGTATCAGGCGGCGGGCTCGGCGGCGGTGTTCGCGCGCCAGTGGCAGCGCCTCGCGGCGCCGCTCGCGGCGGCGCCGCCCGGGCCGGTGGTCGAGATCGGCTGCGGCAAGGGCCACCTGCTCGCCTGGCTGCGCCGCGCGCTGCCCGGGCGCGTCTGCGTCGGCCTCGATCTCTCGCGCGCCGTGTACGCGCTGCCGGCGCAGGGCCTCGCCGGCGCGATGGCCGACGGCGAGCAGCTGCCGCTGCGCGACGGCTCGGTGGCCGCCGTGGTCTACGACGGCGCGCTGCACCACCTGATCGACTACCCCGCCGGCCTGCGCGACGCGATCCGCGTGCTCGCCCCCGGCGGCCTGCTGATCCTCTTCGAGCCGGTGTCGTCGCCGTTCACCCGCACCGTGCACCGCCTGCTCGACCCGCTCGTCTTCCGCCACGGCGTCGAGTACGAGTCGCCGATCGATCAGCGCTACAAGGACGCGTTCGACGAGCGCACGATCCTGCGCGTGCTCGACGCGCACGGCCTCGCGTGGACGTACCGGCGCAGCGACGTGCTCGCCTACCCGCTGACCGGCTGCTATTCCGGCTCGCCGTTCGCCGGCCACGCCCGCCTGCTCACCGGCCTGCTCACGCTGGAAGAGCGGCTGCTGCACACGCCCGTGCTCGGCCGCGTGCTCGCCGCCTTCGCCTGGCGCATGCTGATCTGCGCGCGCAAGCCGGACGCGCCGCGCCCGGCAGGCTGAGAAGTCCTCAGCTTCGCTCGCAGCCCCGACCTCGTCCGCGCCGTCAGACGGCGCGGGCGATGCACACGATCTCGCCGCAGACGAGCCACGGCGCGTGGCGGGTGAGGAAGGCGGCGATGCGGCCGGCGAGGCCGGGGAGGACGAAGAGCTTGTCCGGCGTCAGCGGCCGGAACGGGTCGATGGTCAGGTTGTTGACGTCGACCCACACGCCGACGTTCTTCGGCGGCCGCAGGTCGTTCGGGTAGTCGGCGACCACCTCGAAGCCGGTGGCGCGCAGGAAATCGTGCACCTCGCGGGCGGTGAAGCGGTACTCGGCAAAGCCGAGATGCCAGCCGGCGCGCCGGCGCCTGCGCGTCGCGGCGTTGAGCAGGTGGTTGGTCAGCAGGCGGCGCAGCGGGTTGTCGTACGGCACGGCGAGCACCATGATGCCGCCCGGCTTGAGGATGCGGCGCGCCTCGCGCAGCGCCGCCTCGGGGCCCGCCTCGTCGTGCTCGACGACGCCGAGCGACAGCAGCGCATCGACCGAGGCGTCGCGCAGCGGCGCGGCGCGCACGTCGGCGCGCACGAGCTCGAGCGTCGCGTCCTGCTGGCGGGCGATGGCGCACGCCTCGGCGCTCCACTCGAGCCCGAAGACGCGATAGCCGCGCTGCCGCAGGTAGATCGGCCAGCGCGCCGTGCCGCAGCCGGCGTCGACGATCAGCCCCTCACGCGGCAGATGCGCGAGCAGCGCGTCGCGGATGAACTCGATGTCGCAGTCGGCGAGGTTGACGCGATCGCCCTCGACCTTCCAGCCCGCCTGGCTCCATTCGATCGGGCTCAGGGCGTCGAAGAGATAAACCTTGTAGCTCATGCGGTCCCGCTTCCTCCGGGCCGGGGCGCGCGCGCGGCACGGCGGCGCCCGCGTGCCGTCACGATCGCTGCTCCAGGTAGCGCAGGATCCGGTCGATCGAATCGAAGTGCTCGGGGGTGAGATCGCGGTCGGGGATCTCGCGACCGGTCTCGCGTTCGAGCACGGCGGCGAGGCGGACGAGCCCGGCGGAATCGACGACGCCGCTGGCGAGCAGCGAGGTGCCGGGGGCGATCGCGTCGTGCACGCCGAGCTCCTCGCGCAGGAAGGCGAGGATCACGGCCGTGAGGGCGGCGGTGTCCATCACCGCTCCCCGCCCGCCGGCGCCTGCCACGCGGCGGCGTACCGCAGGCGCGTCGCGCGGCGCGCCAGCTTGCCGCTGCTCGTCTTCTCGATGCCGCCCGGCGGCACGAGCAGCACGTGGCGCAGGCCGAGGCCGGTGGCGCGCAGGACCGCGGCGCGAATCGCCTCGCGCAGCGGCTCGAGCGCGGCGGGGTCGGCCTCCTTCGTCTCGACGACCGCGGCGAGATCCTCGGTGCCGCGCGCCTCGTTGAGGACGCCGAACGCGGCGACGCAGCCTTCGCGCACACCGGGGACGGCATTGATCGCGCTCTCGACGTCCTGCGGCGCGTACTTCTCGCCGCCGACGACGATGAGATCCTTGTCGCGCGCGACGAAGTACAGGTGGCCGTCGTGCAGATAGCCGCGGTCGCCGGTGTTCAGCCACCCGTCGACGAGCGCCGCCGCGGTCGCCTCGGGGTCGCGGTGGTAGCGCGCGAAGAGGTAGGTGCTGCGCACCCAGATCGTGCCGACGCGGCGCTCGGGCAGCGGCCGGCGCTGCTCGTCGCGGATCTCGACCGTGCAGTCGGGCAGCGGGCAGCCGGAGGAGACGAGCTCGACGCCGCCGGCGCCGGCGGCGGGGCGGGCCGCGTCGGCCGTGGCGAGCGCGGCGCGATCGACGCAGTCGACGCGCGGCGCCGCGTCGACCGGGTGGGCGGTGACGGCGGTGACGTTCTCGGCGAGGCCGTAGAGCGTGGTGAACGCCTCGGGGCGGAAGCCGTACGGCGCGAACCGCGCGCTGAAGTCGCGCAGCGTCGTGGCGAGGATCGGCTCCGAGGCCGACAGCGCCAGCCGCCAGCTCGACAGGTCGAGGCCGGCGAGGTCGGCCTCGCGCACGCGCTTGGCGCACAGGGCGTAGGCGAAGTTCGGCGCCCAGGTCTGCGTGCCGCGGAACCGGTGCATCGCCCACAGCCACGACGCCGGATCGCGCATGAACTCCATCGTCGGGATGAGCACCGTCGGGCAGCCGCTGAGCAGCGGCAGCAGGAAGCCGTCGATCAGCCCCATGTCGTGGTAGAGCGGGATCCAGTTGATGCCGACGTCGTGCGGCCGCACGGCGAGCACGGTGCGCAGCGCGCGCAGGTTGTTGAGGATCGCGCGGTGGCTGAGCAGCACGCCCTTCGGCGGGCCGGTCGAGCCGGAGGAGTACTGGACGGTGGCGATGTCGTCGCCGGCGGGCGGGCGCGGCGCGCACGCCGGCGCGCCGGCGAGGTCGCCGGCGGTGAGAATGCGCGTGTGCGGCGGCAGCACGGCGCGCTCGGCACGCAGCACGGCGGCGACCTCGTCGTCGCCGTAGACGGCGAACGCCTGCGCGTTGGCGAGGATCGTCCCGACGCGCGCCGCGTACACCTGCTGGTCGGCGAGGCGGTTGGACGGCGTCGCGATCAGCGCCGGCACGCCGCCGGCGAGCATGACGCCGAAATACGCCGCGACGAGCTCGGCGCCGGTGGGCAGGATGATGGCGACGAAGTCGCCCGGCGCGAGGCCGTGCGCGACGAGCCCGCGCTGCACCGCCTCGGCGCGCGCCCAGAGCGTGCCGATCGCGATCGGCGCGCCGTGCAGCGTGCGGTCGACGATGGTCAGGCAGCCGTAGTCCGGGTAGCGCTCGGCGAGCGTGGCGAGGCAGGCGGTCAGCGTCTCGCTGTCGTCGAGAATCGAGGGCGAGACCGGGCTGGCCGGCAGCGAAACGGGAGCGACACGCACGCGCGCTACCGTACCGCGCCGGCTCCGGCGGACTCAACTGCCGGCGTCACCAGCGCCGGAACGCTACTCGCCTCAGGACCGGCGCGCCAGCGCGAGAATGCCGGCGCAGCGGGCCCAGGGGGAGAAGCGGTCGAGGGCGCGCGCGAGGACGCGGCCCCAGGGGCGGATGTGCCAGTCCTCGCCGGGCTCGCGGACCGCCGGGCCGAGGTCGAGGCTCAGGCCCTTCGCCCACGGCAGCCGGAAGTCGTCGGGCTCGAGGTGCTCGAGCCGGAAGCCGGTCTCGGTGAGGAAGCGCTCGACGTCGCGGCGCGCGTAGCGGAACTCGGTGAACGCGAGCGGCCGGCCGCGGCGGCGGCAGAGCGCGTACCAGGCCTGCAGGACGCGGTGCGTGACGAAGCGGCGGAAGAGGCTCTCGAACGGGACGATGAGGATCAGCAGGCCGTCGGGACGCAGCAGGCGGTGGATCTCGCGCAGGAGCGGCTGCGGGCCGTCCTCGAAGTGTTCGGCGACGTAGGCCGAGAAGACGACGTCGAAGCTCGCGTCGCGAAACGGCGTGTGCACGGCATCGCCGCGCACGAGCTGCAGGGCGGGATCGTGGGCGCGCGCCACGGCGAGCGGCGCGGCGCTGTCGTCGATGCCGACCGGATGCTGGCCGAGACGCTCGAAGTACGCGAGCCAGCGGCCGCTGCCGCAGCCCGATTCGAGGATGCGCTTGCCCGGCGTGCCGAGGACGCGGCGCAGCGTCGGCAGGCAGGTCTCGCGCGCCTCGATCACCGAGACGTGCACGTCGTAGTACGCGCGCCCCGGCATCGCCGCCGCCCACGGCTCGAACTGACAGGTTTCGTCGAGGCCGGCGGCGATCTCGGCGCGGACGTACTGCTTGAACGCCACGGCGCGGCGCTCAGCGCAGCCCGAGCCGCGCGAGCGGCAGCGGGCGATTCCAGATGCCGTCCCACAGCCCGCGCGCCTCGGCGAGCGGCTGCGCGACGTGGCCGTCGCGGTGCGCCGCCCACAGCAGGCGCGGCAGGGTGACGAACAGGTCGCGGGGCAGGTGGGGCAGGGCGCGCAGCAGCGTCCGCAGCCGCGCGCCGGCGGAGGCGGTCGCGTCCCAGCGGATGCCGTGGCGGGCGAGGAAGAAGAATTCGAGCACGCGCGGGTACGTCCACTTGCCGATCTCGTACTCCTCCTCGCGGCCCATCACCGCGGCGAGGTACTCGAGCGGCAGCGCGCGCAGCGTCGAGTACCAGAAGAATGCGGTCTGGTACGCGGTCGCGTGCTTCTTCACGAAGCGCACCGCGTTGCGCGCCCCGAGGTAGCTGCGCACCGGGCTCCAGGAGAGCGGCACGGGATTGGGGAGCTGGTCCTCGCCGGTGAGCAGCTGCGGGCGATTGGTGCGCTGCACGTCGGTGCTGCGCGAGCCGTAGTGCCAGATGCGCGAGAACGGCTGGTAGAAGATGCGGAAGCCGGCCTGGCGGGCGCGGAAGCACCAGTCGACCTCCTCGTGGTAGGCGAAGTAGTCCTCGTCGAGCAGGCCGATCGCGCCGAGCGCCGCGGCGCTGAACAGCATGCCGCAACCGATGCCGGCGTCGATCTCGCGCGGCTGGTCGAAGCCCTCGCCGGGCAGCGCGTTGACGCCGTAATGCCAGACGATGCCGTGGCCGAAGTAGATGTCGAGGAACGCGGCGTCGAGGAGATCGGGCTGATCGGCGCGCAGCGCGACGCTGGAGATCGCGCCGACGCGCTCGTGGGCGTTGAGGATCCAGAGCAGCGGGTGCAGGAAATCGCGCGCGACGTAGGTGTCGTTGTTGAGCAGGTAGACGCCGCGCGCCCCGGCGTCGAGCGCGGCGCGCATGCCGGCGTTGTTGCCGCCGGCGAAGCCGTGATTGGCGGGCAGCTCGATCAGCTGCACCCACGGATGGCGCTCGCGGATCGCCGCCACCGAGCCGTCGTGCGAGCCGTTGTCGACCACCCACACCGTCGCGCCGCCGAGGTCGGCCTGCGCGAGGCTGTCGAGGCAGGCGAGCGTCTCGTCCTTGCGGTTCCAGTTGAGGACGACGACGGCGAGGTCGGCAAGGCCGATCGTGTCCGCCGGGGCCGCCGCCGGGCCGGGCGCGTCGGCCGGCGAGGGCGTGGGCTCGGGAGTGGAGTCGTGCATGGAAGCGGTGCGGGCGTGCTGGACGGGCGGAAAGTACCGGCAAAGCGCGCGGCGAGACAAGCCGGCGCAGGCGGTTACCCGGCGCGCCCGCGGGCACGCAGCTCGCGCAGGCGCTGCGCGAGCCGGGCGCGGACGGCGCGGTAGGCGGGGTCGGCGGCGCGGTTGACGAGCTCGTACGGATCGCGCGTGAGGTCGTAGAGCTCGCGCTCGCCGGTTTCGTATTCCACCCAGGTGAAGCCGCCGGCGACGTCGCGCACGCCGAGGTAGTCGGGGATCGGCTCGCCGGCGACGACCGCGCCGCCGCGCGCCGTCACCGGCCAGAAATAGACGCTGCGGCGCGCGTCGGCGTGCGGCGGCTGGCTGACGGAAAGCGCGCGGCGCGCGGTATCGACGCGCGCCGTGCTGCCCGGCACGGCGGCGCGCACCGCGGCGGCGAAGGCGGTGAGCGTCGCCGTGTCGTCGGCGCCGATCGGCACCGCGATGGCGCCGGCGGCGACGCCATCGCCGACGTCGAGCTCGAACAGCCGCGACGGGCGCGGCCGCCGCCGCGTGTCGCCGAAGAAGAGCCGCACGCGCGTGCCGTCGGCCGGCGCGCCGTCGAGGCGCAGCGTATCGCCGCGGTCGAGCCGCCAGTGGTCGAGCAGGTAGTCGGTGCGCGGCGCGCCGTCGGCGCCGCCGACGAGCCACGGCGACAGGTCGCGGCCGTCGAGGTCGGGCGGCACGGCGATGCCGGCGAGCGCCGCGAGCGTCGGGGCGAGGTCGACGTTCAGCGCCGGGATGTCGAGCACGCGGCCGCCGGCGACGCGGCGCGGGTAGCGGACGAGCAGCGGCACGCGCTGGCATGCCTCGTACGCGCAGCCCTTCTCGCCCCAGAGCTGGTGCTCGCCCCAGCCGATGCCGTGATCGCTGGTGACGACGACGATCGTGTCCTCGTCGACGCCGCGCGCTGCCAGCTCGTCGAGCAGCGCGCCGAGCTGCTCGTCGACCGACAGCAGCGTCTGGTACTGGCGGCGGCGCAGCCGGTCGATCAGCGCGGCGAGCGCCCGCGCCTGCGGGCGGCGCTGGTTTGCCCGCACCCAGCGCGGCTTGTCGCGCACCTCGGCCTCGTTCCAGCCCGGCGGCCGCCACGGCGCGAGCCCGTCGAACGCGCTGGCAAAGCGCTCCTCGGGCACCGGCAGCATCGTCCGCTGCTCGCCGTGCGCGGCGAGCGGCGTCCACCAGGCGACGAACGGCGTGCCGGCGCGCACCGCATCGGCGACGAACGCGCGCAGCTGTGCCGCCGTCGTGCGGGTGCTGTACTGGGCGTCGCTGGTGTGGTCGCCGAACGTCTCGATGCGGTCGCCGGCGACCGCGCGATAGGCCATGCCGCGGCGGCCGCCGTAGTGTTCGGGCGAGGCCAGCGCCCACCAGTGCAGCCAGCCCGGCGGCACGTACGGCACCGCGGCGGTGGCGCGCGGCGGACCGGCGAGCGCATAGGCGTTCAGGTACTTGCCGAAGAAGCCCGTCCGGTAGCCCGCCGCCTGCAGCCAGGTGGCGAGCGTTGCGCGATCGGCGCCGCTCTCGCGGAAGCGGCGCGCGCCACCGAGCGGTCCCGCCACCTGCAGCACGCCGTGGCGCGCTGCCGAGAGCCCGGTGAGCAGCGAGGCACGGCTCGGCGCGCAGGAGGCATTGGGGGCGAAGGCATGACGGAACGTGACGCCGCGCGCGGCGATGCGCTCGAGCAGCACCGGCATGCGATCGATCCCGTCCGGGCGCACGTCGTCGAGGACGACGACGACGATGTTCGGGCGTGGCGCCGCCGCCGCCGCGGGTGACGCGGCGAGTGCCGCCAGCACGGCGAGCAGCGCCGCGCCGGCCGGCCGATGGGGCAGGGGGCCCGTGCGGCGTCGCATGGCACCCGATCGCATGCCGGCCGTTTCCGGGCAACGCGCTCGAGGGCGCCGCCTCGCCGACGCCAGGACGATCAGCCACGGAGACGCAGCGGATCGACGTCGAGTTCACTCCGGTCACATCGACGCTGATGGACCAGCAACTCGGCGTCCTCTCCGCCCTCGGCCGTTTGTCGGACTCGATGGCAGCCCGGAGCGGTTTGCCTCTCGCCGGGGGCGCGGTTACGGTCGCCGAATGTTTGCGCTGCGCCTGCGGTCGAGGATGTCGTGGTTCGTGCTCCTCGCGGCGGCGCTCGCCGGCTGTACGCGCGACCCGGCGCCGCCGGGGCGCGTCACGCCGCTGTACTCGCGGGGCACCGGCGAGCGCGGCGCGGGCGACCGCGCCAGCCTCGAGCGCGAGAGCCGGTTCGTGGTGCGCGGCAGCCGCACGCTGCCGGTCGAGATCCCGGCCGGGGCGCGGTTCGAGGTCGGCTATGGCATCGTCGACGACGCCTGGCGCGACGACGGGCGGCACGTCGACTTCCGCATCACCTGCCACGCCACCGGCGCGGCGCCGCACGTGCTGTTCGAGCAGCGCGTCGAGGCGCTGGCGAAGGGCAACCGCTGGCACGACGCGGTGCTCGACCTCGCGCCGTGCGCCGGCGCCACGGACATCGCGCTCGACGTGCAGCCTCCGACGATCGGCGAGGCGGCGGTGTGGTCGAATCCGCGCGTCGTCGTGCCCGGCCCGGCGGCCGCGCCGAACATCATCCTCGTCTCGATCGACACGCTGCGCGCCGATCATCTCGGCGCCTACGGGTACGGGCGCGCGACCAGCCCGCGCATCGACCGCCTCGCGGCCGACGGCGTGCGCTTCGCGAACGTCATCGCCTCGTCCTCGTGGACCATGCCGGCGCACGCCTCGATGCTCACCGGGCTCGATCCCGCCAACCACGGCGGCGTGGTGTTCGACTACTTCCGCCCGCTGTCGCCGAAGCTCGAGATGCTCGCCGAGCGGCTGTGGGACGCGGGCTACGCGACCGCCGGCTTCACCGGTGGCGGCTTCGTGTGCGGGCCGCTCGGCTACGACCAGGGCTACGAGCGCTACCGCGACAACCCGGTCAGCAAGGGCGAGAACGACACGCTGCAGTGGGTCCTCGATCACGCCCGGCCGTGGATCGCGGCGCAGGATGCGCGGCCGTTCTTCCTCTTCCTGCACACCTACCAGGTGCACATGCCGTACACGCCGCCGCCGCCGTACGACACGCTGTTCGACCCCGACTACGCGGGGCCGTTCGCGCGCCGCTTCGAGCTCGCCGAGTCGCACCGCTTTCTCAGCAATGCGGCGGCGATGCCGCCCGGCGCGCTCGCGCACGTGCAGGCGCTCTACGACGGCGAGATCCGCGCCATGGACGAGGCGTTCGGCGGTTTCATCGACTGGCTGCAGGCGCAGGGGCTGGCGGGCAACACCTGCCTGCTGCTCACCTCGGATCACGGCGAGGAGTTCGGCGAGCACGGCGGGCTCCTGCACCAGCAGGCGAAGCTCTACGAGGAGCTGATCCGCATTCCGCTGATCGTCTGGTGCCCGTCGCGCATCGCCGGCGGGCGGGTGATCGACGACCTCGTCTCGCACCCCGACATCGTGCCGACGGTCCTCGAGCTCGCCGGCCTGCCGGTGCCGGAGGGCGTCTTCGACGGGCGCAGCCTCGTGCCGCTCTTGCGCGGCGAATCGCTGCCCGAGCGCCGGCCGGCGATCAGCGAGGTCGACGGCTCGGTGGTCAAGCGGCCGGGGCGGGTGCGCGCGCTGCGCGGCCCGCGCTACAAGCTGATCGAGTCGAGCATCGACGGCCGCGAGGAGCTCTTCGACCTGGCCGACGATCCCGGCGAGCAGCGATCGCTCGCCGCGACGCGCGGCGAGCTGGCGCGCACGCTGCGTGCCGCCGCGGCGAGCGCGCCGCGCACCGCGGCGCCGACGCACGCCGCGCCGGCGATGACCCCGGACGACGCGCTGCGCGAGCGCCTGCGCGCGCTCGGCTACGAGGAGTGAGGCGGCGGCTTTGCACCCAGAAGCGCCGCAACCTCACACGAGGTTGCTAGTTGTCAGGTTGTTCGTTGTCAGCCGGAGACTGTGAGCCGATGTGCACTAACAACCCGACAACCTGTGGCTGTCGACGGCGACGAGTTCAGGTGCAAAGCCGCATTCGGCGTATGGCCGGAGGGCCTCCAAACCATACGCCATACGCCATACGCCATACGCGATCAGTATCCGCGTCGCTCCGTCACGGCGCCGGCGCGCCGGCGCTCGGTGACGCCGTCACGGCCGGGCTCTCGCTCCCGGCGGCGCCGGCGGCGAGCTCGTAGGTGGCGGTGAACTCGACCCGCGGCCGGTCGGCGAAATCCTGGATGCCGAACGTCCAGGTCGCCGCGTCGTCGGTGGCGCGCGGCGCGTTCGAGGTGACCAGGCGCCCGGGCACGCGCAGCGTCATCGTCATCTGCCCGCCGTAGTACGCGACGAGGTCCTCGGGCAGCGGGTCGTGATCGGGGTTGGCGTAGACCGCCGTGAAGTGGCGTCGCGGCCCGTCCTCGGTGAGGCTGAACTGCGTCTTCTGGAAGAACTCGGTGCCGGAGAGCGCGCCGACGTCGGGGAACGCGATGCGGAACGTCGCCCACTTGTCGGGCGTCACCTCGGCGCTGAGCACCGTCACGCGGTCGCTCTGCAGGCGCTTCTTCTGCGTCTCGAGCTGCGTGGCGTGCATCAGCCGGTAGCGGATCGTCAGCGTGCCGGCGCCGCTGGCGTCGAGGCGCCCGTCGAGCTCGCAGCCGGCGAGCAGCACGAGCAGTCCGGCCAGCGCCCAGGCCGCAACGCGGTGCGGGCGACATCCCCAGCGAGAGTGATTCACACGAGGCTCCTTCCGCAGCGGCGCACGCTAGCCGGGCATCCGGCGTAGGGCAATCGGCCGCCGGCGGCGCCGATCACCGGCGCACCCGCTCCTTGCGGATCAGGAAGGGGCGTTCGATGACGCGGTACGTGACGGCCGCGGCGGCGAGGCAGACCGCCCACAGGAGGACCATCGCCGCCAGGCTGCGCGCGTTCCAGCTCGTCAGGGATGTGTGACCGGCGCGGCGCAGCAGGGCGAAGCCGGCGACGAGGATGGGGAGGTGCAGCAGGTAGACGGAGTAGGACAGCACTCCGAGCCGGACGACGGCGCGATGGCGCAACAGCGGCCCCACAAGCCGCAGGGGTGCGAGCACGGCGAGCAGCAGCACCGCGGTCCAGAGCAGCGCCTCCCCGAGGTGCCACGCGTGATAGCGTGGTCGCTCGACCGACCCGACGACGAGCGTCCAGCGCAGCAGCGCAGCGAGCCCGAGCACGATGGCGAGCAGCGCACCGTCCGCCGTGCCGAACGGCAGCACGGCGAGGCGGGCGCGGATCGCCGCGCCGTGGCGCACGGTAACGTAGGCGGCCGCCGCGCCGAGCACGAACATCGGTGCGCGCCCGACGAGCGACAGCCCGAGCAGAATGTTGCCGGGAACCGTCGCCGGTCCCCAGTACCGCAGGCACCAGCCGGCGTACGCCGCAGCCCAGCCGAGGCCGACGAGCACGGCGAGCCAGCGCAGACGGCGCGAGTGCACGAGCGCCATGATGACCGGCAGCACGAGGTAGAATTCCACCTCGGTCGCCAGGCTCCACCACACCTCGCTGAACGGCGACAGCGGCGCCGCCAGCCCGGCGCCGTTGAGGAAGACGAGGTAGGGGAGCGCCCGCGTCAGGTCGGCGGGTGAGGTGGCGTGGACGAGTGCGGCGGCGGCGACCGCCGCATAGTACGCCGGCAGGATGCGCAGCGCGCGGCGGGCGAAATAGTGGCGCATCTCGACGCGCCGCTCCGACAGCCACCACGGCAGCGAGAGCAGGAAGCCGCTGAGGACGAAGAACAGGCTGACGCCGGTGTGGCCGGCGCGCATCAGGGCGAGGGGCAGCGACGGCGGATCGGGAGCGGGCGGCTGCAGAAAGTGGAGGAACCCGTCGGTGTGAAAGACGACGACCAGCGCGATCGCGACGCCGCGCAGCCCCTCGAGCTCGGGCAGGTACGCCACCGAGGTCGCGACACCGACCGGCCGCGTGCCGGCGGACGCTTCCGTCTGCGGCGTGTCTGGCGGCGGCGCGATGTCAGGCGCAGCCATGCCCGTGCGCGCCGGCCGCGCACCGGCGTCGCCGTGCGCTCCCCGCGACGTTTAGCGGCCGAGGGAACATCGTCCGATCTCGGTACGAAAGCGCGACGCGGCATGCAAGGCATGCGTGGATCAGGCGCGCACGCGATCCTTGCGCGTCAGGAACGGCCGTTCGATCAGCCGGTAGGTGATCGCCGAGCAGGCGATGCACACGAGCCACAGGCCGCCGGCGACCGCCAGGCTGTACCGGTTCCATCCGCCGAGCGGAACGGTGCCGCGCAGGCGTGCCAGCGCCGGGGCAATCACCGGGATGTGCAGGATGTACAGCGAATACGAGAGGACGCCGAGCCGGATCAGGGCGCGGTGCCGCAGCAGCGGCCGCATCCGCAGCGGGGCGACGAGGACGAGCAGGACGACCGCGGTCCACAGGAGCGCCTCGACGGCGTGCCAGGCGAGCAGCGGCCGCGCCGCGACGCGTCCGAGCGGCAGCGCCCAGCGCAGCAGGGCGGCCAGTGCCAGGCCGACGGTGAGCAGCGCGCAATCCGCACCCCCGCGGCGCGCCAGCGGCGATGCCGCCAGCCGTGCGGTGATCGCCGCGCCGTGGCGCGCGTAGGCGTACGCCGCCGCCATGCCGCAGAGGAAGAACGGCGCGCGGCCGAAGAGCGAGGCGTTCAGCCGCAGGTAGCCGACGATGGTGGCGGGCGACCACAGGCGGGCCATCCAGGTGACATAGGCGATCGCCCAGCCGATCAGCAGCGCGCCCGCGAGCCACCGCGTGTGGCGACCGCCGGCCAGCAGCATGAGCACCGGCAGCACGACGTAGAACTGCACCTCGGTGGCGAGGCTCCACCACACTTCGCTGAACGGCGAGAGCGGCACGCCGAGCGGCGTCAGACCGTTCAGGAAGAAGACATACGGCAGCGCGTGCACGAGATCGGCGAGCTGCGTGGCGTTGACCAGCACGCCCGCCGCGACGGCGGCATAGTAGAGCGGCAGGATCCGCAGCGCCCGGCGGGCGGTGTAACGCCGCACCGACACGGTGCGGCCGGGCAGGCACCACGGCAGCGTGAGCAGGAAGGCGCTCAGCACGAAGAACAGGCTCACGCCGGTGTTGCCGCCGCGCACCAGCGCGTAGAACAGCGAGGGCGGTGCGGTCGCGTTCGGCCGGTGCCAGAAGTGCAGGAAGGCGTCGGTGTGGAAGACCACCACCAGGGCGATCGCGACGCCGCGCAGCGCCTCGAGCTCCGGCAGGTAGGACCCCGCGGTCGCCACGCCGGGCGGCCGCGCCGCGACGGTCTCCGGTAGCGCCGGTTCGGCGGGGAGAGGCCGTACGCGGGCGGGCGCGGTCATCGCCGCCCGCGCGCGCGGTCAGCGCCCCGGCGTGCGGCGCCCGGCCCGCCCGGCCGCGAGGTCCGGCTCCGTCCGAACCGCTCGGCGCTCGACGCTGGACAGCGGCGACCCACGATATCCCGATGCCCCCCGGTGCTGCCTATGATGTAGCGTCCCGTGACATGCAAGCCGCGCGATGTGGCGGCGGTGCTTTTCCTTGCAACACCGGAGCGGCCTTGGCAGGGTACGCGACGGCGAACGCCCGGCCGCTCCGGGAAAACGCCGTCACACCGAAGGGAGTTCTGCGTGAACCTGCTGCCGCAGCGCCGCCACTATGCGGCGCTTTTCCTTCTCAGCGCCGCGATTCTCGTGCTCGAGATCGCCGTCGCGCGCACGCTCTCGGTGGCGCTGCTCAGCCACTATGCGTTCGTCGCCATCTCGCTGGCGATGTTCGGTCTCGGCCTGAGCGCGCTCGCCGTCTATCTCTGGCCGGCGGCATTTCCCGCCGACCGCGTCGACGCCCAGGTGAGCGCCGCCACCATCGCCTTCGGTGTCGCCGCCGCCGTCAGCCTGCTTGCCTTCCTGCGCCTGCAGGTGGTGCAGGAGTGGTCGTGGGCCGGCTTTGCGACGCTCACCGCCGCCTATCTCCTGCTCGCCGTGCCGTTCTTTCTCGGCGGGCTCGGCGTGGCCTTGCTGATGACGCACTACGCGGCGCGCATCGGCGCGATCTATGCCGCCGACCTGCTCGGCGCCGGGCTCGGCTGTCTGCTCGTCGTGCTGGCGATGAACCAGTGGCCGGCGCCGCACGTCGCGGTGCTCGCCGGCGCCGCCGCGTGCGCGGCCGCCGCGGTGCTCGCCCCCGGCGGCCGCCAGCGCCTGGTCGCCGTCGGCGCGGCCGGCGCGCTGCTGGCGCTCTTCGTCGCCGGCCAGGAGGGCGACCTGCTGCGGCTGCGCTACGTGAAGGTGTGGGACACCTACTACGCCACGGCGGAGCGCTGGAACGCGTTCTCGCGCATCGCCGCCTTCCCGAGCGACAAGAACGCCGCCCAGCTCCTGCCGCTGCGCGGCGCGAACGAGGACTACGCCGACCGCACCGGCACGCGCTATCCGCGCTCGATGAACCTCGACATCGACGGCACCGCATGGACGCCGATGCTCGAGATGCCCGACGATCCGGCGCGGCTCGCGTTTCTGCGCGACAGCGTGCTGTACATCGCCCACCACCTGCGGCCGCAGGGCAGCGTGCTGGTGATCGGCACCGGCGGCGGGCGCGATCTGCTCGCCGCGCGCGCCTTCGGCGAGCGGCGCATCCTCGGCATCGAGCTCAACCCGCTGATGCGCGAGATGGTGCAGGAGGTGTTCGCCGACTACTCCGGGCAGGTCTACACGCTGCCCGGCATCGAGGTGGTGATCGACGAGGCGCGCAGCCGCCTGAGCCGCGTCGACGAACGCTTTGCGGTCATCCAGCTCAGCCTGATCGACACCTTCTCGCTCAACGCCGCCGGCGGCTTCGTGTTCAGCGAGAACTTCCTCTACACGACCGAGGCGTTCCGCGAGTACTACCGCCACCTGACCGACGACGGCATCCTCACGCTCAGCCGCTACTTCGCCAAGGGCTACCCGATCGAGATCCAGCGCATCCTGGGCATGATCCGCGCCGCCTGGGAGGCCGAGGGTGCGGGCGACGTGCGCGGCTCGGTGATCGTGCTCTGGCAGGGCAGCTCGGCGACCGTGCTCGCCAGGCGCACGCCGTTCACCGCCGCCGAGCTGGCGCAGGTGCGCGCGCTCGCGGCGGCCAACGAGATGATCGAGCTCTACGTGCCGGGCATCGACAACCCGCTCGACGCCGGCGTCGGGCAGGTGCTGAAGGCGCCCGATCCGGCGGCGTACTACGCGTCGGCGGCGTTCCTCCTCGATCCGCCGACCGACGACCGCCCGTTCTTCTTCAACCTGCTGCGCGGCCGCATCGGCGCGGAGGACCTGCCGAGCCTCGCCGACGACGCCTTCCAGATCATGCGGCAGTGGGACGAGGCGCTGCGCCTGCTCTACCTGCTCGTCGCCGTGGTGACGCTGCTCGCGGTCGTGTGCTTCCTCGGTCCGCTGCTGCTCGTCGGCCGGCGCACGGCGCACCACCTGCCCTGGTACCGCGCCGCGCCGCTGCTGCTCTACTTCGCCTGCCTCGGCTACGGTTTCATGATCATCGAGATCCCGCTCATGCAGCGCTTCGTGCTGCTGCTCGGGTACCCGACGTACTCGCTGGCGGTGGTGCTGTTCTCGCTGCTGCTCTTCTCCGGCATCGGCAGCTGGCTGAGCACGCGCGTCGCCGACCCGCGGCGGGCGCTGACCCGCGTCCTGCCGGCGATCGTCGCGCTCGGCGCGCTCTATGCGCTCATCATCCCGGCGCTCAGTGCCGCGCTGCTGCCGGCGCCGTTCGCCGTCCGCCTCGCATTCACCGTCGGCGTGCTGGCGCTGCTCGGCGTGCTGCTCGGCATGGCCTATCCGCTCGGCATCGGCGTCCTGCGCCCGTACGGCGAAGGGCTCGTGCCGTGGGCGTGGGGCCTCAACGGCGCCCTCTCGGTCGTCGCCTCGGTGCTGGCGATCGTCATCGGCAGCCGCGCCGGCTTCACCGTCGCCATGGTCAGCGGCATCGCCGTGTACGCGCTGGCGCTGGTGCTGATCGTGCTCGGCTCGCGGCCGGCGGAAGCGGCCGCGCAGCGGCACGCCGCCTGATCGGGGCTGAAGGGCGGAGGGCTCAGGGCCTGAGGGGGCTTTGCACCTGAAAGCCGGCGTCCGTCGTCGGCGCTAATGGCATATGGCATATAGCTTATGGCCGGAGCGCTCCGGACCATATGCCATAAGCCATATGCGATAGGCTTGCAGGGGGAGCGGTTGCTGAACTGAGTCGTTCCGCGACTTTAGGTGCAAGGCCCCCTCAGCCCTACGCCCTTCGCTCTTGGCCCTTAGCGCGCGTGAGCGCCGGAGGCGCTCACGCGGCCGCGCCTTCGCTCGGCGCCAGCACCGCCTGGGCGTGCCCGAGGTCGATGCGGTCGCCGCGGTCCTCGTCGGTGATGAAGAAGCTCGGCAGCTGCTTCGGCAGCAGCGGATCGAGCAGCTGCGGGAAGCGGCGGAAGAGCGGGAAGGCGCCGATCGCCTTGACCAGCGGCCGCGGCAGCGGCGTGCGGGTCAGCAGGTAGAGCTTGTGGTAGTACGTGTAGACGTCGTCGCTGACCGAGAGCCGCGCGTTCTCCTCGGCGACCTGGCGGGTGTAGCCGTAGGTCGGGAACGACGTCATGTTGCCCATGCCGACCGACTTCATCGCCTGCGGGAAGTCGACGAGGAACTCGAACGTCTCGCGCAGGTCCTTCTCGGTCTCGAACTGCACGCGCGTGATGAGGTCGAAGAAGCCGTCGAGCCCGGCATCGATGATCATCTGCGCCGCGTCGATCGCCTTCTGCTGGTCGACCGGGCGGTTGAACTTCTCGCTGAGGATCTCGACGCTGCCCGACTGCACGCCCATGGTCATCGACACGCAGCCGGCGTCGCGCAGCAGCTCGAGGTCCTCCTTCCGCGTCGTCGTCGGGTACGTGTAGCACCAGAACGGCAGGCCGACTTCAGCCTTGTAGCGCGGCGCGAACTCGCGCAGCCAGCGCGGGTGCGTGGTGAACACGTCGTCGTAGAACATGATCGAGCGCGGCTTGTACTTCGCCTTGGCCGCCACGAGCTCCTGGATGACGACGTCCACCGAGCGCCGGCGCAGCGAGTTCTTCTTGCCGAACATGTCCTGGTAGACGCTCTCGATGCAGAACGAGCACGAGAACGGGCAGCCGCGCGTGGTCATGATGATGTACTGGCTGCCGAGGTTCGGCGGGTAGACGTTGCGCTGGATCTGGTCGTCGTTGATGTAGATCGTGCGCGCCGGCTCGAAGTCGGGAATGGCGATTTTCTCGATGTCGCCGAGCGGTGCCGGCGGCGTCTTCGACACCTGGTCGCCGGTCTTCACCCACAGGCCGGGAATGCCCGCCGGGTCGGCGCCGGCATCGAGGCGGTTGGCGAGCTCGACGATCAGCTCCTCGCCCTCGTTGATGCACAGCATGTCGGCGTGCTGGATGCAGCGCTCGGGCTCGAGCGTCGGTCCGGGGCCGCCCCAGATGATCGGCACGGTGGGGAACTCGCGCTTGAGGCGCGCCGTGACCTCCTCCGCGACCTTGAGCGGCAGCGCCGTCAGGCCGAAGCCGATCAGGTGCGGATCGAACTCGCGCAGCACGCCGATCAGCAGCTGGTACTCCGCCTCGGAGACCGGCTTGTAGCAGTTCCAGACGAATTCTTTCGCGCGCGCGCCGACCAGCACGCCGGGGTAGTCGCTGATCTCGTAGCGCGACGCCTCCTCGACCGGTGCGACGAGGAAGTCCTTGAAATAGATGATCCGCGAGTCGTGGCCGGCGCGCTGGAGCTCGCCGGAGAGCTGCGACACGCCGAGATTCAGTCCGGTGAACAGTTTGATCAGGGCTACGCGCGCCATCAGACTCCCTTTGCTTCCCTGCCCGGATGCATCGCGGGACCCCGCTGCCCGGTCGCGGCGCCCGCGCCGTGCCGTTCCAAGCCCCCCGAAAGCGTCCTGTGATCCATCAACGCGCTCCTGCCTCCGAGCACGTGATTCCCGACCTTACTGGTCGATGATCGAATCTATGCCCCGGTGGTCCGGGGTACGCAAGCACCTTCGGAAAAGGGCGTGCGGAGGTGCGGAGGTGCTGTCGAAATCTCCGGCCGGGCACGAACGGCCGGCGATCATCCGCACGTCAGCACGTCAGCACGTCAGCAGGTCAGCACTGCACCCCCACCCCTCCCATGCGGGCGGGCCGCCCGCGCTCCCGGACGCGTCCCCGCTGCGTGACGTTACCTCCGCACCTCCGCACGCTTTTCTTCCCCGCGCCTTTCCCGTAGGCGTGGCGGCTCACCGTGTCGCACCCGCGCCTAGAGCTGCAGCTCGACTGGGACGTCAGCACGGTCCAGCGCGGCTGGCCGACGGGACCCGACAACTTCTACATCCTCGACCGCCTCGCGCGGCTCGTGCCCGAGATCGCGGCGGGCGACGGCCGCGGCCGCGTCCTCGAGGTCGCGGCGGCCGAGGCCGTGCATGCCTGTCGCATCAGCCAGCGCGGCATTCCGACGGTGGTCGTCGAGCCCTCCGAGGTGATGCTCGAGCGTGCCCGCGAACGGATGGCGGAACACGGCGTGACGGTGGCGCTGGTGCGCGGCGTCGCCGAGACGCTGCCGTTTGCCGACCGCACGTTCGACCGCGTGCTGATCGACTCGGCGATCGATCACCTCGGCCGGCCCGATCTCAGCCTCGCCGAGATGGCGCGCGTGCTGCAGCCCGACGGGCGGCTGATCGTCACGTTCGTCAATTACCAGAGCGTGAGCACGCGGCTGAGCCGCGCCGTCTATCGCGCCGGGCGCCGGCTGCGCCTGCTGTCCGAGCACGCGCACTACTTCTGGGACACCCCGGTGCCGATCGAGCACACGTTCGAGTGCACGTACGACACGCTGCGCGCCCTCTGCGCGCCGCATCTCGAGCTCGATGCGGTGTTCGGCGTGTCGCTCGGCTGGATGGTGCCGGGCTGGGGCGCGCTGCTGCGCCGCCTGCCGCGCCGCCGCGCGCTCGCCGTGCTCGAGCGGCTCGACCGCTTCGCCGCCCGCCGGCCGCGCCTCGCCGATTTCGTCATCGCCACCTGGAAACCGCGGCCCGACCGGCCGGCGGGCGCGACGCTCGATCCGCAGGCGCTCGAGCCGCCGGATGCGCGGCCCGGCGGGCCGCTCTACGCCAGCCGCGCCGCGGCCGAGGCGGACTACTGGGCGCGCACGCCGTTCGAGGGCCCGATCTTCGCGCTCGGCCGCGCCTCGGCGCGCGAGACCAACCGCGCCTACACCGGTGATCCGGCGCGCACCTGGCTCGACGATCTGGCGGCGCGCGGGCCGTTCGAGCGCGCCGCGGTGCTCGGCTGCGACGAGGGCGGTCTCGAGCGGCAGTGGCTGGCGCGCGGCGGCAGCGCGCGGCTCGACGTCTACGAGCTCAGCGCCGGGGTGATCCGCAAGGTGCGCGGCGGCCTCGACCTGGCCACCCGCCGGCGCGCCCGCTTCCGGCGCGCCGATCTCAACGTCCGCGAGCTGCCGGCGCAGGCGTACGACGTCATCTGGTCGAGCGGCTGCCTGCATCACCTCGCGAACCTCGAGCACGTCTTCGCGCAGGTGGCGCGCGCGCTGCGTCCCGGCGGGCTGTTCGCCATCCGCGACTACGTCGGCGAGCGGCGCATGCGCTACGACCCGGCGCGCCTGGCGCGCGTCAACGCGCTGCTCGCCACCGTGCCGGCGCGCTACCGGCGCACCGACGTGCTCACCCCGCCGCCGCTGCACGCCCTGAGCCCGTTCTGCGGCGTGCGGTCCGATGCCATCGTGCCGCTCGCCGAGGCGCGCTTCGAGGTGGTGCACAAGGGCGTCGCCGGCGCGCTCTTTCCGCTCTATCTCGCCGTCGACTTCGAGGCGCTGGAGCGCGAGGCGCCGGAGGTGCTCGAGCGGCTGCGTGCCGCGGAGGCCGAAGCGCAGGCCGCCGGCGTCCCCCCGGCGGGCGTCTATCTCGTGCTGCGGCCCCGCGCCGATGCGGCCGGTCAGCGGGATCGGAATTGACTCACGCGCGCCGACCCGCATAGGTGCCGGGTGAGAGCCGTGCCCGCGCGGCGACGTCTCCGAAGGGGGAAGCCATGGCCCGAGTGGCCTTCATCAAGCTGTTCACCGGTCTCAATCTCGGCGTCACCCAGCTCGCCGGCGAGCTGCAGCGCGCCGGCCACGAGACGCGCATCATCTACTTCAAGGACTACGTCGTGCTGCCGCAGGAGCAGGCGGCGCAGGCCCCGCAGACCGATCTGTGCGGCGTGTGGATCGCGGCGCGCGCGCGCAAGATGAACATCAACTGCTACGACCCGTTCACCGAGGACGAGTACGCGCTGCTGCTCTCCGCCCTCGAGGAATTCCAGCCCGATCTGATCGGCTTCGGCCTGACCACCGTGCCGCTGCGCGAGTGCGCCGAGACGACGCGCCGGGTCCGCGAGCGGTTCCCCGACGTGCCGATCATCTGGGGCGGCGCCGGCCCGACGATCGAGCCCGAGCGCGCGCTCGAGCACGCCGATCTGGTGTGCGTCGGCGAGGGTGAACGGATGATCGTCGAGCTCGCCGAGGCGCTCGACGCCGGCCGCGACTACTCACAGCTGCGCAATCTCTGGCTGCGGCGCGACGGCGAGATCATCCGCAATCCGAACGCGCCGCTGGTCGACATCGAGCAGATCGCGATGCCCGACTTCGACCCGTCGCGCTGCCTGCACATCAACAAGGGGCGCCTGCGGCGCAACGTCTATCCGCCGAACCTCGGCCGCCAGTACTGCATCATGACCCAGCGCGGCTGCCCGTATTCGTGCTCGTTCTGCATCGAGAGCGTCTACCAGGACAAGTACGGGCACTCGGTGCGCCGCCGCTCGGTCGACGTGGTGATCGAGGAGCTCGCCCACGCCAGGCGCACGCTCGGCATCCAGGCGGTGGTGTTCTACGATGACGTCTTCACCACCCACCCGAAGTGGCTGAAGGAGTTCGCGCCGCGCTACAAGGCGGAGATCGGGCTGCCGTTCTGGTGCTACACGTATCCGCGCACCACCCGCCGCGAGGACATCCTCATGCTCAAGGATGCCGGGCTGGCGGCGATCACCATCGGCATCCAGTCGGGCAGCGCCGCGGTGCTCAAGGAGTACAACCGGCCGATCCCCGCCGAGATGTCGATCCAGGCGGCGCAGATCCTGGTCGACTGCGGCGTCGATGCGTTCTTCGATCTCATCACGCAGAGCGAGTTCGAGACCGAGGAGACGTGCCGCGAGACGTTCGAGTTCCTGCTCGCGTTCCCGCGCGCGATGAAGACCGTCGGCTTCTATCCGATGGTCAAGTTCCCGAACTACGGCTTCACCAGGCGCGCCGAGCACCGCGCGCCGGTGCTGACCGAGGCGGACTACGAGTACTGGCACCGCATGTACCTGCTGACGCGCACCGACCTGCCGGAGGAGCGCATCCGCGCGCTCGCCGCCTCGCCGGAGGTGCGCGCCAACCCGCGCCTGGTCGACGACCTGCTGCCCGAGACGCTGCCGTTCTTCTACCTCGATCACTACGCGATCGATCTCGAATACGCGCTCGGCCACGACAGCGACCGCCCGGCGCTGGCCGGCGCGGGCGCGGCACACGCCGGCGCGTCCTGAGCGCCGGCGGCGCCGGGCGGCCCGGTCAGCCGGGCGTCTCGCCCGGCGCGAGCACGAAGCGCCCGGTCTTGCGGCCGCGCCGCGCCGCGTCGAGGGCGCGGCCGTCGTCGAGGACGAAGAAGACGCGCCGGCCGTCGACGACCGGATCCGGGTAGTAGATCGCGAAGATCGCGGCGAGCCCGGGGAAGAGGTCGCCGCGCTGCACCATGAATGGGCCGACGCCGGCGTAGGGCCGGTTCTCGACGAGCACGTCGCTCCCGGGCGGCGCGGCGTCGACGCGCGCCTCGATTTCGGCGACGGCCTCGGCGGCCAGCGCGCGTTCGCGGTCGTGGTGCGCGAGCGGATGCGGCACGACGGCATACGGCAGCACCAGCAGCGCCAGGGCGGCGGCCCACGCCGGGCCCGCCCAGGCGCGCGGCAGCGCGCCCGGCAGCCGGCGGGCGAGGACGGCGAGCGCCGGAACCAGCGCCAGCGTCAGCATGGCGGTGGCGGCGTAGTGATAGCGGCCGGCGGTGACCACCTTGCCGCCCATCCGCGCGAAGAAGCCGACGCGCCCGGCGACGATGATCGCGTAGCAGGTCAGCCCGAGGGCGAGCGCGGCGAGGAGCTGGCGGCGCCGCGGGGCGTCGCTGACCGCGAGCGCCGCGCCGATGGCGAGCAGCGCCGCGGCGCCGATGGTCACGACGAGCGGATCCGGATACGGCACCGGATCGCGGAACGGTCCGAGCACCAGCGTCGCGAGTCCGTAGACGAGCATGTGCAGGGTGCCGAGCGCGACGGTGGTCTGCCGGCCGAGGCCCGAGAAGGCAAAGCCGAGCGCGCCGGCGGCCGGCGCCGCATAGAGCTCGGCGAGCTTGTGCAGGCCGACATAGAGGAACGGCAGCAGCAGCGCCGCCGCGGCGAAGGCCGTCACCGTGCGGCGGCGCGCCGGCGCCGGCGGCAGCAGGATCCAGGCGACGAGCGGGAAGACCATCACCATGCCGATGCCGGTGCCGAAGCTCATCGCCGCGACGAGCAGCAGCGCGCTCCAGCGCAACGCCGCCGCCGCGGACGCCGGTGCGCCGCCGGCGACCTGCGCGAGCCGGCGCAGCACCCACAGCGTCAGCGTCGCCGCCAGGACCTGGCCGTAGACCGAGAACCACTCCAGCGCGCCGTCGTTGGCCGGCGACATGCCCCAGAGCGTCGCCCCGAGGCAGGCGACGGCGCGCGAGCCGGTGAAGCGGCGCAGGATGTCGTAGACGAGCAGGACGTTGAGCAGGTGTGTGGCGAGCACGAGCCAGAAGTACGGCTCGGCGTGCATGCCGAACAGCTGGTACCCGCCGTAGAAGACGAGGTTGCGCGCTGCCAGCAGGTGCAGCCCGTACGGCTTGACGAGGTACTCGATGACGCCGCGGTTGACGACCTCGTAGAAGTTGAACAGGTCGTCGCCGAAGAAGTAGTTGCGCGTGATCGGATGGAACCGCCACGCGGCGCCCGCCAGCGGCAGCACCCAGAGCGCCCGCGCCAGCGCGGACAGGGCGGATCGGGTCACGGCGCCCCCGCCGGCCGCAGCCGGCGGCGCGGCGCCGGCGCGGGGGCCGCGCCCCGCGCGCCGCCGCCGCAGGGGCGCCGGCCGCAGGGGGGGGGGCGGCGCGGGGGGGGCGGGGTGGCCGCGCGCCGCTAAGATCTTGGCCCACCCGCGCCGCGCGCGCCGGGGGTGCGCGAGCCTGCTCACTTCTTCTTCGACTTCGACGACGTCGTCGGCGGCGCCGTGGCGGCCGGGGACGCGGCCGCGGTGGCGCCCGGCGTCACCGCCGGGGCCTCGAAGGTGGCGCTCCACTCGACGCTCTTCTGCTCGTAGAACTTGCGCAGATCGTGCGTCCACGTGACCGTGTCGCCCGAGACCGTGCCGTTCGACTCGAGCACCTTGCCGGGAAACGTCGTCGTGACCTTGAGCTCCTTGCCGACGGCCTCGATCACCTTGTCCGGTACGGTGAACGGCTTGTCCTGGGTGTAGGTCGCGGTGAGCACCATCGTCCCCGCCTTCTTGCCCGCGGTGCGCGTGAACTTCACCTGACGGAAGCCGGTGGTGGTCGACAGCCTGGTCACGTCGTCGAACTTGAGCTGCAGCGCGACCTGCCGCGGCCCGCTCATCTCGGCCTTGGTGACGGTGACGGCATCGCTGCTGAACATCTTGCGGATCTTGGGCAGCTCGTTCTCGCCCGACACCGGGTAGAGGACCCGCATCTCGCCGCCACCGGTGGCGTTCAGGGTCGTCTCGAACAGACATCCGGGAAGGACGAGCAGACAGAGCAGCGCACACCCGGCACGAACACTCGACATGGGAACTCCTTCGCGTTTGGGATTGAGAATTCGCCGCGAAACGGGCTCGTCGACGGTGTAGATACCCGGCCGCCGCGAGTCAAACCATGTCGTCCACGCGTGCGCCCGCCTGACGCCCGCCGTCCTTGATCGCGGCGCCGCGGGCTGCTCTAGGCACGGCGAGTTGTCGACGTTCGTTCCGGCCGCATGGCGGCCATCGGCTCGCCGCGTCCGCGCGGCGGCACCGGCACCGGCGAGCGCGTCCCGCCGCACCCGTCGCGGCCGCCCGTGGGGACGCGCCGGGCGCGCGTGCCTGCCGCTGCTCGGCCTGCTCGCCCTCGGCGCCTGCCGGTCGCGTCCGCCGGCGCCCTCGGTGGCGCTGATCGTGCTCGACACCGTGCGCGCCGACGCCGTCTCGGCGTACGGGGAGGTGGCGGACACGACGCCGGCCCTCGACGCGCTCGCCCGCGACGGGCTGCTCTACGAGCACGCGTACGCCAACGCGAACTGGACGCTGCCCTCGCATGCGAGTCTCTTCACCGGGCTCCTGCCCGTGCAGCACGGCGCGCGCGGCGTCGGCGACGCGCTCGGCGAGGTGCCGACGCTCGCCGCCCGGCTGCAGCAGGCGGGCTACGAGACCGCGGCGATCAAGGAGAACCCGTGGCTGAGCCCGGAAAGCGGCCTGCTGCGCGGCTTCGCGCACACCGCCGGACCGGGCGGCGATACGATCGCGCTGGTGCGCGACTGGCAGGCGGCGCGCGATCCGGCGCGGCCGTTCTTCCTGTTCGTCAATCTCATGGACGCACACTCGCCCTACCGCGTGCGGGCGCAGAACCCGTTCCTGCCGGCGGGCGTCAGCGCCGCGGCGGCGCGCGCCACGAGCCAGTTCGTCGGCGACTACCTCTGCCGCGCCGGGCCGGACGATCCGGCGCTGGCGATCCTGCGCGGGCTCTACCTCGGCAACGTGCGCGCCGCCGACGACAAGCTGCGCGCCGTGCTCGACGTGCTCGAGCCGCTGCGCCGCGAGCGGCCGCTGGTGGTGATCGTCACCTCCGACCACGGCGAGCTGTTCGGCGAGCACCGGCTCGTCGAGCACGAGATCGGCGTGCAGAACGGGCTGCTGCACGTGCCACTGGTCGTGCACGGGCTGCCCGGCGTGGCGCCGGCGCGCATCGCGGCGCCCGTGCAGCTGCTCGACGTCCCGCCGTCGGTGCTCGCCTGGGCGGGGGCCGCCGCGCCCGCCGGGCTGCCCGGCGCCGTGCTGCCGACCGTCCCCGGCGCCGCGGCGCCGCGGCACATCATCGGCGAGTACTACGACCGCAACGCGCACCTCGAGGAGACGCTGACCCCGGAGGTGCGCCGCGCGCGCGCCGCGGTGCTCGGCAGGAAGTGGCAGCACTGCGGGCCCGACGCGCGCATCGCCGGCGACATGCGGGCGCTGCTCGCGTATCCGCTCAAGCTGTTGTGGTACGAGCAGTACCCGCCGCAGCTGTTCGACATCGCCGCCGACCCCGCGGAACGCCACGATCTCGCCGCCGCGCGCCCGCAGGAGCTCGCCGCCCTGCAGGAGGCGCTCGAGGCGGTGACGCGCCCGGCAGCCGCCGCGGCGCCGACGGCGGTGCGCCAGCAGCTCGACCCCGCCGACGTCGAACGCCTGCGGGCGCTCGGCTATCTCGGCGGCGCCGACCCCGGCGCGGCCGGCCGGTAGATCGGGCCGCGCACGGCATCGGGCGCGACGAGCAGGCCGGCGGTGCGTCGGCCGTCGCGCGTCGCCGCGATGACCAGCGGGTCCGGTTCCACGAAGCGCACGCGCCGCCCGTCGATCGCCTCGCCGGGGACGTAGATCACGAACACCGCCGCCCAGCCGGGGAACTGCTCGCCCTGCGGCGCATAGAGCGGGCCGATCGAGCGGAACGGGCGGTTCTCGATGTACACGTCCTGCCCGGAGGGAACCGTACGCGCCGCCTCGTGCAGCGCGGCGAGCACCTGCCCGGTTTCGCGCCGCGCGCGCTCGGCCGCCGCGTCCCGGCGCGGTGCGCCGGTGAGGTGCGCGGCGAGACTCGCGCCCGCCCAGACCAGCAGCAGCGCCGTCGCGACGCGCCCGCGGAGCCATCGCGGGCGGAGCGCCGCCAGCGCCGTGCAGCCGGCGACCACGAGCAGCGCCGTCGCCGCGTAGTGGAAGCGCGGCACCTGCGCGCCCCACGCCGCCTGCTGCTGCTCATGGAGAAACGGTGCGCGGCCGGCGGCAATCACCGCATACCCGGCCGCCGCGAGGAGCAGGCCGGCGAGAATCGTCCGCCGCGTCGACCGACCGCCGCGCACCAGCGCCGCGAGCAGCCCAGCGAGCAGCCCGGCCGCGGCGGCGAGGTTCCAGCCGGTCGCGAGGCGTCCGCCGGCGACGCCGCCGGCCACCGCGGCCATCCCGGCGGCGAGGAGATCGAGCAGCATGCGCAGCGGCATCCACCAGAGGCTCGGGTCCATGCGCAGATACGCGTACGACGGGATGCCGCCGTGGCGCGCGATCGAAAGCTGCTGCAGCGGCACGTAGGCGAGCGCGATGGCGAGGGCGAGCGCGCCGAGCCCCGCCACGACGCGCCGGCGCCGCGGCCCGGCGGGCAGGAGCAGCCAGGCCGCCACCGGCATCGCGCCGGCGATGCCGATGCCGACGCCGAAGCTGGTCGCCGCGGCGAGCAGCAGCAGCGCCCAGCCGAGCGGCGCCAGCGTACGCGGTGGCCGGCCGCGGCCGGCGTGCACGAGCGCCAGCAGCACCGCCAGGGTGCCGGTCGCGACGAGCGCGTGGCCGTACACCGAGTACCACTCGAGCGTGCCGCGCTGCACCGGCAGCGTGCCCCACAACGCCGCGCCGAAGCACGCGAGGCGGGCGCTGCCGGTGGCGACGTGCACGACGCGGAACAGCAGCGCGACGTTGAGCAGGTGGGTGAGGAGGACCACCCAGAAGAAGCGCGCCGGCTCGGGGCCGAACAGCGCGGCGGAGAGCGCGAACACCGCATTGCGGGTCATCAGCAGATGACCGCCGTGCATGGTGAGCACGAATGCCGCCACTCCCTCGTTGGCGATGCGGTAGAGGTGCAGGAAGTCGTCGGTGCGGAAGAAGCCGCCGGTGATCGGCGCGTAGACCACCGCCGGCAGAATCAGCGCCAGGAGCAGCAGCGCCGCGGATGCCGGTGACCAGCGCGGCACCGGGCGCGGCGCCGGCGGAGCAGCGACGGCAGGTTGCGGATCGAGGTGGGGCATCGGGCGGGTGTCCGGTAGCGCTTCTTCGCGTATCGCCTCTGGCTGATCGCTGACAGCTGACAGCTGACAGCTGATGGCTGATGGCTGATTGGCCGTATTCCCGGCGCGTGTCGACCGGATCTTGACTGGTGCGTGCGACCCGTCCGCCCGAGCCCCAGCCCATAAGCCACAGGCCATACGCGATGCGCCACCGGCGGCCCGGCCCGCCAATCCGCCTTTCGGGCGACGATGATGGGCCACCGAGGCGCCGAGGATGCGCCGTCGAGGGAACCCAGCCGTGAGTCATCCGCCCCGGGCGCGCGTCAAAGCGAGCCTTGAACGTCACTTGCGCCGTGGTCTACGGTGCCGCCAGTCATGATCGCTCCGCTCCTCCGCCGCCGCGTCACCACGTCCGCCTAGCCGGCCATTTCCGGACACCCGAACGATGTGCGGAATCTACGGCGGCACGCCGGGGCTGATCAGCCACAACGCCGCGCGCCTCCTGCATCACCGCGGCCCTGATCAGCAGGGCGAGCTGTCCCTCACGACGCGCGACGGTCGCTCGCTGGTCATCGGCCAGACGCGGCTCGCGGTGGTCTACAAGGACGACGTGCCGACGCCGATGGCGCGCGACGGTGCGGTCATCGCCTTCAACGGCGAGATCTACAACTGGCAGGCGCTGCGCCACGAGCTCGAAGGCAAGGGCTGGCGGCTGCAGACGCCGACCGACACCGAGGTCGCGCTGTGCGCCTATCTCGAGTGGGGCCCGCAGTGCCTCGAGCGCTTCAACGGCATGTTCGCGCTCGCCATCTGGCACAACGAGCAGCTCTTCCTCGCCCGCGACCGCCTCGGCAAGAAGCCGCTGTTCTACGCGCACGGCCCGCAGGGCTTCGTGTTCGGCTCCGAGCTCAAGGTGATCCGCGCGCTCGAGCTGCACGAGGTGCCGATCTGCCAGGCGCTCGAGTTCTACTTCGACGAGCACACGCCGTTTCGCGGCGTGCACAGCCTGCGGCCCGGCGAGTCGCTCGTCTACACGCCGGCCGACGACCGTGTGCGCCGCCAGCGCTGGTGGCAGTTCCCCACGTTCGAGCAGACGATCGACGACGAGGTGTGGGCGACGCGCGCGCTGCTCGGCCTGCTCGAGGATGCCTGCGCGATCCGCCAGGTCGCCGACGTGCCGGTGACGATCTTCCTCTCCGGCGGCATCGACTCCTCGCTCGTGCAGGCGCTGGTGCGCTGCCCGGTGACCTACACCGTGCAGTTCGCCGAGTTCGAGGACACGATCAACGAGCGCGAGTACGTGCTCGAGTTCGCCCGCGCGCTCGGCTTCGAGCCGCGCATCGTCGTGCCGACGCGCGACGACTTCCTCGCGACGTTCTCCGACCTCGCGCGCTGCATCGAGTTTCCCGTCGGCAGCTTCAGCGTCTTCCCGCTCTTCTGTCTCTCGCGCCAGGCGCGCCGCGACGGCTTCGTCGTCGCGCTCTCCGGCGAGGGCGCCGACGAGCTGTTCACCGGCTACTACCGCAACGAGCTGCTGCTGCGCGAGGCGCAGCAGATCGCCCAGGATCTCGAGGGGCCGTACGGCACGCTCTGCCGGCGCTACTTCGGCAGCGACATCGAGCGCTTCTGCCGCATGGCGAGCCGCCACGGGCTCGCCGAGGTGCCGTTGCTCACCGAGTTCTTCGCCCCGTACTGGAGCGACGCGCGCACGTTCGCGCAGAACCTGAGCTCCGTCGAGACGCTGGTGTTCCTGCAGCCGCTGCTCGTCATGGCCGACCGGCTGGCGATGGGCAATTCGCTCGAAGTCCGCAATCCGTATCTCGACTACCGCATCGTCGAGTTTGCGGCGAAGCTGTCCGACGACCTGCGCTACCGCGACGGGCAGGGCAAGTGGCTGCTGCGCCGGGCGCTCCGGGAGCTGGTCGGCGACGAGCTCGGCATCACCCGCCGCCGCGTCAAGCACGGCCTGCCGGCCCCGGTGAACCAGTGGCTGTTCAAGCGCAGCGCCTTCGACCGCAAGGACTGGAATCACATCCTGCTCGGCGAGTGCCTCAAGCAGCTCGCCGAGGCGCACAACCCCGCGGCCTGATGCGCTGCGGCACGCGGCCGCCGTGACGTTCCCCGCTCCCTCGCTGCCGGCCGTTTCCCCGGCGCCCGCGACGCCGCGCACCGCGCTGCGGGGCGCGGTGGCGGCCGATGTCGTGCTCGCCGCGGCGCTGTCCGCCGGCACTGTCGCGCACCTTCTCGCGCTGCCGCCGCAGCTCAACCGCGCCGACGAATCGTACTTCCTCCTCGAGGCGGTGCGCATCCGCGGCGGCGAGGTGATGTACCGCGACTTCTTCAACTTCATCACCCCGCTCGCGTCGTACGCGCTGGCGGCGCTGTTCTGGGCGTTCGGCACGACGATGGCGACCGCGCGCGCCGCCATGGCGGTCGTGCACGCGACCACCGCGGTGACCCTGTTCGCCACCAGTCGCCACCTCGCGGTCGGCCGCGGCCTCGCGCTGCTGCCGCCGCTCGCCTACCTCGCGCTCTGTCAGCCGGTCTGGCCGTTCGCGAGCTGGCACTGGGTGTCGACGTGCCTGACGGCGCTGCTCTGCTACGCGCTCGTCGCCGCGCGACCGACGGCGCCGCCGCGGCGGGCCATCGTGCCCGGCGTCCTCGCCGGCCTGCTGCTCGGCGTGCAGCAGCAGAAGGGCGTCGTGCTGGCCGGCGGGGCGGCGGCGGTGCTGCTCGCCGGGCAGCTCGTCGCGTGGCGGCCCACCGACGCCGTGCCGTGGCGCCCGCTGCTGCAACGGCTGGCGTGGTTCACCGCCGGGGTGACCGCGATCATCGCGCCGGTGCTCGGCGTCTTTGCGTTCCTCGCCGGCCCGACGCCGCTCTACGACGGCCTCGTGCGCTTCCCGCTCGAGAGCTACCGGCCGAACGTGCGCGCCGGCTGGGGCGCCGCCGGTCCGATCACCCGGCAGCTGAGCGGCGGCCTCGCCCCGGTGCTGCTGCGCCTGTCGCCGCTCTGCCTGCTGCCGGTGGCCGCCGAGCTCGCCGGCCTGCTGGTGCGCGGCCGCGCGCCCGAGCGCGTGCACCAGCTCGGCGCCCTGCTCATCGTCGCCGCCGGGGCCGCGACATCGATCGCCTACTTCCCCGACCTCATCCACATCGCGTTCATCGCCGGCGTGTTCTGGGTGGCCGCGGCGCGCGGCCTGGAATGGATGCTCGGGGCGCTGCCCGGCGGTGCGCTCGCGCGCGGCGCGCGTGCGCTGCTGGTCGCCGGCTGCGCCGCCGCGCTGCTCGTCCGCATGGAGGCGTTCGCCACCGCGCGGGTGCAGGACTACCCCGTGCGGCATGACACGGCCTTCGGGCAGATCGCATTCCGCTCGGCGATCGAGCCGCAGCTGATCGACCAGGTGCGAGCGCTCGCCGACGCGGGGGAGATCACGGAGCTGTTCTGCTATCCGCACACCGCCTCGCCGTACCTGACCACCGGCGTGCCGAACGCGACGCCGTACCAATTCCTGCTCGCCGGCATCTCGCCGCCGGCGCACATCGCGAACGCGATCGCGATCCTCGAGCGCAAGCAGCTGCCGTACGTGATCGCCAGCCCGTTCCTCGCCCGCCGCCACGACCCGCTGATCGAGTACATCCGCACGCATTACGAGATGCTGCCGCCGCCCCGCGGGGACGCGCAGATTCCGCCGTTCGCCCTCTACCGCCGCCTGCAGCGCCAGCCGTCCGCGGCGGGCGGCTGACGGCCGGAGACGGGCACGACGAGCGATGGGGCGAAGCGGATCCGGGTGCGCGCCGCCGCCCGCCGCCGCGCTCGCGGCCGGCGTGGCTTCAGGCGCGCCGGCGCACGAGGCCCGCGGCGCGGTGCGTCCGGGCTGGCGGGCGGCGACCGCGTTGCCGGGCGACGTCGCGCTCGCGCTGCTCGTCGGGCTGGCAACGTACGCGTCGGTCGCCGCGCAGCGCTACCAGCTCGGTACCGCCGACGAGGCGTACTTCCTCGTCGAGGCGGCGCGCATCCGCGCCGGCGAGGTGATGTATCGCGACTTCTTCAACTTCATCACCCCGCTGAGCTCGTACGCGCTGGGGGCGCTCTTCTGGCTGTTCGGCACGACGCTGGCGACGGCGCGCCACGCGACCGCCGTGCTGCACGCCGTCACGGCGGTCGCCCTGTACGCGACCGCGCGCCGGCTGGCGGTCGGCCGCGGGCTCGCGCTGCTGGCGCCGCTCGCCTTCGTCGCGCTCTGCCAGCCGGTGTGGCCGTTCGCGAGCTGGCACTGGGTGTCGACCGGCGTCACCACGCTGCTCGTCTACGCGTTCGTCGCCGCGCCGCCGCACCAGCCGGCGTGGCGCACGCTGCTGCCGGGGCTTCTCGCCGGCGTCCTGATCGGCGTGCAGCAGCAGAAGGGCATCGTGCTCTACGCCGGCGGCGCCGCGGTGCTGGTCGCCGACGCGGCGGTCGCGCGCCGCGGCAGCGGCGCGTGGCCCGGGCGCGCGCTGGCGGCGCATCTCGCGTGGTTCACCGCCGGCGCGGCGCTCGTCGTCCTGCCGGTGCTGGCCGTGTTCCTCGCCCTCGCCGGGCCGACGGCCCTCTACGACGGTCTGGTGCGCTTTCCGCTCGAGAGCTACCGGCCGAACATCCGCACCGTCTGGGGCGCCGTCGGCCCGGTCGCGCAGCCGTTCGCCGGCCACGCGCTGCCCGCGGTGCTGCGCCTCGCACCGCTCGCGCTCGTGCCGGTGGCGATCGATCTCGCCGTCGCGCTGCGGCGCGGCGACAGCGGGCGCGCGCGCCGCCTGAGCGCGCTGCTCGTCCTCGCCGCGGCCTCGGTCGCCTCGATCGCGTACTATCCGGACTTCATCCACATCGCCTTCATCGCCGGCGTGTTCTGGGTCGCGGCGGTCTGCGGGCTGGAGCGCGGGCTGACGCTGCTGCCGCACCGCGGCCTCGCCACGGCGGCGCGCGCGCTCGTCGGGCTCGCGCTCGCGGTCGCGCTCGTGCTGCAGGCGTACCGGTTCGCCGCGCAGGTGCGGCAGGCGTTTCCGGTGGTGCACGACACCGCGTTCGGCCGGGTGCATTTTCCGTCGACGCTCGAGCCGGCGCAGATCGATCAGGTCCGCGCCCTCGCCGCGGCGGGGGCGCTGCGCGAGCTGTTCAGCTACCCGCACGCCGCCTCGCCGTACCTGACCACCGGCCTGCCGAACGCGACGCCGTACCAGTTCCTCGCCTTCGGCATCTCGCCGCGCGCGCACATCGATCACGCGCTCGCGATCCTGCGCCGCCGGCGCCTGCCGTACGTGATCGGCAGCCCGTTTCTCGTCCGCCGCAACGACCCGGTGATGGCGTACATCCGCGCGCACTACGAGATGGTGCCGCTGCCCGACGGCGTCGACGGCATGCCGTCGTGGTTCCTCTATCGCCGCCGTGCCGACGCGGCGGCGGATTGAGCGCCGGCGCCGACGCCGGGCACGACTCGGTCGGTCAACTCGGCAGCATCGGCCACCGAGGGGCAGAGGACACCGGGTCGACTGTCCCTCGGGTGCGATGCGACGGAATCCGTTCGACGTCGCGTCCGCTGCGCGCGCGGTGACTGATTCCGCCGCGCGGCTCAGGAGCGTGCCGCGGCGGCCGGCTGTTCGGCGGGCGCGGCCGGGAGCCGCAGCGTGCCGTGCACGCCGCCCTCGCCGGGCGCCAGGGCATCGGCGTACTGGACGTCGATTGCGAGGTCGCTGCCGAGGTGCTGCCGGACGACGGCGAGCAGGCGCTCGAGCGCTGCCTCGGTGAAGCGCGCCGCGCGCACGAGGCGCAGCTCGAGCCGGCCGGGCACCGTCTGCGCGACGCGGAACTCGCGCAGCAGGTGGTTGGCGTCCTTGAACAGGTCGCCGAAGAAGCTGCCCGGCACGACGGCGCCGTTGGCGCCGACGATCACCGCCGCGGCGCGCCCCTCGATGCGCTGCAGGAGCGGCAGCGCGCGCCCGCACGGACACGGCTCGGTGGCGGCCACGGCGCGGTCGCCGAGCGCGTAGCGGATCAGCGGCACGCTGACGTTGTTCAGGTCGGTGACCACCAGGTCGCCGACCTCGCCCGGCGCGACCGGCCGGCCGTCGCGCACGATCTCGACGACGTACGACTCGGCATTGACGTGGTAGCCGCCGGCTTCGCACTGCTGGGCGACGAGGCCGAGCTCGCGGCTGCCGTAGCGATCCTGGACGGGCGCGCCGAATCCCGCCTCGATCGCCTGCCGCAGCGCCGGCGAGAGCGTCTGCTGCGAGCTCAGCACGGCGCGCGGCGGCGCCGCCGGTCGTCCGGCGCCGGCGTCGGTGCGTGCCGTCGCGGCGAGGGCGAGCGCGGCGGCGTCGCCCTCGATGGTCGTCGGGCCGGCGCGCAGCGCCGCATCAGCAAGTGCGCGGGTGCCATCGGCCGACAGGGCCGCCGCGGGCAGCACCGTGCGGCGCGCGAGCAGGGACGCGAGCCGTTCGCGCCACACCTGGCGTCGCGGGCGCGCCGCCGGCAGCTGCCAGAGCTGCACCTGCGGATCGCCGAAGCGATACCCGGCCCACTCGCCGGCGCGCTGCGCCGCGGCCCAGCGCATCTCGAGCTGCTGGCGGTCGGCATAGGTGGTCAGTGGCTGGCCGTGCGCGCCACTGGTCGCCAGCGGCAGCATCTGCCGCTTGTCGTGCGTGTCGGCGATGCAATCGAAGTACAGGTTCTGGCGCAGCATCGTGCGGGTGAGCACCGGCAGCCGCGGCAGGTCCTGCACCGACTGGAAGTCGTCCGGCGTCAGGCCGGCGCGGTCGAGCACCTCGCGGTAGTACGGCACGTGGCGGTACGCGTGCCGGAGCAGCGTGCGCAGGCGCGTGTCCTGCAGCGCGCGCAGGCGCGCCGCCGGCAGCCACTGCGTGCGGCGCAGCTGGTGGTAGTAGCGCAGCGCCGTCGGCGAGTGCTTCCAGTGATGCAGCGGCATCAGCGCGCCGAAGGCGCGCAGCGCGAGGCGGCGGCCGATCGGCAGCGGCGCCGGCTGGAGCGCCGGCGGTTCGCCGGCGAGGAAGTCGCCGAGCACGTCGGTGTGCCGGCGGAGCAGGCGGAACTCGACGAAGCCGACGCCGAGGTCGACGAGGTTCTTGAGGATCATCTTCCACGGGAAGGCGGCGATGAACGACTCCCCGAGCTTGCGCTCCTCGAACAGCGCCTCGATGTCCTCGATGCGATAGCCCTTGTGGTGGGCGGAAATCGCGATGAACGTCTGGAAGTAATAGTAGTGGAACCGGTGGCGCAGGATGTGCGCGAAGATCTCGCGGTCGCAGACGAGGAAGCCGGACTTGATGTCGTGCAGCCGCAGGCCGAACAGCACGCGCAGCATCCAGTGCAGGACGCGGCTCATGGTGTAGCGGAAGTCGCGTGGCCGCCCGATGTGGCTGCGCCAGCCCTGCACGATGTCGGCGGTGCCCTCGCGCAGCCGGCGGTAGAGCCGGTAGACGTCCTCGGGCAGGTACTGCAGGTCGCCGTCCATGATCGCGACCAGCCGGCCGCGTGCGGCGCGCACGCCGCTGTCCCAGCCGCCGGGAATGCCGCGGTTGGCCTCGTGGTGGACGGCCTGCACGAAGTCGTGGCGCGCCGCGAGCTCGTCGATCAGCCGGCCGGTGTGGTCGGTGCTCGCGTCGTTGACGAACACCACCTCGCCGGCGACGCCGCGGCTGGTGAACATCGCCTGCGCGCGCTCGGCGAGCTCGAGCACGTTCTCGCCCTCGTTGTAGCAGGGCACGATGATGCTGAGCTCGAACGCGGCGGTCATGATCGGGCGGCGCTCACGCGGCCGGACGCCGCGGCGTGAGCGTGAAGACGACGCACGACACGGTGTGCTCGAGGTTGAAGAACGTCTCCTCGCGGTCGACGTCGAAGTGGCGCTCGAGCAGCCGGCGCAGCTCGGCGCGCGGACGGATGTGCTCGCCGCGGTCGAGGCTGAGCAGCCAGCCGCTCACCGCGTTGTCGCGGTCGGGCGCGTGATCGAGGATGAAGACCTGCTTGCGCACGACGCGCACCAGCTCGCGCAGGAAGCTGTCGAGCGTCGCCTCGTCGAGGTGATGGACGAGGTTGAGCATCATCGCCTTGTCGAACGTGCCGTCGGCGAACGCGAGCTGGCTGGCGCTCATGCGCGCGAAGCTGTGCGTCGGCCGGTGGCGCAGGCGGCCGTGCGCGAAGCGCAGGTAGGCCATCTCGTTGTCGACGCCGACGTAGAAGCCGCGCGTCAGCCCCGCCCCCATGCCGCTGCCGCAGCCGACGTCGAGCAGGCGCTCGCCGGGCTGCATGGCGAGCGTGCGCCGCAGGCGCGCCATCGTGCCCCAGTAGAAGTGCGTGCGCGCGTAGTAGAAGAACGCGCTGTTCTGCACGACGCGGTGAATGACGCGCTGCGCGAGGGTGCTCAACACGCCCTGCGGGGCGGACGGGGTCGTCATCGGCAATCGTCGCCTATAGCCCAGCGGTTCGGTTGAAGGAAACGCATTCTCGGGCGCGGATGGGCGTCTGACCGCGGCGGATGCCATGAGGTGCACCGCCAGCGGCGGAGGGGATGGGGGAGGGCGCCGGACGGGCCGTCGAGCCCCATCTTCCGGTCCGCCAACCCTGCGCCCGTGGCGCGGCGCCGATTTGCGGCCGCGCGCGCCGACCAGTACGGTCCCGCGGCGTGTCTGCCCGCGTCCCTGGCTCCGGCGGCGTCCCGCGTGCCGCGCTGCCCGCCGTGCTCGCCGCCGCGGCGGCGCTGCTGTTCAGCGCCGTCGTCTACGGGCCGCTCACGCGCAATTACTTCTTCTCCGACGACTTCCTGAACCTCTACTACATCGCCAACGATTCGCTGCTGCAGTACCTCCTGACCCCCAACGGCGGTCACCTGCTGGTGGCGCGCAACGCGGTGTTCTACGCGATGCGGGCGCTGTTCGGGCTGCGGCCGGAGCTGTTCTTCGCCGCCGTGCTGCTCACCCACCTGGTGAACGTCTGGCTGCTGTTCCGCCTCGTGCGGCTGCTGACCGGCCGTGTGCGGCTCGCCTCGTTCGGCGCCGCCGCCTGGGGCATCTCGCCGCTCAACGAGGGCTCGCTCGGCTGGTACGCGGTGTACGGCCACGTGATGGTCGCCACCGCCCTGCTGGTGATCCTCTGCCAGGCGGCGGTCCTGGCGCGTGACGGCCGGCAGCCCGGCGGCGCGCAGCGCGCGCTCTGGTGGGCGCTGGCGCTGGTGGCCGTCACCTCGTTCGGCACCGGGATCGCGATCGCGCTCGTCCTGCCGGTCGTCCTGCTGCTGCTCCTGCCGGCGGCGCCGGACGGGCGCCGCTGGCGCTGGCCGCCGCTCGGCGGACTGGTGGTCGTCATCCCGCTGCTCTACGTCGTGCTCACCTGGCTGTACCTGCGGGTGTCGGGCGACACGACGCTGCTCCGCACGCCGGTCGGCGCGCTGTTCAGCGATCCGGTCGCGATCGTCGTCGTCTGGCTGCGGCTCCTCGCCTACGGGCTCGTGCGCCTGCTGAGCGGCTACGCGCCCGCCTTTGGCCAGCCGCTCTGGTACGCGCTGCTCGCCGCGCTCGTCGTCGCGGCGCTGGTCGCGGCGCGGCGCGCGCCCGCTGCCGGACGCCGCATTCTCGCGATGGCGCTGCTTGCCGCGGCGGCGTACGGCGTCATCGCCGTCGGCCGGGCGGCGATCCTGCTCGATCGCGCGCCGCAGCTGATCGAAACGCTGACCCGCTACCACTACGTCGGCCAGCTGGCACTGATCGTTGCGCTCTGCCTGGTGCTCGCCGCCACGCTGCCGCGCCTCGGCGGCTGGGCCTGGGGGCTCCTCGGCGCCTGGTACGCGGCGGCGTTCGCCGCCTGGCTGCTGCTCGCGCCGCCGATCGACCATCACGATGCCGCGCGCCAGGCGACCCGCGAGGTGCTGGCGGCGATCGGCCGCGCCGCCCGCGCCCGGCCGCCCGGCGAGGCGGTCTACATCCGCAATCGCGGCTTCCGCGCGCTGCCGTTCTTCCAGGAGCAGTTTCCCGGCTGGGCGGCGGTGTTCGTCGGCTTCCACCCGCGCAACGCGGTCGCCGGCCGGCCGGTGTATTTCGTCGATCCCGACCCGCGCGTGCTCGCCGGCGCGGCGCGCGGGCGGCGGACGGCGACGCTGATCGTGCCCGCGGCGCCGCCCGGCGTCGACGTCGTCGCGCCGCCGGTACGGCCGGTGCGGCCGGCTCAGAAGTGATAGCCGAGGGCGCGCAGCTTCTCGCGCGTCGCCGCGTCGAGCGTCGCGCGCTCGGGGGCGCGACCGGCGCGCTCGCGCAGCGTCGCCTGCTGCGCGGCGAGCACCGCGCGCAGGCGGGTGGTCTCGTCGCGCAGCGCCTCGCCCGCTGCCGCGTGGCGTTCGGCGGGATCGCTGGCGAGATCGTACGTCTCGGTGCTGCCGTTGCGGCGCTCGAGCAGCTTGTACGACCCGTCGACGAGCCCGGCGGTGTGCTCGCGCGTGTCGAGGCCGTCGCCGGTCGCCTCGAGCTGCAGCAGCACGCGGTCGGCGCCGTCGGCGGGCGCGGCCGGCGTGTCGCTCGTGCTGGCGCGCAGCAGCGGCGCGAGCGAGCGGCCCTCGAAGCGCGGCTCGCGTGACTGGCCGAGCAGCGCGAGCAGCGTCGGCGCGACGTCGATCAGCGAGACGTTCGCGTCGACCCGCCGTCCCGCGGCGACGCCCGGCCCGAGGATGAGCAGCGGCACGCGCACGCTCTCGCCATAGAGCGAGATGCCGTGCGTCAGGTTGCCGTGCTCCCAGAACTCCTCGCCGTGATCGGCGGTGATGATCACCACCGCGTCGTCGAGGAAGCGGCGCGCCTCGAGATCGGCGAAGAGCTGGCGCAGCTCGTCGTCGATCGTCGCCACCTCGGCGTCGTAGAGCGCGGTGAGCAGGTCGGAGTCGGCGTCGGTGAGCGTGAACCAGCGCAGCTTGACCACCGCCTCGTTGATCGCCGCGATGCGCTCCGCGGTCGCCGCCGGTGCGAAGCGCTCGCGGAACGGCGCCGGCGGATCGTACGGCGCGTGCGGCTCCATGTACTGCAGGTAGAGGAGCGCCGGATGGTCCGCGTCGGAGCGCCACGCGCCGTCGAGCCAGCGCAGCGCGAGCTGGCGCAACTGCGGGCCGGAGAGGTCGCTGCCGGTCTGCATCGGCGCCTCCCAGTGAGCGAAGCCCTGGGCGTAGCCGAGCGACTCGACGAGCCGGAAGTTCGCCGAGAAGCCGCCGGCGGCGTAGTCGAGCGGCGCGAGGCGCTCGGCGAACGTCACCTCCTCGTCACTGAGCCGCGCGGCGAAGCTGACGACGTGATGCTGCGTCGGCAGCCGCGAGGTGAGCAGCGAGGCGACCGACGGGCAGGTCCACGAGCTCGGCGCATACGCGTTGGTGAACACCGTGCCGCGCGCCGCGAGCGTATCGAGAAACGGCGTCAGGCCGCGCGGGTTGCCGTAGGCGCCGAGGCGGTCGGCGCGCAGCGTGTCGATGACGATCAGCAGCACGTTCGGCGGCCGCGCGCCGCGCTCGCCGCGGGTGCAGCCCGCGAGGGGAAGCGCGCCGCAGCACAGCGCGACGAGGGCGAGCCGCGCGAGGCGGCGCGGGTGGCGGACGGGCACGGTCAGAACCCCTGATAGATGAAGACGTGCTCGCTGCCCGGTGCGAAGACCACCAGCGCCGCGAGGGCGAGCGCGTAGAGCACGGCGCGCACGACGATCTCGCCGGTGGTGGGCGGGCGGTCAGGAAGCGAGCGCATGCAGGATCTCCGCCGCCAGCCGGTCCTGGAAACCGCTGACGTCGGGGAAGAGGTGGACGAAATCGACGAACGCCTCGGCGGGCATCCAGCGCCGGCCATCGACGACGCGCAGGCCGTGGCGCGCGGCGACCGCGGCGATCAACGCCGCGGCGCGGTCGGAGAAGCCCGGGCGGTGATAGAGCCCCTCGTCGTCCGCGGCGAGCAGCGGATTTTCCGGCATCAGCAGGACGAAGCTGGCCGGCGCCACGGCGGCGACGCGCGCCAGCAGGTGATCGAGGAGCGCGATGCCGGGACTGTCGGCGGTCAGCGTCTCGGGTGCGGGCAGCGGCTCGGTGAAGCCGAAGCCTCCGGGCTTGCCGCCGAGGTAGGTGACGAAGCCGTCGAGCGTCCGGTCGCGCTGCCAGGCGGCGTAGGCTGCAGTGGCCTGGCGGGCGCGGCGCGGCCGGTTGGCGAACGCGAAGTAGTCGGCGCGCGAGGCGAAGCGCGCCGGCACGCTGGTGTCGTCGGCGTGCGGGCGGACGCCGTCGATCAGCCGGGCGCGCACGAACTGGCGGAAGCGGTAGAGCGGCCAGGCGGTCTTCGCCCAGCGGTCGACGCGCGCCGTGACGTCCGCGGGCGGCAGCGGACCGTCCCGCCAGCCGGTGTCGAGCAGCTCGCCGGTCGGATTGACCAGCTCGCCCCAGGCGGTCGGCACGAGATCGCCCGGGCCGAGCGTGACGACGACCAGCGTCGGGTCGAGCCGCTCGAGCTGGCGGGCGATGATCTCCTGGTCGCCGACGTGCGCGCCGAAGATCGCGAGGTTGTCGACGCGCACGTCGCGGCCGGGCGCCAGGTCCGCGAGGGCGCGCTCGACCACCGCATCGCGGGCCGGCATCCACGCCCGCGAGTTGCCGAGGATCGCGACGCGCTCGGCGCTCGGGCGGCGCGGCGCGTAGAGCTTCCGCGCCACCTCGTACGTCTGCCAGATGTAGACGCGCTCGAGGCCGCTGCGGATCCAGGTGTCGGTCTTGCCCCACAGGAGCGGCGTGCGCGTCACCGCCAGATCGATGCCGACCAGCGCGGCGATCGCCAGCAGCCAGGTGATCGGCGTGGCCGCCGCCGGCGCGGGAGCTCTCACCCTTCGAGCTATAGCCGCGGCATCCATGTGCCTCAAACGCGATGCCGGGACCGTTGGCCACCGAGGTGGGCGAGGACACCGAGTCGAGGATGCGTTTCACGAGGATTCGATGATCGGGTCGTCGACCCGGTGTCCTCGGCACCTCGGTGGCCCCTCGCCGCGACCGGGCTGCGTCACGGGTTGCTGATCAACTTCCCGGTCAACCTGCTCAAGCAGGGCATCCGCCGGATCGTGCGATGATATCGACTCGGTGTCCTCCCCCCTCGGTGGCTCACTCCGGCATGGCCGTGCTTGGCCTCGTCACGGAATTCTGCGCACAATGCGCGCCGCAGCATGACGGAGGGGAACTCGAGGGCCGCGGTCGAGGAGCGGACGCGGCACTGGCTGGAGGCGAACTTCCTCTCGACGCTCGCCGCGCTGCACGATCCGTCACAGACGACGTTCGCGCCCGACGGCCGGCTGCAGCACCTCACCCGCTACGGGTTCCAGGAGGTGCAGCGCAAACTCAAGATCTTCCGCTGGCTCGACCGGCTGCGGTTCGAGAGTTTCCTCGACGTCGGCGCCGGCATCGACCAGTACCCGAACCTCGTCCGCCGCCGCTACGGCGTCGCGGCGTACTTCTCCGACTTCGTGCACGGACTCAACCTGCCGTACGGCGGCGCCGATTACGGGCGGCTCGACCACGCGGTGACGCTCAACATCGTCCGCCTGCCGTTCGCCGACGACAGCATCGACGTCGTGCTCGCTTCCGAGGTCCTCGAGCACCTCGTCTCGCCCGTCGAGGCGATCGCCGAGCTGCTGCGCGTGGCGCGCAGGTACGTCATCATGACCAGCCTCGAGGCGCTGTCGGCCAACCGCTGGGAGCGCCTGCGCGCGCACCTGCGCGTCGATCCGTCGGTGCCGCACGTCGACCGCAACTTCTTCGTCCTCGACGAGCTCGCGGCGATCTTCGGCGCCGACTGGCACCACGAAAACCTGTTCCACGATCCGGCGCTGCCGGCGAGCCAGTTCGCGCCGGCGGCGGCGCAGGCGGCGGCGTACGCGCGGCTGACCGATGTCGACGCGTTCGCCGACGCGCTCTGCCGCGCCGTGGCGGTCACCGACCACCGGCCGGGCGCCATGGGCATCCTGCTCGTCAAGGCGAAGCCCGGTGCCGCCGTTGCCGCGCCGGCCGGCGATGATCGCGCGCTGGCGCGCTGGCTGATCGACGCGACCGCCGCCGCCCAGGCCGCCGGCTTCCGCCTGCTCGAGCAGATCCGCGCCGGCACCGCGGCGTTCGCCGAGCGCGACCGGCCGGTCGCCGCCGATCTGCTCGCCCGCCTGCGCTGCCCGGACTGCCTCGGCCCCCTGACGCGCGCCGGCGCCGGCGTGCGCTGCCCCGCCTGCGACACGACGTTCCCCGGCGAGTACGGCGTGCCGATCCTCTACCCCGTGCGCCACCCGCAGCCGCGTCCCGAAGCCGAGTGGCTGCCGCGCCTGAGCGGCAACGACCCCGCCCGCGCCCGCACCATCCGCCGCGTCGTCCGCCGCCTGCGCCGCAACGAACGCCCGCCAGGCCCGCTGCGCCGTCTCGCGCAGCGGCTGGGATAGGGTAGCGCGCAGCGGTCAGCGGTCAGCCTCCGGAGCGCGACGCGATCCGTCCGGCGCTTCCGAGCACCGAACGGGCTCCGTGGGTGAGGAGCATGCGCAGGGAGGGATCGCCGGCAGTCCGCCGATGTCGGGTACGGACAGCGCGCGGCAGATCGTGGTCGCGAGCCGGTTGGCGATCTCCTGATGACGCGGCACAGCTGCGCCGGACAACGCCCTCGGGAATCGTGCGGCGCATGCGCAGTCCAACACGTCAACACGTCCTCTGGAGGGCGCCGGTCCCTCGGCGCCGGTTGGATACTCTACCGCGCCCCATTCAACAGGCGCCGAGAGACCGGCGCCCTCCAGAGCGGTTGGATCGGGCGACGCACGCCCTCGAGGGCATTTCCTCAGGACTCGTGCGGCGCATGTCCAACACGCCCCCATGCCGCCGCAGGTGCCGCAGCAGCGTGCTGCGCTCCACTCGACGAGCACGGTGTCGTGCTCGGCTTCCGGCGGGGCGCCGCGGAGTCCATCGGCGCGTCGAT
>CBFGUK010000010.1:0-50471 GCA_965651925.1 uncultured bacterium | reverse complement strand
CCGCGGCCCTGTCAAGGCGCGCCTTGCCGGCGCGCCGCACCACCCGGCGGGCGGCGAGCCAGAGCCAGCGGCCCGGGCCCGAGGCGGCGTAGAGGAAGAATCCGGTGAAGAGGCAGAGCTGCGGCTCGGCGATCAGAAACTTGAGAATCAGGATGCCGGCGATCAGCACCCAGAACGGCTGGCGCCGATGAATGTCGATCTCCTTGAAGCTGATGTAGCGCACGTTGCTGACCATGAGGCCGGCAAGGGCATACACCATGACCAGCACGATCACGTGCCGATACGTCGGGCCTTCGGCACCGAAGTAATAGTAGAGCATCACCGTCGCGGCGATCACCTCCGCGGCGGCGGGAATCGGCAGGCCGAGGAAGTACCGCTTCTCGGCCGGATCGGCCATCACGTTGAAGCGTGCCAGCCGCAGCGCACCGGCGGTGACGTACAGCGAGGCGGCGAGCCAGCCGACGGTTCCCCAGGGTTCGAGCCCCCAGCGGTAGACGAGCACGCCGGGCGCCACGCCGAACGCCACGAGATCGCACAGGGAGTCGTACTCGATGCCGAAGCGGGATGTCGTGCGCGTCAGACGCGCGATGCGCCCGTCGAGGACGTCGAAGACGTTGGCGGCGAGAATCGCGGCGGCGGCGATGAGAAAATCGCCGCGCAGGCTCGCGATGATCGAGTAGAACCCGCAGAACAGGCCGCCGGTCGTCAGCAGGTTCGGCAGGAGGTACACGCCGCGGCGCGCCCGCCCGTCGAGCAGCCGCACCGGTTCGGATTCGACGACGTCCGTCGGATCCCCCGGCTCATCGGATGAGCGCGCGTTTCGCTGCGCCATCAAGCGCTCAATTCTTGGACCGATCGACGAGCCGGTCCGAGGCCAGCCACGGCATCATGCCGCGCAGACGGGCACCGACCTCCTCGATCGGATGATGCTCCGCCTCCTTCCGCAGCTCGCGGAAATGCGGCATGCCGACGCGGTACTCGGTCATCCACTCCTCGGCAAACTTGCCGCTCTGGATTTCGCCGAGGATCGCCTTCATGGCCTGGCGCGCCTCGGGACCGATGACGCGCTTGCCGCGGGTCATGTCGCCGTACTCGGCCGTATTGCTGATCGAGTAGCGCATGTTCGCGATGCCGCCCTCGTAGATGAGGTCGACGATCAGCTTCACTTCGTGCAGGCACTCGAAGTACGCCATCTCGGGGCTGTATCCCGCCTCGACGAGCGTTTCGTACCCCGCCCGGATGAGCTCGGTGATCCCGCCGCAGAGCACGGACTGTTCGCCGAACAGATCGGTCTCGGTCTCTTCCTTGAACGTCGTCTCGAGGACGGCGGCGCGCGTCCCGCCGATCGCCTTCGCGTAGGCGAGCCCGATCGCACGGGTGTTGCCGCCCGGATCCTGGTGGATGGCGAGCAGACAGGGCACGCCGCGGCCCTTCTGGAACTCGCTGCGCACGAGATGGCCCGGCCCCTTCGGCGCGACCATGAAGACGTTCAGGCCGGGTGCGGGCACGATGCCTTTGAAGTGGATGTTGAACCCGTGCGCGAACGCGAGCGACTTGCCGTCGGTCATGCCCGGCGCGATCTCGTTCTGGTACAGCTCGGCCCCGAGTTCGTCGGGAACGAGCATCATCACGACGTCCGCTTCACGCGCCGCCGCCGCCGGCTCGAGCACGCGGAAGCCTGCCGCCTCGGCCTTCGGCCACGAGCTGCCGCCCTTGCGCAAGCCGATGATCACGGTGATGCCGCTGTCGCGCAGGTTGTTGGCGTGCGCGTGCCCCTGGCTGCCGTAGCCGATCACGGCGACGGTCTTCCCCTGCAGCGCCGTCAGATCGGCGTCGCGATCGTAGTAGATCTTCATGCCACTCGCTCCTTCGTGCCGCGCGTGCCCCGCATGAGCTGCATGCCGCGGTGCATCGCGACGGTGCCGGTGCGGGCGATCTCCTGGATGCCGAGCGGCTTGAGCAGCTCGAGCAAGGCGGTGATCTTGTCTTCGGTTCCGGTGACTTCGAGCAGATAGGATTGCGGACTGACGTCGATCACCTTGCCGCGGAAGATGTCGACGATGTTCATCACCTCGGCGCGCGTGTGCTGGTCGGCCGTGACCTTGACCAGCGCCAGCTCGCGCTCGACGTGACTCGCCTGCGTGAAGTCCTGCACCTCGATCACGCTGACGAGCTTGTTGAGCTGCTTGTTGATCTGCGCCAGCACCTGGTCGTCACCCCGCGTCACGAGCGTGATGCGCGAGACAGAGGGATCCAGTGTCTCGGCGACGGTGAGACTTTCGATGTTGAAGCCGCGGCCGCTGAACAACCCCGCGATCCGAGCCAGGACACCGAACTCGTTCTCGACCAGAATGGAAATCGTGTGGCGCATAGGGGCGCAAGTCTGCCGGAGCCAGCCAGCGGATGCTAGCCATCCCGCCAGACGTGGAAATCGGGAAGCGGTGGTGCAGGCGGTTCAGGCCGACTTGTAGCGGCCGAGAATCTCCATCATCCGGTCCTTGCCCGCGAGCTTGACCTTCTGGATGCGCTTCCGCTCGAGCTCCTCTTCGGGGGTGAGGAAATGTTTGTGCTGCAACGTGGCGAGCTGTTTTTCGAGCTCCACGTGCTCCTCGTAACACCGACGAAGTTCCTCATCCCGATCGATGAGCGATCGGATCATCTCTTCTTCGTGCTTCTCCATGTCGAGGTCTCCGCGGAAGGTGCTGCTGCTCTAGCCCAGCCCACCCGCACTGTCAATTTTCCGTCGCACTATCCGGCAGATAGCCCAGCTTCCCGGCGGCGGTCTCGAACTTCCTCGGCCTCCGAGCGGCGGCAGTATGCAGGTTCCAGTTGGTCGAGCGCAGGGGCGTCCCCGGCGCGGAAGCGGTGCATTCCGAGCAACGCCACCGCCGCGCCGCTCGGCGGTCGTTCGGCCAGCGACAGTCGCTCCGTCTGACCGCCGGCGGCCGTCGCCCAGAGCGCCGCGTATGCATCGACACCGTCGCCGACCAGCGTGCACGGCGCGGCGAGCGCGCCGGCGAGCGCAGCCGGTTCACGCGCCATCGCCGGCTGGTCGGTGCGCAGCGCGTCGCCGTCCCAGTGGAATGCCCCCGCATACACCTCGCCCTTACGCGCATCGAGCACCGGCCAGATGGTGCCCGGACGCGGGCCGAGCGCGAGCGCGTAGGCCTCGAGTGTCGGCACGCCGCACACCGGTAACCCGGTCGCGAGCGCCAGCCCTTTGGCCACCGCCAGCCCGATGCGCAGGCCGGTGAACGACCCGGGCCCGATCGAGACGGCGATCAGTGCGCAGTCGGCGAGCCCCCAACCGGCATCGGCGAGCACCGAATCGATCAGTGGCAGCAGCGTACGCGCATGACTGCCCGCCATCGGCAGCGCGCGCTCCGCGCGCGCGCCGGTTTCGTCGATGCAGCCGACGCTGGCGATCGCCGTGGCGGTGTCAATGCCGAGTACGCGCACGCGCCCCGTCACCCCCAGCCGCGCAGCACGCGCAGGATGTCGTTGTAGAACGCGAACGCCATCAGGCCGATCAGGATCACCAGCCCCACCTGCTGCGCGATCTCGCGGTGGCGCAGGTCGAGCGGCCGCCGCATGACGACCTCCAGCGCGAAGAACAGCAGGTGCCCGCCATCGAGGATCGGAATCGGCAGCAGGTTCAGGATGCCGAGGTTGATGCTGATTACGGCCATGAAGAGGAGCAGGGATTCGAGGCCGACCTGCGCCTGCTGGCCGGCGGCCTGGACGATCAGGATCGGGCCGCCGATGTCCTGAGCGGGGATGCGGCCCTGGATGATCTTGACGACGCTCAGCACCAGCGTCTGGCACCACCAGAGCGTCTGCGATGCGCCATTGACGAGCGCGTCGAGCGGGCCGATGCGCACCTGCTCGACGCCGCGCTCGATGCCGATCAGATACGTTTCGCCGACCACCTCACCGAAAATCGTCTTGTCGGGTCGTGCCTCGGGCGTGATGGACAGCCGCAGCTCGGCGCCGTCGCGCTGGACGGTGAGCTCGGCCGGCCGACCGCCCCCACCACGGATCGCCGCGGACAGCTCGTCCCAAGTGCTGATCGGACGACCATCGACGCCGGTGATGAGATCGCCGGCCAGCAGTCCGGCGCGCGCGGCCGGCATGTCGGGGGTCACTCCGCCGATGCGCGCGGCATCGACCGGGACGCGCTCGCCGTAGGCGAGCAGGACCCCGACGAAAATCAGGAACGCAAACAGCAGGTTGAAGACGGGCCCGGCGAGGACGATCGCGATGCGCTTCCAGACGTTCTGATGTGAAAACGAGACGCGCGGGTCCACCGGCTCGGTCGACTCGGGGTCCTCGCCGACCATTTTCACGAACCCGCCGAGTGGGATCGCGCTCAGGGCGTACTCGGTGCCGTTGACGACGCGACCGAACAGACGGGGACCGAACCCGACCGAGAATTTGATCACGCCGACGCCCGCCCACTTCGCGACGAGGAAATGCCCGAACTCGTGCACGACGATCAGGAAGCCGAGCACGATGAAGGCAGCGACGACTGCGGTGACCATCAGAAGGGGGCGTCCACGCCGGTGAACGCGAGTCGATAGTAGTACACGAACACTACCGGGAAAAGCAGACTGTCGACGCGGTCGAGCACGCCGCCGTGACCGGGAAAGATTGCGCCGGATTCCTTGGCGCCGACGGCGCGCTTGATCACCGACTCGCCGAGATCGCCGAACTGGCCGAGCACGCCCATCACCAGCGACAGAAACAGAATCTCCAGCCAGGCATGCGTCGGAAAGAGGATGAGCTTCGCGGCGATTCCGCACACCAGGCTCAGCGCCAGGATGCCGACCGCCCCCTCCACGGTCTTCCCCGGGCTGAGATGCGGAATGAGCTTGTGGCGTCCCCATGCGCGGCCGACGAAATACCCGCCGGAGTCTCCGGCCATCGCGATGGCGATCACGAACGTCACCCACGCCGAACCGGCAGGCAGCTCACGCAACCAGTAGAAGTGCGGCGCCAGCAGCCCGGCGTAGAGGATGCCGATCACCACCCGACCCGCATCGCTCAACGCCCCCTCGAGCTCGCGCCGGGCGACGATGATCCAGGTCATCGTGGCCGGCACGACGAGGGTCAGCGCCCCGAACATGACGACGCCCGGCGCCGGCTTGCTCAGCGCGGCGACAATCACGGCGAGGCCCAGTGCCCCGCCCACCCGCTGCGCGTCGCGTTGGGTCGGAAAGAGCAATCGCAGGTACTCGACGAGCGCGAGCACCGCGACGATGCCGACGACCACGCCCCAACCCCAGGCCGGGGCAAGGAAGATGACGAGCAGGAGCAGCGGGATCGCGACCGCGGCGGTCGCGAGCCTAGCGCGCAACACCGGCGCGTCCCCGTTCCTGCTGCTGATCGCTGGTGAGCCCGAACCGGCGCTCGCGTTGCTGAAAGCGAGCGAGCGCATCGACGAACGCCTGCTCGCGAAAATCCGGCCACAGGATCTCGGTGACGTACAGCTCGGTGTAGGCGAGCTGCCACAGGAAGAAGTTGGACACCCGCATCTCGCCGCTGGTCCGGATGAGCAGATCGGGATCCGGCATACCGGCCGTCCCGAGCGCGCCGGCGACGGTCGCCTGGTCGATCGCCTCGGGGTCCAGCGTGCCGGCACGGACCTGGCGGGCGATCGTCCGCATCGCCGCCACGAGATCCTCCCGCCCGCCGTAGCTGATGCACAGGCCGACGGTCAGGCGCGTGTTGGCGCTCGTCGTGGCGACGACGTGCTCGAGCTCGCGGCGGACGGCGTCGGGCAGGCGGTCGAGATCGCCGATGGCGCGCACGCGCACCTCGTTCTCCATCAGCCGCCGCATCTCGGTGCGCAGGTAGCGACGCAGCAGGCTCATCAGCGCCGACACCTCGCGCGTCGGGCGCTGCCAGTTCTCGGTCGAGAAGGCGAAGAGGCTCAGGTACGGGATCTCGAGCCGGCGGGCGGTTTCCACCACCGCACGCACCGAATCCTTGCCACGCCGGTGTCCCTCGATGCGCGACAAGCCGCGGCGCTGTGCCCAGCGCCCGTTCCCATCCATGATGATCGCGACATGGCGTGGCAGCCGGGCGGGATCGAGGCGCGAGGTGTCGACGGCGGACACCGCCTCACACCTCCATGATTTCGTCTTCTTTGGTCTTGAGGATCTTGTCGAGGCGCTCGGTGTGCTCCTTCGTGAGCTCCTGCGTGCGCTCCTGCGCTCGGCGCAGGTCGTCCTCGGTGATTTCGCCGTCCTTCTGCAGGTCCTTCAGCAGATCGTTCGCGTCGCGGCGGTGGTTGCGCAGCGAGACGCGGAAATCCTCGGCGATCTTGCGGATGTGCTTCACGAGATCACGCCGCCGTTCCTCGGTGAGCTCGGGGATCGGGACGCGCACGACCTTGCCGTCGTTCTGCGGCATGAGCCCGAGGTCGGACTGGAGGATCGCGCGTTCGATCTCGTGAATCGCGCTGCGGTCGTACGGCTGGATGACGAGCAGGCGCGGCTCGGGCGCGGTGAGCGTCGCAAGCTGGTTCAGCGGCGTCCGCGCACCGTAATACTCGACGATGATGCCCTCGAGCAGCGCCGTCGAGGCACGTCCCGTCCGCGTCCGCGCCAGCTCGCGGCGCAGCGCGGCCACGGTCTCGTCCATTTCCTTGCGCAGGTCGGTCAGAACCTCGTCGATGGCAGCCATCAATGCACCAGCGTCCCGATCGGTTCGCCGCGCAGGGCGCGGCGGATGTTCCCGGTCGCAGTCATGTTGAACACCATGATGGGCAGCGCGTTTTCCATGCACAGCGTCACGGCCGTGGCGTCCATGACCTTGAGGCCGAGACGCAGGAACTCCGTGTAACTGAGCTCGGAGAAACGGGTCGCGGTCGGTTGCAGTTTCGGATCGGCGCTGTAGACGCCGTCCACCTTCGTCGCCTTGAGGATGAGCTCGGCGCCGATCTCGGCGGCGCGCAAACTGGCGGCCGTGTCGGTGCTGAAGAACGGATTCCCGGTTCCGGCGGCGAAGATGACGATCCGCCCCTTCTCGAGATGTCGCATGGCGCGACGGCGGATGTACGGCTCGGCAATCTGGCGGATCTCGATCGCCGACATGACACGCGTCGGCAGCCCGTGCCGCTCGAGCGCGTCCTGAAGCGCCAGCGCGTTAATCACCGTCGCCAGCATCCCCATGTAGTCGCCCGTGGCGCGGTCAGTCCCCTCGGTCGCGGCCCGCACACCGCGGAAGATGTTGCCGCCACCGATCACCAGCGCCACCTCGACGCCGCTGCCACTGATCGCGCGGATCTCCTCGGCGATCGCCGACAGCACCTGATGGTCGATGCCGTACGCCGCCTGGCCCATGAGCGCCTCGCCGCTCAGCTTGAGCAGCACGCGGCGGTAGCGCACCCCACCGGGTGGCGTGCGCTCGCCGTCGTCGCGCTCGCCCATCGGCGCCTCACTCCCCGCTGGACTGTTCGCCGAGCTGGAAGCGCGCGAACCGACGGACGACGATGTTCTCGCCCATACGGGCCACCGCATCCGAGACGAGCTGCGACACGAGCTTGTCGGGATCCTTGATGAACGACTGCTCGAGCAGGCAGATCTCGGCGAAAAACTTCTCCACCTTGCCGCCAACCATCTTCTCGATGACCTGCGGCGGCTTGCCGCTGCTCGCCGCCTGCGCGGCGTAGATCGTGCGCTCCTGCTCGACGACGTCCGCGGGCACGTCCTCGCGCCGGACGTAGCGCGGGTTGGCGGCCGCGACCTGCATGGCGAGGTCGCGCACCAGGTTGCGGAAATCGTCCGTGCGCGCGACGAAGTCGGTCTCGCAGTTCACCTCGATCAGCACGCCGATCTTGCCGCCGGCGTGGATGTACGCCTCGACGAGCCCGTCGGCCGCCGTGCGGCCTGCGCGCTTGGCGGCAGCCGCGAGTCCCTTCTCGCGCAGGTAGACGATCGCCTTCTCGACATCGCCCTGCACCTCGGCGAGCGCCTTCTTGCAGTCCATCATTCCCGCGCCGGTCCGCTCGCGCAGATCCCGAACGGCGCTGGCCGACACCTCACTCATGCGAGAGTCCCTTCCCCTGCAGCCTCCGGGGCGAACTCGCGCTCGCCTGGCGCCGCGCCCGTGGAGGCTCCCTCGCCGACCTCACCGCCCCGGGCCCGCTCCTCGTACACGCCGCGTCCCTCGAGGACGGCGTCGGCGATGGCACCGCAGAACAGCCGAATCGCCCGGATCGCGTCGTCATTTCCGGGGATCCGGTAATCGATCATGTCCGGATCGCAGTTCGTGTCCACCACCGCGACCACGGGGATGCCGAGCTTGTTCGCCTCGCGTACCGCGATCTCTTCCTTGATCGTGTCGATCACGAACATCGCATCGGGCAGCTTGCGCATCGTCTTGATGCCGCCCAGCGTATGCACGAGCCGATCGCGTTCGCGGCTCAGCTCGAGGAGCTCGCGCTTCTTCAACCCCTCGGTCTGGGCGGGGTCGGCCAGCATTTCCTCGAGCCGGCGCAGCCGGTCGACGCTCTGCTTCACCGTCTGGAAGTTCGTCAGGGTGCCCCCCAGCCAGCGGTTGCTCACGTAGAATGCCCCGCAGCGCTCGGCTTCCTCCTGCACCGCGTCCTGCGCCTGCTTCTTGGTGCCGACGAACAGCAGCGAACCGCCGCCGGCCGACAGGTCGCGGATGTACGTCGTCGCGTCCTGGAGCAGCTTCACGGTCTGCTGCAGATCGACGATGTAGATCCCATTGCGGGCACCGAAGATGTAGGGCTTCATCTTCGGGTTCCAGCGGCTCGTCTGGTGGCCGAAGTGCACTCCGGCCTCCAGGAGCTGCTTCATGCTGACTTCGGGCATTCGGCGCTCCTTGCTGTGCTCTGGGTGATCCCCCCAGCTAGCAGAACTTCTCCGTACCGGGCAACCGGGCTTCCGGCCGTCACTGGTTCATGTGCTCCAGGAACTCGCTGTTGCTCTTGGTGCCCTCGATCTTGTCGACCAGGAACTCCATGGCCTCGACCGGGTTGAGTTGCGCGAGCAGCTTGCGCAGCACCCAGATGCGCTTGGTGACGTCGCGCCCGAGGAGCAGCTCCTCCTTGCGGGTTCCGGAGCGATTGATGTCGATGGCGGGGAAAATGCGCTTGTCGACGAGGCGGCGGTCGAGGTGGACCTCCATGTTGCCGGTCGCCTTGAACTCCTCGAAGATCACCTCGTCCATGCGGCTGCCGGTGTCGATCAGCGCCGTGCCGAGGATCGTCAGGCTGCCGCCGTCCTCGATGTTGCGCGCCGCACCGAGGAACTTTTTGGGCTTGTGGAGCGCGTTCGAGTCGACGCCGCCCGACAGGATCTTGCCGCTCGGCGGGACCACCGTGTTGTAGGCGCGCGCGAGGCGCGTGATGCTGTCGAGCAGGATCACGACATCGCGTCCGTGCTCGACGAGCCGCTTGGCCTTTTCGATCACCATTTCCGCCACCTGCACGTGGCGCGTGGCGGGCTCATCGAACGTCGAGCTGATCACCTCGCCGTCGACCGAGCGCTGCATGTCGGTCACTTCCTCGGGCCGCTCGTCGATCAGCAGCACGATGAGCACGACTTCCTTGTGATTGCGGGTGATGCCGTGCGCGATGTTCTGCAGCATGACCGTCTTGCCGGTGCGGGGCGGGGCGACGATGAGGCCGCGCGTCCCTTTGCCGATCGGCGTGAACAGGTCGATGAGCCGGGTCGTGTGTTCCTCGGGATCGTGCTCGAGCCGCAGCTGCTCGTTCGGGTAGAGCGGCGTCAGGTTGTCGAACAGGATGATGTCGCGCGTCCGCTCCGGCTCTTCGTAGTTGATTGCTTCGACCTTGAGCAGCGCGAAGTAGCGCTCGCCTTCCTTCGGCGGCCTGATCTGCCCGGAGACGACATCGCCGGTGCGCAGGTTGAAGCGGCGGATCTGGCTCGGCGACACGTAGATGTCGTCGGGACCCGGCAGATAGTTGTAATCGGGCGCGCGCAGGAAGCCGAAGCCGTCAGGCAGCGTTTCCAGGACGCCCTCCCCGTACACCATCCCGCTCTGCTCGGTCTGCGCACCGAGGATCGCGAAAATCAGCTCCTGCTTGCGCATCGCCGCCGCGCCGTCGACGTTGAAGCTGCGGGCGATCTGCGCGAGCTCGCTGATCTTCTTGGCCTTGAGCGATTTGAGGTTGAGCGCCAGATCGCGGCTGCCGGCCTCGTCGATTTCCCCATCGCCCTCGGCGACAGGGCCCGCCGCCGTGCTGACGGCGGCCTCGGCGGGCTCGCGGCGGCGACGCTCAACGCGGGGCGCCGGCGCTGCGGCAGTCGCGCTACGGTTCCTCCCGGCGCTTTCCTCGGCCATGGATGGGTCCTCTCGCTGCGGCCTGATTGTGTGGATGGTGTGGAGCGATGGGGCGCCGACGGAGACAGCCGGCGGAACTGACGGCAGCGGACGCTAATGAACGCCCTCCGGCATGTCAAGCATCAGACCGTGGCGACAGCGCGTCTCCGCCTCAGCACCGCCCGCCACGGCGCAGATGGGCCAGTGCGGAGGCGAAGTCGGTCGCCAGCGGCGCCGTGATGCGCAGCGCGACGCCGCTCGCCGGATGCTGGAAGCCGATCGCCTCGGCATGCAGTGCCTGTCGGGACATCAACGCCGATTGCTCGTGACGGACACGACCGTACAGCGGATCGCCGATCACAGGATGTCCGATGTGCGCGAGGTGCACGCGAATCTGGTGCGTGCGGCCGGTTTCGGGGAACGCCGCGACCAGCGCCGTGCCGGCAAACCGCTCGAGCACCACGCAACGCGTCCGTGCCGGACGGCCATGCAGGACCACTGCCATCTTCTTCCGTTGTACGGGATGCCGGCCGATCGGCGCGTCGATCACGCTTTCGACGCGACGGGGCACGCCTGCCACGAGCGCGAGATAGCGTTTCTCCACGGTACGGGCGCGGAACTGCCGGCCCAGCTCGGTGAGCGCGGCCGTCGTACGGGCGACGAGCAGGACACCGGACGTATCCTTGTCGAGCCGATGGACGATACCAAGCCGCCCACGTTCGAAGCCCGGCGGCAGATCGGGCCATCGATGCAGCAGTGCGCTGACGAGTGTGCCCTGCCAGTTCCCGGGAGCGGGATGCACGACCAGGCCCGGCGGCTTGTTGATCGCGAGCAGTGCCTCGTCCTCGTACAGCACGTCCAGCGGAATCGCTTCCGGTTTGGCTTGTGGCGTGTGCGCCACCGGCACCTCGGCAGTGATCTCGTCGCCCGCCCGCAGCAGGAAGCCGGCCTTGACGGTCTGGTCGCCGACGCGGATGCAGCCTTCAGCAATCAGGCGCTGGACCTGTGAGCGCGTCCCGAACGCACCGCGGGCGGTGAGAAAACGATCGAGCCGTTCGCCGGCCTGTGCCGCGGTGACCGTCCACGCGAAGCGCGCGCGCTCACTCATGATCCGCTGAAGTCAGCGCGGCGCGGGCGGCGGCGATGTCGGCGCGAATCTGTTCAAGCAGCGCGTCGATCCCCGCAAACTTCCGCTCGCCACGCACGCGGGCGACGAACGCGACCTCGAGACGCTGCCCGTACAGGTCGGCCGCGAAGTCGAGCAGGTGCACTTCGACCGAGCGGGTGCGGTTGCCGAACGTCGGATTGAAACCGATGTTGGCAACGCCCAGGAGTTCCGACCCCTGCCAGCGCGCACGCACGGCGTAGACGCCGTCCGAAGGCAGGACGATATCGCGCAGGCGCAGATTTGCCGTCGGGATGCCGAGCGGCGCTCCGCGATGATGGCCGTGGATTACGCGGCCCTCAATGGTCGGTGCACGGCCGAGGGCCCGGGTTGCGCCGGCGAGGTCGCCGGCTGCGAGCCGGTCGGCGATGTGCGACGCGGCGACCGGCGCGCCGTCGACGCACACCGGCGGCACGCGTGCGACGACCACCGGTCCGGCCGGCAGCCCCGGATCGCCACTCACCAGCAGGTCTGCCCCGGTGCGCAGCGCCAGCGTCATGGGATCGCTGGATGCCGTGCGCCGCAAGGCAAGAATGCAATCAGTCCCCAATGCCGTGATCAGCCGCACGCGTTGCCCGAGCGAGGTCAGTGCCGGCGCGACCTGCCTGCACGGCTGCAGCGCGACCACCGCGTCGGCGCCGCGTTCCGCCGCCAGGTCGTGCAGCTGCCGCAGCACGCGCTGATGGCCGAGGTGCACCCCGTCGAAGCTGCCCACCGCGAGCACTCGGCGTCGAGTCGCGGCGCGCAGTCGGTCGGGATCGCGAACGAGCTGCATCTTGGTGCGCCGCCGGGACGCGGGCGCTTCAATCGGTCAGCGTCTGGAGTTGCTGACGGGCGACGGTCGCCTCTTCGGACTGCGGATGATCGGTGATGAGCTTCTGCAGGACGAGCTTCGCGTCGATCTTGTCGCCGGAGGTGGAGAAAGCCGTGGCGAGTGCCAGCAGCGCGGCCGGCACCTGATCACCGGTCGGGTACTTGAGCAGCACCTCGTTGAGCTCGATCACGGAGCGGTTGTAGTCGCCCTGTGCGAAATACGCCTCACCGATCCAATATTGCGCGTTGTCGGCCAATGGCGACTTCGCGTTGCCGCGCAGAAACTCCCGGAAGGTCTGGATCGCCTGGTCCGCCTGCCCGTCGCGATAGAGCTGCAGCGCGCGCTGGTAGGCAAGCGGGGCATTTGCCGAGGCCGCGAGATCGCGACGCATCGCGAGCTGCGCCGCCTCGCTTCCCGGCACGCGCGGCAATGCGGTCGCCGTCGGCATCAGGTCGCCGGTAAAACCGGGCGACATGACCGGGGTCGCGCGCGCCTCGATGTCGGCGAGCCGGCGCTCGAGCTCGCGCACACGTGCCTCGGCTTCCCGGGTTGCGCGGCTTTCGCCCTGCGCCGATCGCATCGTGTCGACCCGCCGGCTCAGCGAATCGAGCGACACCTGCATGTCGGCGACCTGCGCCCGCATCTCCTGCTGGTCGCGCCTGAGTCGCTCGAAATCCGCGCGCGTCACACAGCCGCCGGCGGTCAGCGCGCCGGCGACCAGGCACGCGGTCACTGCGCGGCGATGACGAAGTGCGCGCGACGATTGCGGCTCCAGCACGACTCGCTTTCCTCCTGGCACAGCGGCAGCTCCTCGCCGTAGCTGATGGTCGTCAGACGATCGCGGCCAATCCCGAGCGCAACGAGATAATTCTTCGCCGCCGCGGCCCGCTTGGCTCCGAGAGCGAGATTGTATTCCACCGTGCCGCGGTTATCGCAATGTCCTTCGATTTCCATGCGGGCGTCAGGGTTGTCCTTCAGCCACTCGGCGTTCTGCTGCAAGGTCGTGCGCGACACCTCGTCGAGTTCGAACGAATCATATCCGAAGTAGATGTCGCGCAGGGGCCCGGTGTCCGCCTCGGCGCCGTACCGGCCCTGCTGCGCGAGGTCGAGGCTCCCGCCCGGAACGCCCGGCGCGCCGAGGGTCTCTTCGCCGTACCCGGCGCGCGCGTCGTCTTCGCCGAGTCCGTCCCCCCGCTGCTTCGAGGCACAGCCCGCTGCTCCCACAGCGACCATCACCACGACGGCCAGAATCCACCTGCGCATCGTCAACCCCTCACTGCTCGCGTGACGCCGTCACTCGAGCCATCCCGACCAGGCAGGTGAGCTATCACCGCCCCTGCCGGTGGTCAATTCGAACTGGTTCACGCCGGAGGCGTCCGACAGGTAGAGTCGCGGCGCCCCGCGGCGGGTCGAGCTGAAGACGAGATAACGACCGTCCGGTGACCAGCTAGGGTCCTCATTGCTCCCTTGCGTCGTGATCTGGCGGGCATCGCTGCCGTCGACCTTGACGGTCACGATCTGGAAGCGACCGCCGGCGCGCGTGACGTACGCGATGCGGTCTCCTGCCGGCGACCACGCCGGTGAGGTGTTGTACTGCCCGAGTGTACTGACGCGATGCACGCCGCTGCCGTCGGCGTCCATCACATAGATCTGCGGCGCACCGGAACGGTCGGAACAGAAGACCAGTTGGGATCCATCCGGGGACCAGTGTGCCGAGACGTCGACCGCCCAGTGATCGGTCAGGCGTCTCAGCAGCGCGCCATCAGCCGACAGCAAGGCAATCTCCGGATTGCCGTCGAACTCCAGGGTGACCGCCACCGTTCGCGCGTCAGGCGCCCAGCGCCCGCCGAGGTTGAGCCCGCGCAGTGCCGACAGCCGGCGCCACGGCCCGCTCGGCAGCGCAATCGTGAACAGGTCGGGATTGCCGTCACGATACGAGGTCACCAGCAGGGAGCGCCCGTCGGGGCCCCACGAGGGCGACAGGTTCAGTGTGTTCTCGTCGGTCACGCGGCGGACGTCCTCGCCATCGGCGGCCATCACGTACACGTCCTTAAAGCGCCCGCCGCGCGTCGAGAGAAACGCGATCCGTGAATCGAATGGTCCGCGCGTCCCGGTGAACGTCGCGATGATCTCGTCGGCGAACCGGTTCGCCATGCGGCGTTCATCGCCGACGACACCGCGGAAGCGGCGTCCGGCGAGTTGACGCCGCTGCCCGACGTCGAACAGCCGCGCCTCGACGGTGAGCTCGTTCCCGTGCTGCTCGGCGGTGCCCTTGACCAGCGCCAGCGCACCGATGACGGTCCAGTTGTCGAAGTTGATCGCCTCGGCCGTGACGCCGGAGGTCTGCGGGTCGTCGATGTAGGTGTCGCGGGGCAGCACGCGGAACAGGCCGGCGAGCCCGAGATCACGCGTCAGCGTTTCAGTGAAACGGGCGCCGGCACCGGCAGTGATCTGCTTCAGGGGCGCTACCGCGATCGGGTACTGGGTGGCTCCCGGCCCGACGATCGTCGAGCGGACCTGCGCCGCAGCCGGCCAGGCAACACAGAGCAGCACCAGGAGGAACGATGTCTGTGGATGTCGACTCGGCATGGTCAGGACTCCAGGTCGCTCGCCTGAAAGGTCAGTTCGACGCTCGCGAAGCTGTCGCGATACTTGTCCGGAATGGGGTCGAGCGGCGACACGGCACGGACGGCGCGCTCGGCGGATGCATCGTACGACGTGTCACCGCTCGACTGCACGATCCGCACGTTGCGGATCTGGCCGTCGGGCGCGATGGCGAAGCCGACGACCACGCGCAGGCTGCGATCCGCGCCCGCCCAGGCCCACGCCGACTTGATCCGTTCGATCATGCGCCCGTGATAGAGGATGTACTGCAGGTCGGTCGGCGTGCCGCCGGCCCCCTGCCCGGGGCCCGAGCTGATCGGCCCGCCTGCGGCCCTCGCGCTGCTGCCGCTCGACGCGGCCACCTGCCCCGCTCGCTTCTGGACCGCGGCGGCGATGCGTTCGTCGACAGCCGCCTGCTGTGCGGCCTGCGCCTGACGGCGCTTCACCGCCGCTGCGATCGCGTCATCGCGTTTGGCCGCCGCAGCACGCGCCGGAGCCTGCGTCGGCTCGGGCTTGGCCGGTTTCGCCGGCGCGGCCTTCTTCTGAACGGCAGACTTGGCGGTCTGCGAACTCGCCTTCGTCGGACGCGATTGCACCTTCGGTTCCGGCTTTGCCTCCTTGGACGCCGCTGAGGGAGGCTTCGCGGCAGCCGCCGGCTTCGCTCGCGCGGCAGGCGCGAGCGGCGGCGCGGCCGCCGGTTTGGCCGCGCGTGGCGGCGACACCGGTTTCGCTTCGACCTTTGCCGCCGGCTTGGCGGCAGGCGGCTTCGCCCGTACGGGCTCCGCCTTCTCCGCAGCAGGCTTTGCCTCCTTCGGCGGCTCCGCGGCCGGGCGCGGCGCAACGGCGACCTGCTCGGGAGCGGGCGCCGGCTTGGGTGGTGGCGGGGCGGCGGGAGCGGCCTGAACTGCGGGCGGAGGCGGTGGTGCCGCGGATTGCGATGCGGGGGCGGATTGCGGTTTCCGTGGATCGCCGCCGCGGACGAGGTTCGTACCACCGACGACCTGCGGGGCGATGAGGTCGACAGTGTAGGATTCGAAACGCGGCGCGGGGGCGAGCAGATGCGTCGGAAGCAACACGAGCAGTCCGACAGCGGCCGCATGCGCCAGTGCCGACAGCGCGACCGTGCCGATCAGGCCGCGATCGAGCCCGCGGGGCGGGATGATCTGCGGAACGGCGGTGCGCATCACGTGGAAGGCGGGGGCTCGGTGATCATGCCGAGCCGTTGCACGCCGGCTTCGCGGATCGCGCTGATGACGCGCATCACCTCGCCGTACGGGACGGAGGCGTCGGCGCGCAGGTAGACGCCACGCTCCGGCGCCTCACGCATGATGGCCTGCAGCTTTGCCTGCAGATCGGTCGCGCTCATCACGGCATCGTTGAGATAGATGCCGCCGTTCGCCGCGACCGTGACGACCAGCTGGACCTCATCACCCGAGATCGCGGCGGCACGAACCTGCGGCAGGTTGACGCTCACGCCCTGGTGCAGAATCGGGGCCGTCACCATGAAGATGACCAGCAATACCAGCATGACGTCGACCAGCGGCGTCACGTTGATCTGCGAAAGGGCTTCGTTGTTGCGGTCGCCGCCCGTGAACGCCATCGCTCAGTTCAGGAAATGTCGCTCCGCGATGTTCAGGAACTCGAAGGCGAAATTGTCCATTTCCGCCGAGAGGACGCGGATCTGCCGGGAAAAGGAGTTGTACGCGACCACTGCGGGGATCGCCGCCATCAAACCCGTTGCGGTCGCGATGAGCGCCTCGGCAATGCCAGGAGCGACGGCCTGGATACTGCTTGTCTGCGTGGAGCTGAGCCCGAGGAACGCGTTCATGATGCCCCACACCGTTCCGAACAAACCGATGAACGGCGTCGCGCTGGCGGTCGTCGCCAGAAACGTCAGGGCGCGTTCGAGGCTGGTGAGCTGTTGGGTGGCTGCCCGCCGCATCGCGCGTTCGACGTTCGCGACGCCGCCGAGGTCGGTGCTCAACTGCGCCTCCTCGGCCTGCCGTTTGGCGCGCGTGAGCCGCACGAGCTCCTGGTATCCCGCCCGAAAGACCTGCGCGACCGGGCTGTCGGCCATCTCCTGACTCGCCGCGTGCACCGTGGTCAGGTTCTTCGTTTCCCAGAACGTCTCGATGAACCGATCGGAGGCGCGGCGGGCGGCGCGGATCTGACGCGCCTTGTAGAGAATCACCCCCCAGCTCGCGATCGAGAAGAAGATCAGCAGGTAGAGGACGCCCTGAACGACGGGACCCGAGCCGGTCAGCAGGGTCAGGAGGTCATGGTTCGGAGCACCGCTGACCGCCAGGATCATGGACGGCGCGCCTAGCGCCGACATGCACCGTACCTCACCACCACCGCCTGCGGCGACAGCTATTACAGGGGCCAGAGCGAGTCAACGAACGCGGAACGCCTCTTTCTTGACTCCAAATTGCTAAAGTGGAGACTGCGGAGTCGGCTTCCGGCGCCGCACACCCCACTTCCCCCTGAAGGAGCGAGAAGGTCCCATGACGATCAAGGTTGGCATCAACGGTTTCGGGCGGATCGGCCGCAACATCCTGCGTGCGGCGGTCAAACAGGGGAGTGAGCTGGAGTTCGTCGCGGTGAACGACCTCACCGACGCGAAGACCCTTGCGCATCTTCTCAAGTACGATTCCGTCCACGGAACGCTTCCCTGCAGCGTGACGCCCACCGACAAAGCCGTGGAAGTAGACGGGAAGCCGGTTCGCGTATTCAGCGAGCGCGATCCGGCGAAGCTGCCGTGGGGAGACCTCGGCGTCGACGTCGTCCTCGAGTGCACGGGGTTGTTCACCGATCGCGACAAGGCGGCGGCACACCTGACTGGTGGGGCGAAGAAAGTGCTCATTTCGGCACCCGCGAAGAAAGCCGACCTGACGATCTGCTATGGCGTGAACCACACCGCCTATCGGCCTGCCGAGCATCACGTGGTGTCGAATGCCTCTTGCACGACGAACTGTCTCGCCCCGCTCGCGAAGGTTCTCCATGAGGCATTCGGGATCGAGCGCGGGCTGATGACGACGGTGCACGCCTACACGAATGACCAGCAGATTCTCGATCTGCCGCACAAGGATCTCCGTCGCGCCCGCGCTGCAGGGATGTCCATGATCCCGACGACCACGGGGGCGGCCCGTGCCGTCGGCGAGGTCCTGCCCGATCTCAAGGGGAAGCTCGACGGTATGGCGATCCGGGTCCCGACCCCCAACGTATCGATCGTGGACCTGAGCGCGGAGCTGAAGACCACGGTTACGGAGCAGCAGGTCAACGACGCCCTGCGCGCCGCGGCTGACGGCCCCCTGCGCGGGATCCTCGCCTGCACGACCGAGGAGCTCGTTTCGATCGACTTCAATGGTTCGCCTGCATCGTCGACTGTCGATCTCTCGCTGACCAAGGTCATGGGGGGCAACTTCGTGAAGGTCCTCTCGTGGTACGACAACGAGTGGGGCTTCTCGTGCCGGATGGTGGACGTCGCGACGCTGCTCGGCAAGTCGCTCTGAGACCGCGGCAATGCGGCTGATCAACCAGCTCGATCTGCGGGATCAGCGCGTCTTCATCCGCGTCGATTTCAATGTCCCGCTGAAGGACGGGGTGGTCACCGACGCGACGCGCATCGATGCCGCCCTGCCGACGATTCGCTATGCGCTCGACCAGGGTGCTCGGGTCGTGCTCGCCTCGCACCTCGGCCGGCCGAAGGGAAAGCCGAACCCGGCGTATTCGCTCGCTCCGGTGCGCACCGCTGTCGCGGATCGTCTCGGCCGGCCCGTGAACCTCGCGCCGGACTGCGTCGGCCCCGAGGTCGAGGCGCTCGTCGACGCGCTCACGCCAGGCGACGTGCTGCTACTCGAGAACCTGCGCTTTCACGCCGAAGAGGAGCAGAACGACGAGGCCTTTGCGCGCGCTCTCGCGCGCCTCGCCGACGTGTACGTCAATGACGCCTTCGGCGCCGCGCATCGCGCCCACGCCTCCACGGCGGGCATGGCGGCGTTTGTGCCACAGCGTGCCGCCGGCTTCCTGCTGCAGCGCGAATGCGAGTATCTGGGCAAGGTCCTGCGCGAACCCGAGCGACCGCTGGTCGCGATCCTCGGCGGCGCGAAAGTGTCGGACAAGATCAAGGTGATCCGCAGCCTGCTGACGCGGGTCGACACGCTGCTGATCGGCGGCGCCATGGCGTACACGTTCTTGCGCGCACAGGGCCGTGAGACCGGCGCCTCGCTGGTGGAGACCGATCGCGTCGAGCTCGCGGGCGAGCTGCTCCGCGAGGCAGCGGAGCGCGGCACCGATCTGCGCCTGCCGGTCGACCACGTCGTCGCCCCGAACGCCCAGTCGGGCGATCAGGCGCGCACGGCGCGGGACATTCCCGCCGATGCCGTCGGGCTCGACATTGGTGGTGACACCGTGGCGCAGTTTCGCAGCGCGATCGCCGGGGCACGCACGGTGTTCTGGAACGGCCCGCTCGGCATGTTCGAGGTCGCCCCGTTCGATGCCGGCACGATGGCGATCGCCGCCGCGGTGGCGGACAGCAAGGCAACGAGCATCATCGGCGGCGGCGATTCCGTCGCGGCGGTCATGCGCTCCGGGCGCGCGGCCGATATCTCGCACATCTCGACGGGAGGTGGCGCGTCGCTCGAGTTCCTCGAGGGCGCCGTCCTCCCCGGCCTGAAGGCGCTCGAGGCCTGACACCATGGCACGCACCCCGCTGCTCGCCGGCAATTGGAAGATGCACACGACCCGGTCCGAGGCCGTCGCCCTCGTCGACGAGCTGCTCGCACAGATCGCAGAGGTGCGAGACCGCGATGTGCTGGTCGCGCCGCCCTTCACCGCGCTCGTCCCGGTGGCCGAGCGGCTGCGCGGCAGCCGCGTCCTCCTCGCCGGTCAGAATCTGCACTGGGAGGATCGCGGTGCGTTCACCGGCGAGGTGTCGGGGCCGATGTTGAAAGACGCTGGCTGCACGCACGTCATCATCGGACACTCCGAACGACGCCAGTTCTTCGGCGACACCGACGACGCCGTGGCGCGTAAAGCCGAGGCGGCCCTGCGCGCGGGACTGATACCGATCGTGTGCGTCGGCGAAAGCCTGGCCGAACGCGAGGCGGGTGCCACCCTGACCGTCGTTGAGCGGCAGGTACGCGCCGGGCTCGCCCGACTCGAGGCTACCGCGCTTCCCCTCGTCGTGCTCGCCTACGAGCCCGTATGGGCCATCGGTACGGGCCGGGTCGCGACGCCGGAGCAGGCCGAGGAAGTGCACGCCGCTATCCGCCACATTCTCGCCGAGATCGCCAACCCCAGCGTTGCCGCTGCCGTGCGAATCCTTTATGGAGGCAGCGTGAAGGCGGACAACGTCGACGCGCTGATGCGTCAGGCGGATGTTGACGGGGCGCTGGTCGGCGGGGCAAGTCTGAAGGCCGGCGAGTTCGCACGCATCGTCCGGTATCTCGCCTGATCCAATCTCAATCCGGCAACGACAAGGCGGCCCATGCACACGGTGATCACGATCGTCCACATTCTCGCCTGCATTTTCCTCATCCTGGTCGTCCTGCTGCAGACCGGAAAGGGTGCGGACATGGGGGCCGTGTTCGGCGGCTCGAGCTCGACCGTCTTCGGCAGCTCGGGCGCCGGCAACTTCCTGACGAAGCTCACCACGGCGACGGCGATCCTCTTCATGCTGACGTCTTTGGGGCTGACCTACTTCTCATCGGGACACTCGACGGCGACGATCTTCGATTCTGGACCGGCGCCGGCCGCGGCTCCCGCCGACGTTCCCGACGCGGCTCCGCCCGCGGACGCCCCTGTGCCGGAAGACGGCAGTGCTCCCGACGCGGCACCGGCCGCTCCGTAAGATCCAACGTTTTTTACTTTGCGAGGATGGCGGAATTGGCAGACGCGCTAGGTTGAGGGCCTAGTGGGGTAACACCCGTGGGGGTTCAAATCCCCCTCCTCGCACTCTCCGTTCCGTATCGATCTGCCACGCGGGACGCTTCCACCGCTCGCTGACCGGGCCGCGGGCACGGCCAGGTGGTCTGGCCCTCTCGCGCTTTACGGGAGAAGAGTGCCCCCAGTCGGGTTTCAGGAGGCACTCCGCAGGGGTCGGCAGGGCCCCCAAAGCGGCCGCTGCTGTGAGCCTACTAGCGCCAGCCCGTCCCTGCACCGCACCAGACTCGGCATACTGGCCCACTATGCCCGCCCCCGTCGGTCACGTGCACTCACCGGGCGAGCCTGCTCTCCGCCGCGGGGTTGGTCTACGTAACGTGCCGTAGGCAGGATCGCTTCCGAAGGCGCCGTACGCATGTTCCCACGCGCGGCGCCAGTCGGCTCAGCAACCCGCCGTCGCGTCCGCCTCGCTGTCGCCCAAGTGCGTCCGCCACCGGCTTGCCCGAACCGCCCTCCCCAGGAACACGCTCGTGCCCTCGCTGCAGAGCGCACAGGGGGTCTATCAAGGTGACCGACGGGACGGTCCCGAAGCGTCCCCACAAACGCACACGGGGCGGGAGACCGAAGGTCTCCCGCCCCGTGTGAAGAAGCGAGCAGATGCGAGTGTGGCTTACGGCAGGACGATGAAGTCCGGATTGGCGCGGTCGCCCTGGAAGTGGACGTTGAAGTCCGCCAGGCCGCTCGACTCGTGGATCTCGTGCGCCACGGCCAGCACCCCGCTGCCGATCGGGTTCATGCGGGTCTGCCCGGTGAGCGTCCCCGACACGCCGGCGCTGAAGATCGAGCGCTCGTTCTGCGTCGTGTCGATGTTCGAGATCGGCAGGAGCTGCTTGCAGACGAACGGCCGGCTGGTCGAGAAGCGCTGCTCGAACTCGTTGTACACCAGATACTGCACCACCGCCGCCCCCGGCTCCTGACGCAGGTAGTCCTGGCTGCAGGGCACGAGCTCGAGCAGGGTGACGATCTGCCCGCCGTCGTCGGTGACCGGATCCTCCACCCCGTCGAAGAAGTGGTTCAGGATCAGCACGTTCGGGCAGCCGTTGTACTCCGGCTCCGGTCCGCCGAGCACCAGGATGTTGTCGTCGTTCACCGCGCCCTCGATCGCCTGGATGCCGATCGCATTGTGCTTGCCGACGGTGATGTAGTCCGCCTCACCGACGTTCACCTGGATGGTCGCCTCGCCCTTGACGACGTTGCGGTCGCTCGGGACGCCATCCTCATTGATGACGATGCAGCGCAGCGAGCCGATGAACGGCTCCTCGGACACCGGCGGAATGCGGCTGCCCGCGTTGCTGCCCGTCGGATTGCCGAAGTTGGTCACGCCGTCGATGGCGAACTTGCCGAACTCCTTGAGCGGCGAGGTCGAGAAGCCCGCCACGCCATCGGAGGCGAGCCAGCCCAGCGGCTGGAGCGGCGTCAGGTTGATGTAGAAGTCGGTCTCATTCCATCCCGGCAGGCAGATGCCGCAGCCGGCGACCGAATCGCAGCACTCCTGGGCGGCGAAGCACACCTCGCCCGTGTTCGTGCAGTGCGAGTTCGCGTTCTCGTAGAAGCACCACAGCCGCACCGGCTCCTCCGAGGTATTGCTCACCTGCAGGATCGTCTCGATCGAAAACGGCGTACCGAGAATCCCCTCCTCGGCGACGACCACGCTCGGCCACTCGAGAATCGCTGCCGGGCGGTCCGAGGTCACGTCCGCCAGCGCCGGCCCGGCCCCACCACCCACGGCGAACGCCATGGCCAGTCCCGCCATCCAGCTCGCCCAACGCACCTGTCGCATGATTATCTCCTTTCCCCTACCGTCGCGCACGCTATCGCCCACGGCTCACTGGATCTGGTCCGGCGGAATCGTGATCACGTCCGGCCCGGGCCGCTCGCCCTGGATGTGCAGGTTGACGTCTGCCGTGGCGACGATCCCAACTCCGTTGGAGTACGACTCGCTCTGCACCATCAGGAAGCCCGAGCTCGTCTGCGCCGTCGGCCGCAGGCGCGACTGGGCGAACGTGGTACCGAGCGCGTTGTAGCTGAACGTCACCGGGTTGATCTCATCCAGCGACAGCTCATCCCAACAGGTCACGTTGGCAAACGTCGAGAACGTCTGCTCGTACTCGTTGGTCACGAGCACGAAGATGGTCACATCCGTCGGCTCCTGCGTCTCGTAGTTCTGCGTGCACGGCACGATGGTCCACGTGGTGTTGACCACCGCGTCGTCGTCGTCGAACACCGGGTTCGGCGCGCCCTGCGCGAAGTGGTTGGCGATCCAGGTCTGCGGGCAGGCATCGTACTCCGCGCCCAGCGGGCACTCGTCGCTCGGCTCGCCGCCCAGGCACAGCACGTTGTCCATGTTGTTGTTCTCGTTGCCGAGAATGCCCAGCGCGTTGTACTTCGCGACGTCGACGATCTCCTCGTCGCAGTCCGTGTTCGTCTCGCACTCGTCGTCGGGCTCGAGCGTGCACGTGCCACTCACCGGATTGCAGACGTTGAACGTCGTCGTCGTCGCCTCACCCTTGAGGTGGTTGCCCGGCAGCGGCGCGCCCGACTGATCGACCTCGATGCACTTCAGCTCACCCGTGAAGTACTCCACCACCGGCGGCACGCGGCCCGGATCCAGACCCGCATCGTTGCAGTCGTAGTTCTCCGGGTTGTTGCTGCACGGCAGGTCCGCCGCGTTCACCAGACGCCCCTCCGACACCACCCAGTGCGTCGGCTGCTGCTTGGTCAGCCAGATGTCGAAGTCGACCTCCGTCCACAGCGGCGGATTGGTCGCGCTCGGCGGCCGGGTCGGATCGGTCAGCGCGCCGTTCACATAGAAGCAGTGCGCATGCACCATCGAGTTCGAGGTGTTGGTGATCTGAATCAGCGTGTTGCGCGTGCCGTCGGCGATCACCTTCGGGAACACCAGGATCGACGCGCTCTTCTCCGTGGTCACCTGCGCCTGCGCGCCCCCGACCAGCAGACCGATCAGCGCCGCCGCCATCAGCCCGACTCGCCCTCGCTGCCTAAGCATTTGCCTCCTCCTTTCGATCACAACCCACTCGCTCGAAGCACTTCGCCGCCGCTACGCACGTGGCGGAGTTCTCCCAAATAAGTGCCGGCCTTATATCCGCAGGTCTCCGCGATGTCAAGTCAAAACGAGTCCGCTGACACATTCCTGCCGCGACCGGCGCAACCGTTCCAATTGCTTGAGCTCGCGTCCAATAGCGCCGAGCACGCGTGCTCGTCAAGGAAAAAGAACGGGGCGGGAGACCGAAGGTCTCCCGCCCCGTGTGAAGAAGCGAGCAGATGCGAGTGTGGCTTACGGCAGGACGATGAAGTCCGGATTGGCGCGGTCGCCCTGGAAGTGGACGTTGAAGTCCGCCAGGCCGCTCGACTCGTGGATCTCGTGCGCCACGGCCAGCACCCCGCTGCCGATCGGGTTCATGCGGGTCTGCCCGGTGAGCGTCCCCGACACGCCGGCGCTGAAGATCGAGCGCTCGTTCTGCGTCGTGTCGATGTTCGAGATCGGCAGGAGCTGCTTGCAGACGAACGGCCGGCTGGTCGAGAAGCGCTGCTCGAACTCGTTGTACACCAGATACTGCACCACCGCCGCCCCCGGCTCCTGACGCAGGTAGTCCTGGCTGCAGGGCACGAGCTCGAGCAGGGTGACGATCTGCCCGCCGTCGTCGGTGACCGGATCCTCCACCCCGTCGAAGAAGTGGTTCAGGATCAGCACGTTCGGGCAGCCGTTGTACTCCGGCTCCGGTCCGCCGAGCACCAGGATGTTGTCGTCGTTCACCGCGCCCTCGATCGCCTGGATGCCGATCGCATTGTGCTTGCCGACGGTGATGTAGTCCGCCTCACCGACGTTCACCTGGATGGTCGCCTCGCCCTTGACGACGTTGCGGTCGCTCGGGACGCCATCCTCATTGATGACGATGCAGCGCAGCGAGCCGATGAACGGCTCCTCGGACACCGGCGGAATGCGGCTGCCCGCGTTGCTGCCCGTCGGATTGCCGAAGTTGGTCACGCCGTCGATGGCGAACTTGCCGAACTCCTTGAGCGGCGAGGTCGAGAAGCCCGCCACGCCATCGGAGGCGAGCCAGCCCAGCGGCTGGAGCGGCGTCAGGTTGATGTAGAAGTCGGTCTCATTCCATCCCGGCAGGCAGATGCCGCAGCCGGCGACCGAATCGCAGCACTCCTGGGCGGCGAAGCACACCTCGCCCGTGTTCGTGCAGTGCGAGTTCGCGTTCTCGTAGAAGCACCACAGCCGCACCGGCTCCTCCGAGGTATTGCTCACCTGCAGGATCGTCTCGATCGAAAACGGCGTACCGAGAATCCCCTCCTCGGCGACGACCACGCTCGGCCACTCGAGAATCGCTGCCGGGCGGTCCGAGGTCACGTCCGCCAGCGCCGGCCCGGCCCCACCACCCACGGCGAACGCCATGGCCAGTCCCGCCATCCAGCTCGCCCAACGCACCTGTCGCATGATTATCTCCTTTCCCCTACCGTCGCGCACGCTATCGCCCACGGCTCACTGGATCTGGTCCGGCGGAATCGTGATCACGTCCGGCCCGGGCCGCTCGCCCTGGATGTGCAGGTTGACGTCTGCCGTGGCGACGATCCCAACTCCGTTGGAGTACGACTCGCTCTGCACCATCAGGAAGCCCGAGCTCGTCTGCGCCGTCGGCCGCAGGCGCGACTGGGCGAACGTGGTACCGAGCGCGTTGTAGCTGAACGTCACCGGGTTGATCTCATCCAGCGACAGCTCATCCCAACAGGTCACGTTGGCAAACGTCGAGAACGTCTGCTCGTACTCGTTGGTCACGAGCACGAAGATGGTCACATCCGTCGGCTCCTGCGTCTCGTAGTTCTGCGTGCACGGCACGATGGTCCACGTGGTGTTGACCACCGCGTCGTCGTCGTCGAACACCGGGTTCGGCGCGCCCTGCGCGAAGTGGTTGGCGATCCAGGTCTGCGGGCAGGCATCGTACTCCGCGCCCAGCGGGCACTCGTCGCTCGGCTCGCCGCCCAGGCACAGCACGTTGTCCATGTTGTTGTTCTCGTTGCCGAGAATGCCCAGCGCGTTGTACTTCGCGACGTCGACGATCTCCTCGTCGCAGTCCGTGTTCGTCTCGCACTCGTCGTCGGGCTCGAGCGTGCACGTGCCACTCACCGGATTGCAGACGTTGAACGTCGTCGTCGTCGCCTCACCCTTGAGGTGGTTGCCCGGCAGCGGCGCGCCCGACTGATCGACCTCGATGCACTTCAGCTCACCCGTGAAGTACTCCACCACCGGCGGCACGCGGCCCGGATCCAGACCCGCATCGTTGCAGTCGTAGTTCTCCGGGTTGTTGCTGCACGGCAGGTCCGCCGCGTTCACCAGACGCCCCTCCGACACCACCCAGTGCGTCGGCTGCTGCTTGGTCAGCCAGATGTCGAAGTCGACCTCCGTCCACAGCGGCGGATTGGTCGCGCTCGGCGGCCGGGTCGGATCGGTCAGCGCGCCGTTCACATAGAAGCAGTGCGCATGCACCATCGAGTTCGAGGTGTTGGTGATCTGAATCAGCGTGTTGCGCGTGCCGTCGGCGATCACCTTCGGGAACACCAGGATCGACGCGCTCTTCTCCGTGGTCACCTGCGCCTGCGCGCCCCCCACCAGCAGACCGATCAGCGCTGCCGCCGTCAGTCCGACTCGCCCTCGCTCCCTACGCATTGCCTCCTCCTTTCAAATCGCTGCCCACCTGCCGCACCACCACCCCGTGGTCGCCGCGCCGCGGGCTACGGCAAGTAAATGAAATCGCTCTGGGGCCGCCGCCCCTGGAAATGCAGGTTCTTCGCGCTCCCGCCCACGAGCCGGTCGGAATCGACGCGGTCGCAGACGGGGAACTCGTACTCGGCCCCGACGCACCGGAACTCCTCGGCAATGCCGATGAAGGTGTTGCCCCCCTTGCCGGCATTCTCTTCGTTGACGACGCCGCGAATGCGCGTTTGACCGGTCAGCGTGCCGCCCACTCCGGCACTGAAAATAGAGCGCGAGTTGTCTCCCGGCTGAGTTTCCACGCTCGAGAGCTGGGTCTCTTTGAAACAGTCAATCAGACGACTCGTGGAGAAACGCTGCTCAAATTCGTTGAACACCAGGAACTGCGCAGTCGTCCTCCGCAGCTCGGGGCGCTGGTTTTCGAAATCCTCGGTGCACGGGATGAGCGTCAGGTCAGTGGCAACCTTGACGCGCAGGTCCGAAGAGACGCAGTCGTCGTCAGACAGGCAGCGCACCCCCGACAAGGTGCACGTATTGTCCTCGCAGGTATTCGCGCAATCGCTGTTGTCCTGACACTCGGTACCGGTGACCGTGCAGCGGTCCATCGCGCAAAGGTTCTCGATGCAGTCGGCGTCACTTGCGCAGGCGACTCCGGAGATGCTGCACGTACCGTCGCCCTCGCAGACGTTGGCCAGAATCGGATCGACTGCGCCATCGAAGTAGTGGTCGAGGATGAGGATGTTCGGACATCCCTCATACTCGGCACTGCCGGCGGGACCGCCGAGCACGAGCGTGTTATCGCGGTTCCCGGCACCTGGAATCGCCGGGATGCCGATCGCGTTGTAACCGGCGATCTCGATCTCCGCCGTCGGACCGGATTCCAGCCTGCCGATGAGCGCAGTCCCGATGAGATCGTTCCGCGCCACCGGCGCCAGCGTCTCGTCCACGGCGATGCACTTGAGCTCGCCAATGAAGGGATCGCCCGGCGACAGCGGGATGGCGCCCTCGTTGACCTGTCCGCCCGGCCCGGTCCGCCCGAGCGGACCGCCGTCGAGCGGCAGACAGGGCGGCCGCACGCAGCGATTGCCGACGCCGCATTGCGTGTCGCGCTGACAGGGTGTGGCACCGTCCTGCGAACAGACACCGTCGATGAAGCGGCAGTTGACCGCCTGGCCCTCCGAGACCAGCCAGCCGGTAGGCTGCTCCTGCGTCAGCCGGATGTTGAAGTCAGTCGGCTGCCACTGTGGCTCACAGTTACCGATGAAGATCTGACCACCCACCTCGGCCTGACAGGACAGGGCACTCGGGAAGCAGCTGCCACCAGGGATCGAGCACCTGGGTGTGACGTTCACGTAGTAGCAGAGCACATTGAGCGGCGAATCGGAGACGTTGGCGATCCGCACGACGGTGTCGAGCCCGTTCGCCGTGTCGACGAGCAGCTTGGGGAACACGAGGATCGCCGCCGGGTGGTCCGAGGCGATGTCCGCCGAGGCACGGACCGGCAGCGCCAGCGCCAATATTGCGAATCCCGCCCCGAGCAGGGCCGCGCGGAAGATGCCAAATCGAGGGCGACGCACCGTCAGGGACCCTCCGGGATGTAAATGAGGTCGGTCTTCTCGCGCGTGCCCTGTTCATGGAGATTGAAGGCGGCACGCGTCACCTGGTCCCCGAGCCAGTGGTGCTCATCGACCACGCCGACGAAGCCCGAGAGCGCGGCCTCATTCGAGCGCATCGTCGTCAACATGAAGCGCGTCTGGGAAACGGCGACCTCGAAGATGTTGGCAATGTCACCGAGAAAGAAGCTGCGCCAGCAGTCGACGGGGAAGGACGTCGAGAATCGGTTCTCGAATTCGTTGAACGCGAGGACCTGGACCGTGATTCGCGTCGGCTCCTGGCGTTCGTAGTCGGCACGACAGGGCACCAGCGTGACTTCGGTGTCGACGGCCGAGGTCGGACCGAAAATCGGATTGTCCGCGCCTTCCGCGAAGTGCTCGAGGAGGACACGCTGACCGCAGCCCTGGTACTCGGCACCACTCGGACACTCGTCGGTCACTCCGCCGCCGAGACACAGGACGTTGTCGCCGTTGTTCGTGAACGGTTCGCCGAGCAGTCCGACCGCGTTGTACTTGCTGCTGTCGCCATCGCTGCGGACAATCGTCGCTTCACCCTTCAGATGATTGCCGCTGATTGGCGCACCCGACTGGTCAACCTCGATGCAGCGCAGCTCGCCCTGAAACGGGAAACCCGACACCGGCGGCACGCGGCCGGGATCGAGGCCGGCGCCGTCACATTCGTAGTTGCCGGTGTTGCGATCGCATGGCTCATCAGCCGGATTCGTGAACCGACCGGTACCCGCAGCCCAGTGCGTCGGCTGTTGCTTCGTCAGCCAGATCGTGAAGTCGACTTCCTGCCACTGCGGCTCACAGCGTCCCGAACAGGTGCCGGCGAGGCAGTCGCCCGATCCGATACAGATCGGCGTCGCGTCGACGTAAAAACAGTGCGCGTGCACCATCGAGTTCGACGTGTTGCTGATCTGGATGAAGGTGTCGCGGCTGCCGTCGTACACGACCTTCGGGAAGATGAGGATCGAGCTCGACCGCTCGGTGGTCGATTCGGCAGACGCCGGCACGGCACACGCGAACAGCAGCAGTGCGCATACGGCCGCACGGGCGCGCATTGCGCCAGACGACGCGCGCGGCGACTGCGCTCGGTCACTGCACCGGGCTGTCGTCGGAAACACCGCCTCCCCCATCAACGTTCGTCGGCCGTCAGCCGGACCACCAGCTTCACAGGCTGCCCCCTATAGGAAGTTGCGGGAAAAGTGTCAAGGAAAAACGGGGACCAAAAATCTGCTGCGACATGCTTCCCCAACCTCCTCCTCCGCCACCGCGCGCCGGCGGTCACACGCGCGCAAACCAGTCGCGATAGCGCGGCGTTTCGCCGCGCACGGCGGCGCCGTAGGCCGCCTGCAGCGCCGCGGTTATCGGGCCCGGCTTCCCGGTTCCAATGCGGCGATCGTCGAGCTCACGGATCGGCGTGATCTCCGCCGCGGTGCCGGTCAGGAAGGCTTCGTCGGCGATGTACACCTCGTCGCGGCTGAACCGCTCCTCGCGACACGGCACGCCCTGGTCGGCGAGTAGCGTCATCACCGTATCGCGCGTGATCCCGGGTAGCACCGAGGTGAGCGGTGAGGTTTTCACCTGGCCGTTCCTGATGATGAAGATGTTCTCGCCGCTGCACTCGGCGACGAAGCCGTCCGTGTCGAGCATCAGCGCCTCGTCATACCCGCTGGTACGCACTTCCCGGCTGGCGAGAATCGAGTTGACGTAGTGGCCGACGACCTTGGCCTTCGTCATCAGCGCATTGACCGGAAAGCGCTGAAACGACGAGGTCTTGACGCGGATGCCATTGCGCACGCCCTCATCGCCCAGATACGACCCCCACGGCCAGGCGACGATCGCAACACGCACCGGGTTGGTTAGTGCGCCGAGCCCCATCTCCCCGTCGCCGAGGAAGACGATCGGTCGGATATAACAGGATTTGAGGCCGTTGCGGCGCACCGTTTCGATACAGGCCGCATTGATCTCGTCGCGTTGAAACGGGATCTCGATTCCGATGATGTGCGCCGAGTCGAACAGCCGGTCGGTGTGCTCACGCAACCGGAAAATGCCCGAGCCGGTCGCGCCCTCGTAACAGCGGACCCCTTCGAAGGCGCCCAACCCGTAGTGCAGGGTGTGGCTGAGGACGTGGACGGTGGCCGCTGCCCACGGCACGAACCGCCCGTCGAGCCAGATGTGCTCGGTGCGCTCCATATGAGATGAAGCGCGAGAGCTACCGAAGGGCTTTTCTCAAGTCAACGACAAGCAAGCGCGACGTCAGCCCGCCGCGCCACGCGTCGACTCGGCGGCGGTCGCCGCCGGGAGACCGGCCGTCTGCATCCACTCACGCGCGTCCCGCACGGCACGCCGCGCGAGCTCCGCACGGCGGTCGCGGCCACGACCGGCGACGCCGTCGACGGGGAACAGGCCGTAGTTCGCGTTCATCGGCTGGAAATCGCGCCGCGCCGGAGCGGTGACGTAGGCGAGCAGCGATCCAAGAGCGGTGGTCGGCGGCGGCACGAGCAGCCGCTCGTCGGCCAGGAGCCGCACGGCATTCAAGCCGGCGAGAATGCCGGTGGCCGCGGATTCGACATATCCCTCGACACCGATCAGCTGGCCGGCGAGGAATGTCTGCGCCCGGTCGCGCAGCTGCAGCGTCGGTGTGAGCACGCGCGGCGAGTCGATGAACGTGTTGCGGTGCAGGCTGCCGAGACGGACGAACTCGGCGCGGGCGAGACCGGGGACCATGCGCAGAACGCGACGCTGCTCCGGGTACGTCATCTTGGTCTGGAATCCGACCAGGTTATAGAGCGTGGCCGCGGCGTTGTCCTGGCGGGCCTGCGCGACCGCATACGGGCGCCGGCCGGTGCGCGGATCGATCAACCCGACGGGGCGCATCGGCCCGAAGGCGAGCGTATCGCGTCCGCGGCGCGCCATTTCCTCGATCGGCATGCAACCTTCGAAGTACACGCACCGTTCGAAGTCGCGCGTCGGGACCTTCTCGGCGGCGAGCACCGCGTCGACGAATGCGTAGTACTCCTCGCGCGTGAACGGCAGGTTGAGGTAGTCGTCACCGCCCTTGCCGTATCGCGACGCGGCAAACGCGATCGTGCGGTCGATCGAATCGGCGGTCACGATCGGCGCGATCGCATCGTAGAAGTAGAGATGCTGCTGGCCACATGCCGCCTGCAGCGCGGCCGAGAGCGCCGGCGAGGTCAGCGGTCCCGTCGCGACCACCGCCACGCCCCCGGGCAGCGCCGGGACTTCGCACCGATGGATGCTGATCAGCGGCTCGGCGGCAATGCGGGCGGTCACCGCGGCAGCAAACGCGTCGCGATCCACCGCCAGGGCGGCGCCGGCCGGCACCGCATGAGCGTCGGCGCACTCCATGACCAGCGAACCGAGGCGGCGCATCTCGTCCTTCAGCAGCCCGACCGCGGTGTCGAGCGAGTTGTTGCGGAAGGAGTTCGAGCAGACGAGCTCCGCAAGCTGATCGCCCTGGTGCGCCTCCGTGCCGCGCACGGGACGCATTTCGTAGAGGTCGACGGCGACGCCGGCCCGGGCGGCGGCCCAGGCGGCCTCGCAGCCCGCCAACCCGCCGCCCACGACCGTGAGGCGCGCGCTCATTCGTCCTCCGGCTCGGCGACGGTTTCCTTGTACGTGCAGCCTTCGCTGAGACAGCGGCGCACGGTACCGAAGCGCTTGGTCGTCTTCTCGACGACGAACGGTGCCTCGCACTGCGGACAAGGCTCCGCGACCGGGCGATCCCACGTTGCGAAGCGGCACTGCGGGTAGCGCCCGCACGAGAAGAATATCTTGCCCGCACGCGAGCGCTTTTCGAGGATCTCGCCTTCCTTGCAGTCGGGGCAGGTGATCCCCGTCGGCACCGGACGCACCATCTGGCGCGTCGTCTTGCACTCCGGATACCCGGTGCAGCCGAGGAATTTGCCGAAGCGGCCGAACCGGATCTGCATCGGACGGCCGCACTGGTCGCAGACCTCGTTGGTCACTTCCTCCTGCACGACCCGGATCGCGCCGTCCGCATCGCGTTCGAAGTTCGTCGTGCTCTTGCACTCCGGGTACTGCGAACAGGCGAGGAACTCGCCGCCGCGCCCCCACTTCACGACCATCGGCGCCGAGCATTTCGGACAGGCGATGTCGGTGGGCTGGCCCGTCCGCTTGACGTCGCGCATGTGCTCGGCGGCGTGCTCGAGGTCGCGCGCGAACGGCACGTAGAAGCGGCGCATCGCCTCGACCCAGTTCTGCTTGCCCTCCTCGATCTCGTCGAGGACGTCCTCCATGCCGGCGGTGAATTCGACATTCAGGATGTCAGGGAACGCCTGCACGAGCAGATCGGTGACGAGGAAGCCGAGCTCGGTGGGCCGCAGCCGACGGTTTTTGTCCTCGACGGCGTACTCCTTGCTGAGGATCGTCGACATGATCGATGCGTACGTCGACGGCCGGCCGATCCCCTTCTCCTCGAGCTCCTTGATCAGCGTCGCCTGGCTGAAGCGCGGCGGCGGCTGCGTGAAATGCTGCTCCGGCACGAGATCGCGCAACGACAGCGTCTGCCCCTCGGTGAGCACCGGCAGCGCGCGATCATCGTCGTTCTCCTCGCCCTCGGCCGGCTCGTCGTCGCGCCCCTCGGTGTACACGCGGATGAAGCCATCGAACTTCATCACCTGCCCGGAAGCGCGGAACGTCGTGTCGGCGACCGCGATGTCGACCGTCGTCTGGTCGAACACCGCCGGCATCATCTGGCTCGCGACGAAGCGATTCCAGATCAGCGTATACAGCGCGAGCTCCTCCTTGGAGAGGAACGGCGCCACCACGTCGGGCGGGCGCTCGAGCGAGGTCGGCCGGATCGCTTCGTGCGCGTCCTGCGCGCTCTTCTTCGTCCGGTACGTGTTCGGCTGCTCGGGGAGATACGGCTTGCCGTAGCGTGTCTCGACGAACTGCCGGACCTCCGCGAGCGCGTCGTCGGAGACGCGCACCGAGTCCGTACGCATGTAGGTAATCAGGCCTTGCGGGCCCTCGGCGCCGAGCTCGATGCCCTCATACAGCCGTTGAGCGATGCGCATGGTGCGGCTCGGCGCATACCCGAGCTTGCGCGAGGCCTCCTGCTGCAGCCGCGACGTGATGAACGGCGGAGTCGGGAAGCGGCGGCGCTCCTTGCGCTCGACCTTCGCGACCGTCCACGGACCGCCGCGCAGCCGCGAGACGAGTGCCTGCGCCGCCTCGGCGTTCTCGACCCGGAAGCGCTCCGGATCGAGCTTCTGATCGCCGATCCGCACCAGCCGTGCCGGGAAGACCGGCGGCACGCCGGCATCGAGCTGCGCGGTGAGCGACCAGTACTCGATCTTCTGGAAGGCCTGGATCTCGCGTTCCCGCTCGCAGACGATGCGGACGGCAACCGACTGCACCCGCCCCGCGGACAGGCCGCGGCGGACCTTGTTCCAGAGCAGCGGGCTGATCTGGTAGCCGACCAACCGGTCGAGAATCCGGCGCGTCTGCTGCGCTTCGAACAGGTCGCGATCGAGATCCTTCGGGTTCTGCAGCGCCTCGCGCACCGCCTTTTTCGTGATCTCGTTGAACAGCACGCGCCGGATGTTGTTCTTCTTCCGATCGAGCCGCTCGGCGATGTGCCACGCGATCGCTTCGCCCTCGCGGTCCGGGTCGGGGGCGAGGAAGATCGTCTCCTTGCCCTTGGCCGCCTGCTTGAGCTCGGTGATGATCTTCGACTTGCCGTGGATCACCGCGTACTCGGGCGCGAAGTCGCGCTCGATGTCGACGCCGAGCTTGCTCTTCGGCAGGTCGACCACGTGTCCCACCGATGCCTTCACTTGATAGTCGCGCCCCAGGTACTTCGTGAGCGTGCGCGCCTTCGCGGGCGACTCGACGATGACGAGATGCTTGGCCATGCTCGCGTCCGCCCTCAGCGCAGTGCCGGCGCGCTGCCGCCGCGCGCGAATTGATGACCCGGCAGCTGCCGGACCAGCCCCTGGAGCTCGAGCAGCAGCAGGGATTCGAGCACCGCCCCCGCGCTCAGGCCCGTCCGCGCCATGACCTCGTCGACCCCGCGCGGCGTCTCGTCGAGTTGCGCGAACACGGTCGCATCGCGTCCGGCGACCGGCGGCATCGGCGCCACGGTGGCCGATCTGCCCGCGCCGGCGCGCAGGTGCGGTGCGATCTCCCTCAGGACGTCGTCCGGCCCTTCGGCGAGCGCTGCCCCTTCGCGCAGCAACTGATGCGAGCCGCGGGTACGCACACCCACCGGGCCGGGAACCGCGAACACCTCACGCCCCTGCTCGGCTGCAAAGCGGGCCGTGATCAGGGAGCCGCTCCGTTCGGCGGCCTCGATCACCACGGTGCCCAGCGACAGTCCGCTGATGATGCGGTTACGGCCGGGGAAATTCTCGGCATCAGGCGGTGCTCCCATCGGATATTCCGACACAATGGCACCGTGGGCGGCGATCTGCATCGACAGCGGATGATGCTCACTCGGGTAGATGACGTCAATCCCGCTCCCCAGGACGGCGATCGTGCGACCCCCGGCACGCAGCGCCGCGGCGTGCGCGGCCGCATCGATGCCACGGGCGAGCCCGCTGACGATCGTCACACCGTGGCGCACCAGCCCCTCGGCGAGCTGCGCGGTCATCTGACGGCCGTACGGACTCGCATCGCGTGAGCCCACGAGCGCAACGGCGAGCGCGTCGGCCGCGACGAGCTCACCGCGTACGTAGAGGAAGAGCGGTGGATCGGCGATCTGTCGCAGCGGCTCGGGGTAGCTCGCATCGGTCCAGGTGACGAGGCGCCCGCCGACGCGGTCGAGACGGCGGAGCTGCTCGTCGATTGCCGCATCCAGTGCCGCCTCGCGTCGGCGGAGGGCGGCACGCACATCGCGGCGCACACCGATGCGCTGCAGCTCGATGTCGCGGGCGGCGAACACCGCCTCCGGCGCGCCGAACGCGCGCACCAGCGCGACGCCGAGGACGTTGCCGATCCCCGGCACCGCGCGCAGCGCGAGCCATGCTCCCCAACCGGTCCTCGTCATGTGCGCGGTGCGTGTCAGCTGCCATGCAATACTGCTTGTTGACTGGTTTGTCTATGCTGTACACAGCTCACATGCTGGCAACCGTCCATTCGAGCAGCGTGCATGGCATCGACGGCGTACCGGTCGACGTCGAGGTCGACATCGGCGGCGGCATCCCGAAGCTCATCGTCGTCGGCCTGCCCGAGGGTGCCGTGCGCGAAGGCATGTACCGGGTGCGCGCGGCGCTGCGGAACGGCGGATACGGCTTTCCGGGCCGGCGGCTGGTGGTCAATCTCGCGCCCGCCGATCTGCGCAAGGACGGCTCGGCCTTCGACTTGCCGATCGCCATCGGGATCCTCGCCGCCTCCGGGCAGGTGCCGCGCGAGGCACTGCACCAGCACGCGATTCTCGGCGAGCTCTCGCTCGATGGTCGCGTGAAACCGGTGCGCGGCGCACTGCCGATTGCCGCCGGTGCGCGCGCCTGCGGCCGGCGCGCCCTGATCATCCCGGCAGCAAACGCGCGTGAGGCCGCGGTCGTCCAGGACCTCGACGTCCTGCCGGTGACCACCCTTGCGGAGTCGGTCGAATTCCTGCGCGGCGAGCAGGCCCTCGCGCCGATGCGCGTCGATCTGCAGGCGGTCTTCGCTCGCCAGCGCCAGGACGACATGGACTTTGCCGACGTGCGCGGGCAGGACGCGGTCAAACGCGCGCTCGAGGTAGCTGCCGCCGGGGGGCACAACGTGCTGCTCATCGGGCCGCCGGGCAGCGGCAAGACGATGCTCGCGCAGCGCCTGCCGTCGATCCTGCCGCCGCTGACGCTCGCGGAGGCGATCGAGGCGACCCGCGTGTACAGCGTGCTCGGGCTCATGCACGGGCGCTCGCTGGTGACGACACGACCGTTCCGCGCCCCGCATCATTCGATCAGCGACGCCGGCCTCATCGGCGGCGGCAGCGTGCCACGCCCGGGCGAGGTATCACTCGCGCATCGCGGCGTGCTCTTCCTCGACGAGCTGCCCGAGTTCCGCAAGCACGTCCTGGAAGTGCTGCGGCAACCGCTCGAAGAGCGGCGCATCACGGTGGCACGTGCCTCCGGGTCGGTGACGTTCCCCGCCGACCTCATGCTCGTCGCCGCGATGAATCCCTGCCCATGCGGCTACCTCGGCGATCCGCAACACACCTGCTCGTGCGTAGCACAGCAGGTTCAGCGCTACCGGAGCCGGCTCTCGGGCCCGCTGCTCGACCGCATCGACATCCATATCCAGGTCGCCGCGGTGCCGTATGCCGAGCTCGCGGCACGGAACGGTGGCGAGTCGTCGGCGGCGGTGCGCGGCCGCGTCGCGCGCGCACGCGAGCGCCAGCTGGCGCGGTTTTCCGGCCGGCCGCTGTTCTGCAACGCGCAGATGGGAGCGCGCGACGTCGGGGCCTGGTGTGCTGTGGAACCCGCCGCCCAGCGTCTCCTCGAAGCGGCGATGCGCCAGCTCGCGCTCAGCGCGCGTGCGCACGGCCGCATCCTCAAGGTCGCGCGCACGATCGCGGACCTCGCGGGCGCAGACACGATTGCCGCGGCGCACGTTGCCGAGGCGGTGCAGTACCGGGCGCTCGACCGCGCCCTGACGTGAGCTCGCCTGTCAGCGGAGCCAACCTGGCGTGTCCGGGAGGCCAATCCCGGCCGCCCCGGTTGCAGACACTCAGCTTCTCCACGGGCCAGCCAGCGCGGCCGCGCCAGCGTCCATTCAACCCCGCGTCAGCGTCCATCGACTAATCGTCGAGCCGGGTCACCGTTACGGCAGGCGCGCTCCGCCTTTCGGCCGCAAAGGTATCGAGGTCGGCATCGGCGGGCAGCGCATGTGCGACGGCGGCGAACCGGTGTGTCCCGCGATCGACGTCCGACCAGTGGGTCAGACGATAACCGATGCCCGGCAGCTCGCCGGGGTCGTCTTCCGGCGGTTCGCGCGCACCGTCGTCGCGATAGACGAGTGTCGGCCGCAGGCTCGCGAGCGTCTCGCCGAGCTCGAGCTCGAGGACGAGCGTCGCGTCCGGCCCGCGCAGGGCGATCCACCCGCTCTCGCGTTGGTCGGGTCCGGCGCCGGAACCGACCGCGACCGGGACAGCCCCGTCGGCGAGCACCTGCCAGCCGCGCAAATCACGGAAATCGAGCACCGCCTGCACCTCGATGCCGGCGAAGAAATACGTCGGGGGATAGTTGAGGCGCAGCCGCACCGGCAGCGTCATCGCATCGCGGGTGACGAGCGTCTCGCTGCGAAAGATCGGGGTACGCAGCCACGAAGCCAGGCGGACCCACTGGTATTCGCGTCGCAGCACACGCACCGGTCCGGCGCGCCACGCGCTGAAGCGGTATTCGATGTCGTCCTCGTCGCGTCCCAGCGGCAGGATGCCGAACAGCCGCGCGCGGGCGCGGATCTTCAGGCGGTCGAGCAGATTCGGACCACGTGCGCCGCTGGCGTCGCGCAACGCGAGGAACCGCGGCGTCGGGGCGCCGAATCCCACCTCGACGCGGCCCGCCTCGATGCGGTCGCGCTCGGCATCATACGTGACGTAGCGCCGCGGCGAGCGCGGCGCGGGGACGGTCCCGACAATCAGGTAGAGCCAGCGGAGTTCGCCCGCAGCCTGCTGCGCAAGCGCCAGCCGGCACTCGCCGGCCGGCAACTCGCCGCGCCGCGCGCGACGTCCGCCATCGGCCGCCATCCACAGGATCTCGTCGTTGTCGTCGATGACGCCGGGAGGATCATCGGCCGTCGGCTCCGGGCCGCCGTCGAGCACCCACCACCCGTCGTCGTCACGCTCGTCGAGCTGCCAGGGCACCGGCTCGCACGTCGTCGCACAGGCGACCAGCATCACCGCCTGTTCGTGTCGCCCGCGTGCACAGTCGAGCTCCGCCCCGGGCACCTGTACCACCAACCAGGGCGGTGGATCGGCCGCTGCGCGGGTGACGAGAAAATGCAGTGCCGACGCGCAACTAAGCACGGCGATCGCGGCCCGACTTTGCTTGACAATGCGGAACAGGGTCACGTAAGCAGCCGCCTGCTTGCCGGCACCTTGGGGGGGGCCGAACGGGCATCACCGTTACGACAGAGGAGGGTCTCGAATGGCGGCGAGGCACGTGTTGAGCTGGGGGCGCTGGGGTCTCTGGTCGGTAGCAGCATCGCTTCTCGGAGTCAGTATCGCGAATGGCGCGGCGATCGACGAACGGGGCGAAATCAATCTCGGCGTTCGCGCCTACACCGCGGCACGCATCGGCACGCAGGATACGGACGTTCAGTTCTGCAATCCGTCGCCGACTGGCAACGGCAAGGTCTGCGGCGGCTCGAACGGCGCCCTGGGCGTCGACGCGCCGGTGGTGAGGAAGTCGCTCACGTTCCCGGTCTCACCGGCCGGACATCTCCGGCAGCAGCGCACGTACGTCGAGGCGGAGATGGATCACAACATCACCCGCCTGCTGAACGAGGGCTTCGGGCCGCTGGCGCTGCTCAATGATCTGCCCTTCAAGTTCCGCCGCCTGAAGTACCACATCACGTACCGCGGCGAGTACGAAGGCGTCTACGACTACGGTCCGGCCGAGTACCGCACGAAGTACCAGTGGGAGAACGAGTACCTCGTCCCGATCTTCTCGGGCAACTTTCCGCCGATCAACCGCGACCGGCGCCGGTTGCGGCAGATCGGCGTGCTGCGCAATCGCCTGTTCCAGGCGTATCTCGAGACGCAGGTCGAGAGCCTGCTCATCCGCTTCGGCCGGCAGATCCGCTCGTGGGGCCAGACGGACGCGTTCCGCCTGCTCGACAACATCAACCCGATCGACAACAGCTTCGGCGGGTTCCTGATCCCGCTCGACGAGCGGCGCGTGCCGCTCGACATGCTGCTTCTCAACTACAACTTCGGCCAGGTCGGGCCCTTCTACGAAACGTTCATCGAGGCGTACGCCGCGATCGACGAGCAGGTCGGCTTCGATCCGGGCATTCCCGTCGGCTCTCCGTGGTCGCTGCCCAACCTCGGCGATCCGAGCGCCACCACCCAGCAGCAGCGCACCCATCCGCAACGGACGGTCAAGGACACGCGCGGCGGTTTCCGCATCAACTTCAACGCCGAAGTGCCGGTCGTCGACGAGATGGAGTTCAGCATCGCGCACTACTACACCTATCTCGATCTGCCGATGGTGCAGAGCTTCGTCAGCTCGCGCTTCCCGCTCGGCATCACCCAGGGGCCGGCGACCGGCTACCTCGCCAACACCGTCCTGAGCGCGCCGCGGGTGCAGATCACCGGCCTCGCCTCGACGTTCGGCTTCCCGGTCAACTGGGCGCGCGCCCTGTTCCTCAGCGGACAGCCGATCGTCCGCTACGAGCTCGCCTACTTCAACGGCGAGCCGCGCCACACCCAGCAGCAGCTCGATCCGTTCATCTACGCCGCCGGCGGCTGCTCGCGCGGCCGGATCATCAATACCGAGTTCGGGCAGTTCTGCACCGGCGGCAAGCGGTTCGGGGACTCGTGGAATTTCGTGCTCGGCCTCGACACCAACCAGTTCATCCGCTGGCTGAACCCGAACCAGTCCTTCTTCATCACGCACCAGTTCTTCTACAAGCACCTCAACGGCGCCGCCCGGCGCTGCAACAGCTTCCAGCCGGGCTGCGCGGCGGGCGGCGGTGAGAACCAGTTCCAGGACCCCACCGTCTTCGCCGGCGAAGTGCTGCCGGTTCCCGCGTTCGACATCGAGCCAACCGGGCTCCAGTCCGGCCCGTCACAGTCGGTGCTGGTGCACAATCCGGTCGACCAGTACCTGCAGACGCTGCTGATCTCGACCGCGTATTACAGCGGCCAGATCGTGCCGACCCTCACGCTGGTCTACGACTGGGGTGGCGCCTTCGTCGCGCAGCCCGCGATCACCTTCAGCCGCGACCCCTTCCGCTTCACGTTCAGCTACAGCTACCTGCACGCGAATCACCTCTTCGGCGGCGCCGGCGTCAGCCTGCTGCGCGACCGCGACAACGTGCTGTTCCAGCTCGACTACGTCATCTAGCCCGCTCGACCGGTGCGGCGGGGCGCCCTTTCCCGGGCGCCCCGCGCCGCCGCCGCACCGCTGTTTCACAACCGCGCGCAACCCAGTATAGAGGCGAACGGTGACCCCCAACATCCGAAGGCTTTTCGTCCTCGCGGCGTCGTGGTGCGCCCTGAGCACGCCGGTGCGTGCCCAGGAGGCGATCCCGCGCAGCGAGATCCGGCAGAATCTCTTCTCCACCTGCTTCGTCTCCGATCGCGAAGCGTGGGTGATCGGCGAGCTCGGCCGCATCTATCACACGACCGATGGTGGCCAGACGTTCTCGCGTTCGAACGCCGGCACCCGCTTTGCGTTCCTGTCGGTCGCCTGCCTTGACGACGGCACGGTGATCGTCACCGGGCAGAAGGGGCTCGCGATGCGCAGCCGCGACGGCGGGCAGACCTGGGAGAAGCTCGAGACCGGCACGGAGCGCGATCTCCTCAGTGTCGACTTCGCCACCCCGCAGGTCGGCATGGCGATCGGCGACTACGGCACGATGATCCGCACCGAGGACGGCGGCCAGACGTGGACCAAGGTGCCGCTGCCCGCCGACCTGGTGCTGCCCGAGGACATCGCCGAGATCGTCGAGCCCGGCGACGTGCTGATGTACGACATCCACTTCGTCACCCCCGAGCGCGGCTGGGCGGTCGGCGAGTTCGGAGTGATTTTCACGACCGCCGACGGCGGTCGCACGTGGAACGCGCAGAAGAGCCCGGTCGAGACCACGCTCTTCGGCGTCTTCTTCAAGGATGAGAACAATGGCTTCGCCACCGGCATCGAGCAGGTCCTGCTGCGGACGAGCGATGGCGGACAGACCTGGGAGCAGGTGGATGTCCAGGGTCGCGAGGGCTTCGTGCTCGGCCTCTACGATGTCGCCGTGCAGGGCAACATCGGCTGGGCGATCGGCGACAGCGGCCTGCTGCTGCGCACCACTGACGGCGGCACCACGTGGACCTTCGTCGATCTTCCGATCAAGCTCGCCAGCAACTGGTTCCGCGGCATCGGGCTGACCGCCGGCTCGCGCGGGATCATCGTCGGGAGCGAAGGCGTCATTCTGCTGACAGACGGCGACGACTACCGCGAGCTCACCGGCTCGTGAGCGGCGCACGGACGCATCGAAAGGGGAACACATGATACCGTTGCGTTGGGTCGAAGCGTATCTGCGATTCGCCCTCAATTACCGTGGCACCGTTGCGGTGGTGGTCGCGCTGATGACCGCCTTCTTCGGGTACCAAGTCACCCGCATGCGGTTACACACCGACTTTTTCGACTTCTACCCGAAGTACCGTACCTTCGCAGACGCGTTCAGTGAGTGTCGCAGCGAAGGCAAGGGGTTCGTCGGCTGCCTGACGAAGTCGATCACCCGGCCCGGTCCCGATCCCTACATCCAGATCTACACCGACTTCCGGCAGATGTTCGGCAGCGCGAACATTTTGTCGGTCATCGTCGAGGTGAAGGAAGGGGACATCTACAACCCCGAGACGCTGCAGAAGCTCGACCGGATCACCAAGCACGTCATCGGGCTGAAGGGCGTCGTCCCCTATCAGATCCTGTCGATCGCCCACCCGAAGGTGAAGAGCATCACCGCCCGCGAGGGCGCGCTGCAGATCCGCGAGCTGTACTACCCGGAGGTGCCGAAGACGCAGGAGGACGCCGACCGGGTCAAGTTCGCCGTCTACTCGTCGAAGGGCGTCCGTGGCGTGTTCACCTCGCTCGACGATACCGCCGCCGTCGTCCACGCCGGTTTCTGGGAGGAGGCGCTCGACTTCCGCAGCCTGCACGAGAGCCTCATGGAGCTGAAGGCGCAGGAGGACGACGCCAACCACACGATCTACATCACCGGCTTCCCGTGGCTGTACACCTCGGTGCTGCAGTACACGAACCAGGTGCTGATGGTGTTCCTGGCGACCACCGCGGCACTGTCGTTCCTCCTGTATGTCTACTTCCGCACCTGGACCGGGGTGTGGGTGCCGATCTTCTCGGGCGTGCTGTCGAGCATCTGGGGTCTCGGTCTCGCCGTCGTGCTCGGGTTCAACCTCGACCCCCTCGTGCTCGTCATCCCGGTGTTCCTCACCGCACGCGCCCTCAGCCACTCGGTCCAGTCGATGGACCGCTACCACGAGGAATACTACCGCCTGCACGACAAGCATCAGGCGATCGTCGTCTCGTACTCGGCACTGTTTCCGCCGGCGATTGCCTCGATCGTCACCGACGGCATCGGCCTGCTGGTCGTCGCCGTCGCCCCAATTCCGCTGATTCAGAAGGTCGCCATCTTCGCGAGCTTCTGGATCGTGTCGATCTTCATCAGCGTCGTCACCCTGCACCCGATCATCCTCAGCTACATCGACCCGCCGCCGCAGACGCATGAGCTCAGCACGCACCGCGTGCCGATGACGCTGAACAACGCGATCCTCGGTCTCGCCGTGGTGGCGGCAGCGGGTGGATACGTCACCGGGCTCCTCGATACGCGAATGGCGATCCTGCTCGCGCTGTTCGGAATCGCGTGGTGGATCTGGTCCGTCGTCGCGGGGCGCATCTGGCCCGACCGCCAAGTGCCGCCCCGCGTCGGTTGGGGATTCCTGGCGGCGTTCGTCGTCGCGGGCACCGCGCTGTTCTACGCCGGTGTCCTCAGCGCCGGCGAGAGCTTGCTGCTCGCCATGCCGGGTATCGCTTGGACGTTCTACTACTACTCCGAGGCGATCTACCCGTGGATCACCAACCTCACGATCCAGGCCAGCGAGGGCTGGCGCCGCTGGTTCATGATCGGCCTGACGATTGCGCTGTTCATCATCTCCTGGCCTATCTCGCGCACGCTCAAGGTCGGCGACATGACGCCGGGCGCCGCCCTGCTCTTCCCCAGCCACCCGTACAACGTCGCCTTCCAGAAGCTGAACGAGAAATTCCTCGGCGCCAGCCAGCTCATCGTCATCGCCGACACGAAGCAGCCGGACGGCATCAAGAACGCGCGCACGCTCGGTGAGATCGAGGAGTTCTCGGACTACATGCTCGGCGCGCCGAGCGCGACGGGCTCGCTGACGATCATCGACATCGTCAAGCGGCTCGCGCAGCTCTACCACGACGGCGATCCGAAGTGGGGGCTGATCCCCGACAACCCGAAGGAGATCGGGCAGCTCTTCTACGTGTTCACCAGCTCGGCATCGGCCGGCGACCTCGACCGCTACATGGATCCGTCGGGCCGTTACGGCACCGTACTGACGCTGTTCCGCGGCTACTCGAACGAGATCATCAAGGACTCGATCGCCTACGGCAAGCGTTTCAACGAGGGCGGCGAAGGCGCGGTCGAGTTCAAGTTCGCCGGTGGCCTGCTCGGCATCCTCGCCGCGGTCAACGAGGCGGTCGAGAACTCGTACTGGACGAACCTCGTCCTGATCTGGGTGATCGTCTACTGGTGCCTCTACCTGACCTACGGGTCACTGGTCGCAAGTGCGATTCTGATGATCCCGGTCATCCTGTCGCAGTTCGTCGCCGAGGCGCTCATGGTGATCACGAACATCGACCTGAACGTCAACTCGCTGCCGATTGCGGCCGCAGGGGCCGGCGTCGGTGTCGACTACGGCATCTACCACTTCAGTCGCATGATCGACTGCTACGACGAGATCGGGAAACTCGACGAAGCGGTGGACTACGCCACGGCGACGACCGGCAAGGCGATCATCTTCACGGCGTCCACCATGGTCGCCGGAACGATCTTCTGGTGGTTCTCTTCGCTGAAGTTCCAAGCCGAGATGGGCATGCTGCTGGCACTGCTGATGACGTTCAATACCTTCGGCGGCCTCGTGCTCGTGCCGGCGTTCGTCAAGGTCATCCGGCCGCGCTTCCTGCTCGATCGCGTTCCGCATCCCACCACGCCGGACGCGGAAGCGATCGTCGCAGCGAAGATCTCGCATTGATTCACCCGCGGCCGCTGCCCTGTGGGGGGTGGCGGCCGCGTCCAACGACAGGTTCCGCAAGCACCCGAAGGGGAAGGGAGGCGTTTCAGCAATGCGTGCCACGCGTAGGTTCTGGTTGGCCGCCGGTCTGGCAGCCGCCGTGGTCGTCGGCAGCACCGCCCACGCCGCTGATGGCAACGGCAAGGAGTGGATCCTCGACAGCAACAACTGGCAGCAGGCCGACGGCATGCTGCCGCCGGTCGTGCTCGAGCGGGTCAAGAAGGGCGACTACTGGTACAAGGTCGTCCCGGTCGACCCGGCGGAGTTCAAGACCAACTACTCGCAGAAGTTCTGGGATGCGAGCGAGGCGAACGCCGGCAAGTACGACATCGATGCCGCCACCTGCGGCCTGAAGGACGTCAAGACGGGCGAGATGCCGGAATTCTACTTCGGCTACCCGTTCCCGAAGATCGACCCCAAGGAGCCCAACGCCGCCTGCAAGATGGCCTGGAACTTCGAGGCCGCGAACTCGATGGGCGACGGCTACGGCGCGACGTTCACGCTGAACGGCATCGATCCCAGCGGCGAATTCAAGCGCATCAAGCTCTGGCTGCACCTGAAGGCCTTTCTCGGTCGCAACAGCGGCCCGACGCCGAATCCGGAGGGCCTGCGCACGACATCGCTGTCGAACGTCCTCGAGCCGCAGGACGTCGACGGCGTCGGCGGTCTGACCAAGCGCATCAACGACTGGGAGTCGCAGGACAAGTCGTGGTTCTACGTGCCCGCGACGCGCCGCGTGCGCCGCGTGAATGCCGCGACGCGGTCCGACCCGGTCGCCGGGCTCGATATCTTCGCCGACGACCTCAACTGCTACGGCGGCAAGGTCGAGTACTACAAGTGGAAGCTGGTCGGTGAGCAGACGATTCTCGCGCCGCTGCTCAGCCCGAAGCCGCTGATGCAGAAGAAGACCAAGTCGCCCTCGCGCTTCGAGGTCGACATTCCGTACTTCAAGGGCGCCTACGAGACCCCGGGCGCCAAGGGCATCCCCTGGCTCGTCGTCGAGAACCTCGTGCTCGTGCCGCGGCCGGTCTGGGTGCTCGAAGGCGAGTCGACAGACCCGTACTACAACTTCGGGAAGGTCATCATGTACATGGACAAGGACATGTACCGCATCTACTGGAAGCTCGTGCACAACCGCGCCGGCGAGTACTTCTACAACGCCATGTGCGCCTACCATTTCTCGAAGAACGAGGATGGCAGCACGGCGGTGACGCCGAACATGGTCGTCGGTGTCAACGACAAGACCAACCGCGCCTGCCTGGCGGGCCGGTACGCCTCGCAGTTCTTCGAGCGCGAGTACGACGACGATTACTTCTCGCTGCGCACGCTGACGCACATCTCCGACTGACGCGCGGCAGGCGCTGCATGCGCAAAGGGGGGCGGATCAGCGATCCGCCCCCCTTTCTTTTTGCGCCCGTCGGGCCGCGTTCAGGCCGGCCCGAGTCGGGTGCGCAGGAGTCGACCGAACCAGCCTTCTTCCTCGCGCCGCGCGATGTGCTCGAGCTCGCCCTGATCGAGCCACATGCCCCCGCACGACGGGCATTCGTCGATCGTGACGCCGTGCTGGACGCGCTCGTTGAGCGCCGTGCCGCAGCGCGGACACTGCATCGTGCCACCCTGCGCCTGCGCGGAATGCTCGCGACGCTCGCGACGCATCTTCTCCAGCAGCTCCCGATCGCGACGCGCGAAGTAGTCGTCCTCGTGCCCCTTCTGCTTGTCACGCAGCTTGTCGCCGAAGCGATCCTTCTCCGTGTCCGCCATACCGTCTCGCTCCTTCCGCAATCGTGACGCGCCGCTGAGGCGCGTGCGCTCCGCCTCTCTTACCAGCTCGCCGCGCGATTGTCGCCCGCGGGGGCGGCCCGACGCGCGGGCGCGGCGGTTGCACCGGTCCGGCCCGTGCTTACGATGGGCCTCGCCGATCGCGCATGCGCGATCACTCCCGGCCCCGTGATGAGGAGACGATGAATCTGAACCGGCTCACCGAACGCGCGCAGGAGGCGCTGCGCGAGGCTCAAGGCCTCGCGACCCGCGCGAGCAACCAGGGTGTCGATGTCGAGCATCTGCTGCTCGCGCTGCTGCAGCAGCGTGACGGCATCGCCGGCGCGGTCCTGAGCGGCGCCGGCCTCCCCGTTCCGGAACTGCAGACGCGGTTGCAGCAGGAGATCGATCGTCTGCCGAAAGTGAGCGGGCCCGCAGCCCGCCCCGACCAGGTCTACGTCACCCAGCGTCTGAGCCAGCTGCTCACCCGCGCCGAGGATGAAGCGGCGGCCCTGAAGGACGAGTACGTGAGCGTCGAGCATCTGGTGATCGCCGCGCTGGCCGACACCGGTCCCGCCGGCCGCCTGCTGAAGGAGCTGCGCCTGTCGCGTGAGACACTGATGGCGGCGCTGCAGAAGGTACGGGGCAGTCAGCGGGTCACCAGTCAGAATCCCGAAGGAACCTATCAGGCCCTCGAACGCTACGGTCGCGACCTGACGAAGCTCGCCGCGCAGGGGAAGGTCGATCCGGTGATCGGCCGCGACGAGGAGATTCGCCGCGTCATCCAGGTGCTGTCGCGCCGGACCAAGAACAATCCGGTCCTGATCGGCGAACCGGGCGTCGGCAAGACCGCGATCGCCGAAGGCCTCGCGCACCGCATCGTCCGCAAGGACGTGCCGGAAGGCTTGAAGAACCGCCGGCTCGTGGCCCTCGACATGGGTGCGCTGATCGCCGGCGCGAAGTACCGCGGCGAGTTCGAGGAACGCCTCAAGGCCGTGCTGAAGGAAGTGCAGGAGGCGGCTGGCGAGGTCATTCTGTTCATCGACGAGCTGCACACCGTGGTCGGCGCGGGCGCTGCCGAGGGCGCCATGGATGCGAGCAACCTGCTCAAGCCCATGCTGGCTCGCGGCGAGCTGCACTGCATCGGCGCCACGACGCTCGACGAGTACCGCAAGCACGTCGAAAAGGACGCCGCCCTCGAGCGGCGCTTCCAGCCGGTAATGGTCGAGCAGCCGAGCGTGGAAGATACGATTTCGATTCTGCGCGGGCTCCGCGAACGCTACGAAGTGCACCATGGCGTGCGGATCAAGGACAGCGCCCTGGTCGCCGCCGCCGTGCTCTCGCACCGCTACATCACCGAGCGGTTTCTTCCCGACAAGGCGATCGACCTCGTCGACGAGGCCGCAGCGAAGCTGCGCACCGAAAACGACTCGATGCCCTCCGAGCTCGACGAGGCCTCCCGCCGGGTCATGCAGCTCGAGATCGAGCGCGAGGCGCTGCGGAAGGAAACCGACCCGGCATCGCGCGACCGCCTGGCGAAGCTCGAGAAGGAGCTCGCCGACCTGCGCGAGCACGCCGATGCGCTGCGCGCCCGCTGGGAGCAGGAAAAGAAGGCGATCGGCACGCTGCGCTCGCTGCGCGAATCCATCGAGCAGACCAAGCAGCAGATCGATGAGGCAAAGCGCAACTACGACCTCAACCGAGCCGCCGAGCTGCAGTACGGCAAGCTGATCGAGCTCGAGCGGAACCTCGAGGCCGAAGAGGCTCGCCTGCAGGCGGATGGCGGCGGCCGGCTCATGAAGGAAGAGGTCGACGAAGAGGACATCGCCGAGGTCGTCGCGCGCTGGACCGGCATCCCGGTCAGCCGCTTGATGGAGGGCGAGGTGCAGAAGCTGCTGCAGCTCGAGGAACAGCTCCATCGCCGGGTGATCGGCCAGGACGAGGCGGTGCGCGCCGTCGCCGACGCCGTGATCCGCGCCCGTTCGGGCCTCAAGGATCCGAACCGGCCGATCGGTTCGTTCATCTTCCTCGGGCCGACTGGCGTCGGAAAGACGGAAGTCGGGCGGGCGCTCGCGGAGTGCCTGTTCGATGACGAGAACGCGATGGTGCGCATCGACATGTCCGAATACATGGAGAAGCACACCGTGGCCCGCCTGATCGGCGCCCCTCCGGGCTACGTCGGCTACGAGGAGGGTGGCCAGCTCACCGAGGCGGTGCGGCGTCGGCCCTACAGTGTGATCCTGTTCGACGAGATCGAGAAGGCGCATCACGACGTGTTCAACGTGCTGCTGCAGATCCTCGATGACGGCCGGCTGACCGATGGCCAGGGCCGCACCGTCGACTTCAAGAACACGGTCATCATCATGACCTCGAACATCGGCAGCCCGATCATCCTCGCCTACCGCGGCGGGGCCGATGAGAACGCGTTCGAGCGCATGCGCGAGGAGGTCCTCGAGGCGCTGCGCCAGCACTTCCGGCCCGAGTTCCTGAACCGCGTCGACGAAGTGGTCGTGTTCCACGCGCTCACCCGCGAGCAGTTGAAGCAGATCGTCGAGATCCAGCTCGGCCGGCTGCGCGCACGGCTCGCCGAACGCAAGATCATGCTGACGCTCAGCGCGCGCGCACTCGAGCACTTCGCCACCACCGGCTACGACCCGGTGTATGGCGCCCGACCGCTCAAGCGCCTGCTGCAGCGCGAGCTCGAAACGACGCTCGGCCGCCGGCTGCTCGCAGGCGAGATCCGCGACAACAGCCGGGTCGCCGTCGACGTCGAGAACGGCGAGCTGCAGTTCCGCAGCGAGCCGCTTGCCGAAGCCGCCTGAGCTCAGAACGCGGCGGCGATCCCGCCGGCGGGATCGCCGCCCGCATCGACGCGGACGACGCGCCGCGCGAGTCGCGCCGGCAGCGTCCGCCGGTAGCTCGCGTAGCGCGTCAGGACGCGATCGACGTACGCCACCACCGAACGGCCCTGGGCATACCCGTGGCGCACCTGTGCCGCGATCGTCGGCTCTTCCAGAAGACTGACCATCACGTCCATCGCGCCATCCCAGCGCAGGGGGTCGTAGCCGAACCGTCGCGCGAGGCCCTGCGCGTCACGCACATGGCCCATGCCCATGTTGTACGCGGCAAGCATCAGCGCGAGGCGATCGCGTTCCGGCGCCCGCGTGTATTCCCGCCCGAGCCGCTGCAGGTAGCGGACGCCGGTGCGGATGTTCGCTTCCGGCTCGTGAAAGCGCACCTCGCCGACATCCTGCGCCGCCGCCGGCATCACCTGCATCAGGCCGACCGCCCCGGCACTGCTGCGACTGTCGGGCATGAAGCGTGACTCTTCGTAGATCACGGCCGACACCAGACGCCAGTCGAGCCCGGCCGCGTCGGCGTGGCGGGCGATCTGCTCGTCGTACTCCGACAACACCGGCGTGACGATTTCGGGCTCGAGGACCGGCACCGGCTGGCTCGTGACCGCATCGAGCTCGATGGTCCAGCCGTCGATCTTCACCGACCAGCGCGGTCCGCGCGCGACCGGGTCGGCATCAGCAGCGGCATCGGCGAGCATTCGGGGTGCCGCCGAAGCGGGAGGCGACGCGGCACGCTGCTCGCGATGAATGAGGGCCAGCGTCGCCAGCGTGGCGAGCCACACTGCGGCTCCGGCGATGAGGATGGTTCTCGGCGCCATGCCGCCGGCACTGTGCCGAACCCCGGCGCCACGGGCAAGCGTGACGCGCCGGGCGAAATTGACAGCCACGGCCGTTTCTCCGTACCGTAATCTCGCCATGCCCGAAGAGTCGCACGGCGATCAGGGACTGCCGACGCGGGACCGCATTCTGGCGACCGCGGCGCGGCTCTTTTCCGAGCATGGCTACGAACACACGCCGCTGTCGCAGGTCGCGCGCGAGGCCCAGGTGTCGAAGGCCCTCGTGCTCTGGCACTTCGACAGCAAGGAAAAGCTCTTCCAGGCGGCGCTCGGCCGCACCCTCGAGCCCTACACGATCGACGTCGACGGGCTCGCCGGTCTCGATGCCGCCGCCCAGATCGAGCTCCTCATCGACCAGTTCCACGAGTTCGTCTCCGACCACGGCTACTCGGTGCGGTTCGTCCTCGGATTGATTATCCAGGGCGATCGCCCCCAGGACGAAATCATGGACCGGGTCGTCCGCCTCTACGACATGTACCGCGAGGTGCTGGCCGGCACGATCGAACGCGGCCGCCGCAGCGGCCAGGTGCGCGCCGATGCCGACCCGGAGCTCGAGGCGTCACTGATCCTCGCGGCGCTCGGTGGACTGCTCATCGAGCGCCTGATGGGGCACCGGGCAGACACGACCCCGCTCGTCGCCCATCTCAAGCAGACGACGATTCGTCGCTTGATCGCCTAGGCAGCGCCCCGGTATAGAGGCAGCGAGTTGGGGCTTTCGGGTCCCACCTCCGCGGGGCGCCCGAAGGCGCCCCGCGCCCGCGCCCACCCGCCCCCCCCCCCCCCCCCGCCGCGGGGCCCCCCCCCCCCCCCG
>CBFGUK010000009.1:0-52891 GCA_965651925.1 uncultured bacterium | reverse complement strand
ACCTGGCTGCGCAGGGGATAGCCGAGCGGCGCCACGCGGCTGCGGCAGCCGTGCAGGCGGTTGCGCGCCGCGTCCATCAGATCGGCGACCACGGCGGTCGCCGTCGGCATCATACCAGCGCCGGCACCGACGTACATGCTCGGCCCGAGGGCGTCGCCGTGCACGGCGATGGCGTTGAGGGCGCCGTTGACGTCGGCGAGCGGATGGCGGCGCGGCACCATCGTCGGACGCACCGACGCCTCGATGCAGTCGCCGCGACGCTTGGCGACGGCGAGCGACTTGATCGCGTAGCCGAACTCGCGCGCGAAGGCGATGTCGGCCTGGCTCACCTGCCGGATCCCCTCGGTCGCGATCTGCTTGACCGGCACCCGTGCCCCGAACGCGAGCTGGATGAGCAGCGTCAGTTTGTGCGCGGCGTCGATGCCGTCGATGTCGAACGACGGATCGGCCTCCGCGAGCCCGTCGGCCTGGGCGCGGCGGAGCACCTCGCCGAACTCGCCGCCCGCCTCGCTCATCGTGCTGAGGATGTAGTTCGAGGTGCCGTTGACGATGCCGTACACGGCGACGTTGCGGTCGCCGGCGAGCGCCTCCTTCAGCGTGCGGATGATCGGGATGCCGCCGCCGACGCTCGCCTCGAAGCCGAGCTGGACGCCGGCGCGCTCGACGGCGCGGAAGATCTCGTCGCCGTGATGGGCGAGCAGCGCCTTGTTCGCCGTCACCACGTCCTTGCCGGCGGCAATCGCCTCGAGCACGAACCGGCGCGCCGCGCCCGTGCCGCCCATGAGCTCGATGACGATGTCGATGCTCGGATCGTCGAGCACGCGCCGCGCGTCGCCGACGAGCACGCCGCGGTCGAGTTTCACGCCGCGGTCGCGCTTCGTATCGATGTCGGCGACCCGGACGAGATCGAGCGTGACGCCGAGGCGCTCGCGGATCGCGGTGCGCTGGCGCTGCAGCAGCGTGATGACGCCCGTGCCGATCGTGCCGAAGCCGATCAGGCCGACGCGGATGGCCTTGTCCCCCATGGCCGCCGGCTACTAATCGATTCCCTCCGGCCGCGCAAACCAGTGGCCGGCGCGGCGGGCCGGTGAACGCGACGCCGCGCCCCGGCCCCGGCTCACCGACGAGGCTCAGCCGATCTCGGCGAGCCCGAGACGGCCCTGCCAGCGGTGCTCGAGCACGCGGCGCAGGGCGGCCGATTCGGGGCTGCGCAGCTCGGGATCGAGCGTCAGCCAGTGTTCGGCCGCTTCGCGCGCCGCGGCGAGGACGCGCGTATCGCGCATGATGTTCGCGACGCGGAAGTCCGGCAGCCCGTGCTGGCGTGTGCCGAGGATGTCGCCGGGACCGCGCAGGCGGAAATCGACCTCGGCGATCTCGAAGCCGTCGGTGGTGCGCTGCATGGCGCGCAGGCGCTGCCAGGTCTCCGACTCGCGATCGCGCACGTACGGCGCGACGAGGAAGCAGACGGCGTCGGCACTGCCGCGGCCGACCCGGCCGCGCAGCTGATGCAGCTGCGAGAGGCCGAAGCGGTCGGCGTGCTCGATGACCATCACGGTCGCGTTCGGCACGTCGACGCCGACCTCGATGACCGTGGTCGAGACGAGCACCTGCAGCTCGCCGTCGCGGAAGCGGCGCATCACCGCATCCTTCTCGTCGGCCTTCATGCGCCCGTGCAGGAGGCCGACGCGCTGCTCCGCGAACACCGTGCGCGCCAGCTCGCGCGCCTGGGTGGTCGCGTCGCGCAGATCCTCCTGCTCCGAGGCTTCGACGAGCGGATAGACGATGTACGCCTGGCGGCCGCGGGCGAGGTGCGCATGCACCGCGTCGTAGAGGCGGCGGCGGGCGCTCTCGCTGACGAGCACCGTGCGCACCGGCTGCCGTCCGGGTGGCAGCTCGTCGAGCAGGGACACGTCGAGATCGCTGTAGAGCGTCATCGCCAGGGTCCGCGGAATCGGCGTCGCGCTCATCAGCAGGATGTGCGGCATCGGGCCGCCGACGTCGCCGCGCAGCGCCGCGAGCGCGGCGCGCTGCAGCACGCCGAAACGGTGCTGCTCGTCGATGATGCCGAGCGCGAGCCGCGGCATGCGAACGGCGGACTGGATGAGCGCGTGCGTGCCGACGACGACGTCGATCTCGCCCGCGGCGAGCGCGGCATGGCGCGCCATCTTGGCGGCACGCCGCGCCGACCCGCTGAGCAGCGCGACGCGCACGCCGAGCGGCTCGGCGAGGCGGGCGATGGTCGCGTGATGCTGCTCGGCGAGCAGCTCGGTCGGAGCCATGAACGCCGCCTGCTGGCCGTGTTCCACGGCCGTCAGGGCCGCGAGCAGTGCGACGATGGTCTTGCCGCTGCCGACATCGCCCTGCACGAGGCGGTGCATCGGATGCGGACGGGCGAGATCGGCGGTGATCTCGCCGAGGACGCGCTCCTGGGCGCCGGTCAGGGAATACGGCAGTGCGGCGCGCAGCTGCGCGGCGAGCGTACCGGTCGGCACGAGCGGCAGCCCGCGCTCGCGGACGAGCTGTCGCCGTCGGAGAATCAGGCCGAGATGAAAGAAGAAGAGCTCGTCGAACACCAGCGCGCGATGCGCCGGCGTGTCGAATGACTCGAGCCGCACGAGATCGGCATCCGGCGGCGGCAGATGCAGGGCGCGCAGGGCGCTGGCGGGGTCCATCACCCGCGCGCGCGCGGCGAGCGCCGGCGGCAGCACGGCCGGCACGTCGGCGGCGTGCTCGGCGACTGCGCGGTGGACGATGCGGCGCATCGTCGCGACCGGCATCGTCGTCGGCTTGCCGTACACCGGGACGATGCCGCGACCGGCCTCGCCGTCGGTCACCGTCTCGATCTCCGGATGGACGATCCGCTTGCCGCCCCCCGGTGAGCGGTCGACGCGTCCGTAGGCGCGCACCTGCATGCCGGCGCGGTAGCGGGTCCGGAAGTGCGTGACGTGGTGGTACCAGACGAGCCCCAGCAGCCCGCTGGTATCGCGCAGCACGCCTTCGAGGATGCGGCGCCGCGTACGTCCGACATTGCGTTCGGCGATCTGCACCAGCTCGCCGACGATGCCCGCCGTCTCGCCGGGCTGCACGCTGGCGATCGTGCGCACCTCGCGGCGGTCCTCGTAGCGGAACGGCAGGTGGTACAGCAGGTCACCGACGGTCGCGAGGCCGAACTTCTGCAGCTGCGGCGCGCGCCGCGGCCCGACCTCCTTCGCGTACTGCACCGGCTGGTCGAGGCGCGCGAGCGCAAGCTCGATTCCCGTCGACGTCGCCTGGTACGCGGGCACGGCGTGCTCGTCGTCCCGTGCCGTCAGGACATCGAGCAGCCGCCGGCACTCCGCGGCGATGCGTGCGCGCTCTGCCGGCGCGGCCTGATCGAACGCCTCGAGCTGCTCGCAGAGCGACTCGAGGGCATCGCGCCGCGCACCGGCCACCTGCGCGTGCAGGCGCCGCCCGCGCGTGGCCAGGCCGCTCGAGAGCTGCGTGCGGGCGGCCGCCTCGGGACTGGCGCCGCGCAGGTAGTCCAGCGGGCGGCGCACGGCGTCGATGAAGTCCGCCAGGGCGTCGGCCCGGGCGGCGGATCCCGCGCGGCGCGCCTCCACCGGCTCACCCGCGGTCGTGGTACTCCTGCAGCGAGCGGACGCCGGGCCGCTGTGCCCGCAGGAACGCAATCCCCTCGGCCGCCGCCGCGGCCCCCGCCATGGTCGTGAAGTACGGCACCTTCCATTCGAGGGCTGCACGTCGCAGCGGGTACGAGTCGCGCTGCGCGCCGCTGCCCTTCGGCGTGTTGATCATCAGATGGATGCGTCCGGCACGGATCTCGTCGATGGCGTGCGGGCTGCCGTCCTGCACCTTGTTGATCGGCGCGATCGCCACGCCCTGCGCCCGCAGGTAGTCGGCCGTACCGTGCGTGCCGATCAGGCGGAAGCCGACCGCTTCGAGCCGGCGGGCGATCGGCAGGAGGTCGGGCTTGTCGCCGTCTTCGACGCTGAGAAAGGCGGTTCCCTCGAGCGGCAGCGTCGAGCCCGCGGCGATCTGGGCCTTGGCGAAGGCGACGCCGAAGGAGCGGTCGATCCCCATCACCTCGCCGGTCGACTTCATCTCCGGGCCGAGCAGCGTGTCGACGCCGGGGAACTTCGCGAACGGGAACACCGCTTCCTTCACGGCGACGTGCGCCGGCACGACCTCCTCGGTGAAGCCGAGATCGGCGAGCGTCTCGCCGACCATGACGCGGGCGGCGAGCTTCGCCAGCGGCACCCCGATCACCTTGCTGACGAACGGCACCGTGCGCGAGGCGCGCGGATTCACCTCGAGGATGAACACGTCTCGCCCCTGAATCGCGAACTGGACGTTCATCAGCCCGATGACGCCCAGCTCGCGCGCCAGCGCCGTCGTCTGGCGGCGTACCTCGTCGAGCACGTCGGCGGGAACGGAGTTCGCCGGCAGCGAGCAGGCGCTGTCGCCGGAGTGCACGCCGGCCCGCTCGATGTGCTCCATGATGCCGCCGATGACCACAGTCGTGCCGTCGCTGATCGCGTCGACGTCGAGCTCGATGGCGTCCTCGAGAAAGCGGTCGACGAGCACCGGGCGCCCGGGGCCGATCTCGACGGCGCGATCCATGTAGCCGCGCAGCGCCTCCTCGTCGTAGACGATCTCCATGGCGCGGCCGCCGAGCACGTACGACGGGCGCACGAGCACCGGGAAGCCGATGCGGCGCGCCGCCTCGACGGCGCCCTCGACGGTGAGCGCGATGCCATTCGGCGGCTGCCGCAGCCCGAGCTGATCGAGCAGCGCGGCGAAGCGTTCGCGGTCCTCGGCGCGGTCGATCGCATCCGGCGAGGTGCCGACGATCGGCACGCCGGCACGCTCGAGCGGCACGGCGAGCTTCAGCGGCGTCTGCCCGCCGAACTGCACGATGACGCCGTCCGGCCGCTCGCGCTCGCAGATGCTGAGCACGTCCTCGCGCGTCAGCGGCTCGAAGTACAGCTTGTCAGACGTGTCGTAATCGGTGCTGACCGTCTCCGGGTTGCAGTTGACCATGATGGTCTCGTACCCGGCCTCCTTCAGCGCGAATGCCGCGTGGACGCAGCAGTAGTCGAACTCGATGCCCTGGCCGATGCGGTTCGGGCCGCCGCCGAGGATCATGATCTTGCGCCGCGTGCTGACCTGGCTTTCGTCCTCGTGCTCGTACGTCGAATAGAGATACGGCGTGTGGGCGACGAACTCGGCACCGCAGGTGTCGACGGTCTTGAACGCCGGCCGGATGCCGGCGGCGAGGCGCGCCTGACGGACTTCCTCCTCCTCGCGGCCGAGCACCCGGGCGAGGTGCAGGTCGGCGAAGCCCATCGCCTTGGCGCGCCGCAGCGCCTCGGGCGCGAGACTGAGGCGGGATTCCTCCGCGACGATCTGGCGGATGTTCTCGAGGAACCAGGGATCGATCTGCGACAGCTCGAAGAGACGTTCGCTCGTGTAGCCCTGACGGAACGCGTCGGCGACGTACCACAGCCGCCGGGCGTTCGGGACGCGCAGCTTCTCGTCGAGCGCCGCGCCGGTCAGGCGCGGCCCGCGCCCCTTGTCGTCGAAGCCGTAGGAATCGACCTCGAGCGAGCGCAGCGCCTTCTGCAGAGACTCCTTGAACGTGCGCCCGATCGCCATCGCCTCGCCGACCGACTTCATCTGCGTCGTGAGATGATCCGGCGTCTGGCTGAACTTCTCGAACGTGAAGCGGGGGACCTTGGTGACGACGTAATCGATCGTCGGCTCGAAGCTCGCCGGCGTCTCGCGAGTGATGTCGTTGCGGATCTCGTCGAGCGTGTAGCCGACGGCGAGCTTCGCGGCGATCTTGGCGATCGGGAACCCGGTCGCCTTGCTCGCCAGCGCCGAGCTGCGCGACACGCGCGGGTTCATCTCGATCACCGCGAGACGGCCGTTGTCGGGATGCACGGCGAACTGGATGTTCGAGCCGCCGGTGTCGACGCCGATCTCGCGGATGATCGCCAGCGAGGCGTCCCGCAGGATCTGGTACTCCTTGTCGGTCAGCGTCTGTGCCGGGGCGACGGTGATGCTGTCGCCGGTGTGCACGCCCATCGGATCGAGATTCTCGATCGAGCAGACGATGACCACGTTGTCGGCGCGGTCGCGCATGACCTCGAGCTCGAATTCCTTCCAGCCGGCAATCGACTCCTCGATGAGGATCTCGCTGATCGGCGACGCGGCGAGACCGGCGGCGGCGAACGCGGTGTACTCCTCGGGCGTGGTGGCGATGTTGCCGCCGGTGCCGCCCAGCGTACGCGACGGCCGGATGATCAGCGGCAGCCCGATGCTGCGCGCCAGCACCTCGGCCTCGGCGAGCGTGTGCGCCACGCCGCTGCGTGGCACCGACAGCCCGATGCGCTCCATCGCCGCCTTGAACAGCTCGCGATCCTCGGCCTTCTTGATCGGCCCGATCTTCGCGCCGATGAGCTCGACGCCATACCGGTCGAGGATGCCCGCCTCGGCGAGCTCGATCGCGAGGTTCAGTCCGGTCTGGCCGCCGATCGTCGGCAGCAGCGCGTCCGGACGCTCGCGGGCGATGATCTGCTCCAGCGCATCGACGGTCAGCGGCTCGACGTAGGTACGATCGGCGAACTCGGGATCGGTCATGATCGTCGCCGGGTTCGAGTTGACGAGCACGACGCGGTAGCCGTCTTCACGCAGGGCCTTGCACGCCTGCGTACCTGAATAGTCGAACTCGCAGGCCTGACCGATGACGATCGGGCCGGAGCCGATGAGCAGAATGGTCGAGATGTCGGTTCGCTTGGGCATGCGGAGGCTCAGCGCTCGGACTCGATCAGGTCGACGAAGCGCCGGAAGAGATAGTTGGCGTCGTGCGGACCCGGAGACGATTCCGGATGGTACTGCACCGAAAAGAGCGGCAGCTCGTTGTGGCGCAGGCCCTCGACGGTCTGGTCGTTGAGATTGACGTGGGTGAGCTCGGCCTTGCCGCCGAGGGACTCGACGTCGACGGCGAAACCGTGGTTCTGGCTGGTGATCTCGACCTTGCCGGTGGTGAGATCCTTCACCGGCTGGTTCCCGCCGTGGTGGCCGAACTTGAGCTTGTACGTGCGTCCGCCGAGCGCGAGGCCGAGGATCTGGTGCCCGAGGCAGATGCCGAAGATCGGCACCTTGCCGACCAGCCCGCGAACGGCATCGATCGCGTACGGAACCGCCGCCGGGTCGCCGGGACCGTTGGAGAGGAAGACGCCGTCGGGCTGCATGGCGAGCACATCCTCGGCGGGCGTCGAGGCCGGGACCACACGCACCCGGCAGCCGGCGTGCACGAGGTTGCGCAGGATGTTGCGCTTGATGCCGAAGTCGTAGGCGACGACGAAGTGGCGTCCCGGTTCGCTCGGTATGGCGTAGCCGTGCTCGAGCGTCCAGTGCCCCTCGTTCCAGTCGTACGGCGCGGCGCAGGTGACGCGGCGGACGAGATCCTGCCCTTCCATGCCCGGCGCCTCGCGCGCCTTGCGCACCAGGCGCTCGCGATCGAGGTCGGCGGTTGAAAGCACGCCGTTCAGATTGCCCTTGTCGCGCAGCAGGCGGACGAGCGCGCGGGTGTCGATCCCCTGGATGCCGGGGATGCCGTGCTCGGCGAGGTAGGCGCCGAGCGACTGCGTCGCGCGCCAATTGCTGGGCGTCTCCCAGTACTCCTTGACGATGAACCCCTCGACGCACGGGCGTGAGGACTCGACGTCCTCGAGGTTGACGCCGACGTTGCCGATCTCCGGGTACGTCATGACGACCAGTTGGCCGCAGTAGGACGGGTCGGTGAGGATTTCCTGGTACCCGGTCATCGAGGTGTTGAAGACCACTTCGCCGACCGCCTCGGTCGTGGCGCCGAAGCCGGTGCCCTCGAACACGGTGCCGTCCGCGAGTGCGAGCAGCGCTTTCATCGGGTGGGTGCGCTCCGTGTACGGCGCGGCGCCGCCGCCGCGGCGGCCGCCTGCCATTTGATGACGCCGCCGACAATCGTCGCGCGTGCCCGGCCGCTCAGCGACCAGCCGCCGAACGGCGTGTTGCGGGATTTCGAACAGAACGTCGCGGGATCGACGGTCCACTCCGGCCGGGGATCGATGACCGTGACGTCGGCGGCCGCCCCCACCGCGAGGGTGCCGCCGGGCACGCCGAGGATGCGCGCCGGGGCGGCGGTCATCGCCCGCACCACCGTCTCGATCGCCAGCCCGTGCTCGTGGACGAGCCGCAGGGCGAGCGGCAGCGCCGTCTCGAGCCCGACGATGCCGTGGGCCGCGCACTCGAACTCGACGTCCTTCTCGTCCGCATGATGCGGCGCGTGGTCGCTGGCGATCGCGTCGATGGTGCCGTCGCGCAGCCCCTCGATGACGGCGGTGACGTCGGCGGCGAGGCGCAGCGGCGGGTTCATCTTCGCGTTCGTGTCGTACTCGCCGACGGCCTCTTCGGTGAGCGTGAAGTGATGCGGCGTCGCCTCGGCGGTGACCGCCAGCCCGCGGGCCTTGGCGCGGCGGACGAGATCGACCGAACCGGCGGTGCTGAGGTGCGCGATGTGCAGCCGCCCGCCGGTGCGCTCGAGCAGCGCGATGTCGCGGGCCACCATCGCTTCCTCGGCGGCAGCAGGCATGCCCTTCAGCCCGAGGCGGAACGCCGTCGGCCCCTCGTTCATGCAGCCGCCAGCGGCGAGTGCCAGATCCTCTTCGTGCGCGATCACGGCGAGGCCGAACATCGCGCTGTATTCGAGCGCGCGGCGCATGAGCGCGCCGTCCATGATCGGCCGGCCGTCATCCGAGACCGCGACGATGCCGGCCTCGCGCATCTCGCCGATCTCGGCGAGGCGCTCGCCCTGCAGGCCGACGGACACCGCGCCGATCGGATACACGCGCGCGAGGTCGGCGGCGAGCGCCTTCTCGACGATGTACTTCGTCACCGCGCCGGTGTCGTTCACCGGGTTCGTGTTCGCCATGCACGCGACGGCGGTGAAGCCGCCGGCGACGGCCGCCTGCGCACCGGTGAGAACCGTTTCCTTGTACTCGTATCCCGGCTCGCGCAGGTGCACGTGCATGTCGATCAGGCCGGGCGTGACCCAGCAGCCGCTGGCGTCGATGGTCGTATCGGCGCGCGGCGCGGCGCCCGGCTCGACGAGCGCGCGGACGCGTCCGTCGGCGATGTGCACGTCGAACCGTCCGGAGCGGTCGCCGGCCGGATCGATGACGGTTCCGCCGGTGATGAGCAGGCTTCCCGGCATCACCCGGCCTTCCGGCGCCGCTCGGCCGGCACCTCGTCAATCGCCGCGCCGGTCTCGGCCATGGGGACACGGCCCCGGTTGGCGAGCAGGAAGAGCACCGCCATGCGCACGGCGACGCCGTTCGTCACCTGCTCCATGATCAGCGAGGCCGCACTGTCGGCGACGTCGCTGGCGATCTCGACGCCGCGGTTGATCGGGCCGGGGTGCAGCACCACGGCGTCCGCACGCGCTCCGGCGAGCGCGGCGCGGGTGAGGCAGAAGTAGCGCGCGTACTCGTCGAGGCTCGGCAGGTAGTTGCGCCCCTGCCGCTCGCGCTGCAGGCGCAGCATCATCACCACGTCGGCGTCGCGCAGGCCGCGGTGCAGATCGTGATGCACCTCGCCCCAGTGCGCGGCCTCGGGGGGCAGCAGCGTCGGCGGCCCGACGAGGCGGACCTCGTTGCCGAGCGCGCGCAGCGCGTGGACGTTCGAGCGCGTGACACGGCTGTGCGCGATGTCGCCGACGATCGCGACCGTGAGCCCCTCGAGGCGGCCGAGTCGGTCGCGGATCGTCAGCAGGTCGAGCAGCGCCTGCGTCGGATGCTCGTGCGCGCCGTCACCGGCATTGATCACCGCGCAGTCGATGCGGCGCGCGAGGAACTGCGCTGCACCGGCGGCGCTGTGGCGGATCACCAGCGCGTCGGGCCGCATCGCGGCGATGTTGCGCGCCGTGTCGAGCAGCGTTTCGCCCTTGGTCGTGCTGCTCGTCGCCGCCGAGATGTTGATGTAGTCGGCGCTCATCCGCTTGGCGGCGATCTCGAACGAGGTGCGCGTGCGCGTGCTCGGCTCGTAGAACAGGCTGACGACGGTCTTGCCGCGCAGGGTCGGCACCTTCTTGATGTCGCGCTCGGAGATCTCCTTGAACGAGGCGGCGGTGTCGATCAGGAACAGGAGTTCCTCGCGCGACAGGCCGTCGAGTCCCAGCAGGTGCCGATGACTGTACATCGTCAACCCTCCTCGCCGCGGACGAGCACGACCTCATCGCGCCCATCGCGCTCCTTGAGTCGTACCTGCACTGATTCGTTCGTGGCCGTGGGGAGATTCTTGCCGACGTAGTCGGCGCGGATCGGCAGCTCGCGATGCCCGCGGTCGATCAGGACCGCGAGCTGCACCGAGCGCGGCCGGCCGAGATCCATGAGCGCGTCGAGCGCCGCGCGCACCGTCCGGCCGGTGTAGAGCACGTCGTCGACGAGCACGACCTGCCGCTCGTCGATCGGGAAGCGGATGTCGGTTCCCTTGACCACCGGCTGCTGCCCGGCGCGATGCAGGTCGTCACGATAGAGCGTGACGTCGATCACGCCGCACGGCGCGCGCACACCCTCGATCGTCGCCGCCTTTTCGGCCAGCCGTGCGGCGATGTCGATGCCGCGCGAGCGGACGCCGATGAACACGAGGTCCTCGACGCCCTTGTTGCGCTCGAGAATCTCGTGCGTGATGCGCGCCAGGGCGCGTTCCACTCCCTGGGCATCGAGCACGATGCGGTGAGTCGACACCATAAAAAAACCCCCCGGGTGGCCCCAGGGGGTTCAGGATGCGTGTCGATGAATGATGGTGTGGAGCTGCACGGAAGTTCCTTTCTGGCCTCGCCGGACCAAGTTAAAGGCAGCTCCTGACTATCCGTGCCGGTCGACCGAGTCAATAATGCGGCGGCGCGACCGGTCAGCGGCCATGTCATCTGACGCGTCGCACACCGCTGCAACGCCAGCGCGCGTGTCGATCAGCGACAAACCACGACCATCGATCGCGACGCGTCGACGCTGTCGTCGCGCTCTGCAACGCGCCGGCGAACGCATCCGATGCAGGGCACCGTGGCACAATCCTCGCAGCTCCGCGCCGCGGAGATGGCTGCGCGCGGACGACTCAAACGGCTGTACGAATCGCCCGCCCCCTTACCGGTCAGTGACGGAGACGGTTCCGTCGCGCAGGCACCGGCGGTGACGCGTCCGGCGCTTCCACCACCGGCGCCCGCCGCTCCGCGCATCAGCCTCGGCACCACGCCGCTGCTGCTCATCGCGCTGGCACTCGGCGCGCTGGCAACCCAGGTCGAGCTGTCGTTCACCCTGCGACAGCAGGGCCTGCCCGTCCTGATCGCCATCGCGGCGCTCGCGCTCGCCGCTGCCACGATCATCGTGCCGGCCGTCAAGCCGTACGTGCTCCGCGCGCCGGCCCCGGAGCTCGCGCTGCTGCCGCTGGCCGGCGTCGCGTACGTCGTGAGCAGCCCGCCGCTGCCCACGCTGCTGCCCGGGCTCGTGCTGCCGGCCATGGTGCTCGCCTGTGGCGTCGCCTTTCCGGGACGCGCGTCGATGGCCTGGACCGCGGTGCTGGTCCTCGCCGCCGGGTATCTCCATGCGATCGGGGCCGGCGGTCTGGCGCGGATCGGCGAGCCCGAGGTGGCGGGCGTCCCGGCGATGCTGGTGGTGACGGCTGCGATGCTGACCGTCGCGGCGCGCCGCTTCCGCCAGGCGGAACAGCGCGGCGCCGCCGATGCGTCGCGCTGGCGAGAGGCCTGCGAACGCCTCGAGGCCGACAACGGCGCGATCCGGCAGGGTACCGAGGCGGCCACCGCGGTACTCGAGGTCGCCACCGGCATCACCGCGGCGCTCGATCCCGGGGCGATTGCCGACCAGATCGTGCGCGGCACCGGCGCGCAGTTGCGCGCCGTCGGGACGGTCCTGCTGCTCTGGGACGAAGCCAGCGAGACGTTCCGCGTCGGGGCGATCCACGGCCCGCATGCCCTCGGCGCGACCGATCTGCGGCAGGTCGAAGTGCGGCCGGAGACCGTGCCGACGCTGGGCGGCGACCTCTCGGGCAGCGTCGTGCAGGTGGCGCCGGCGCAGATCCGGGAACCGATGCTGCGCGGCCTGCTCCAGCGCTGGCGGGTGACCGGCCTGCTCGGCGTCCGCCTGCAACGCGGCGATCAGCTGCGCGGGCTGCTGTTCGCCGTGCGCGGCGACCGCCAGCCGCCGTTCAGCGCCCTCGATTCGCGGGTGTTGAGCGGCATCGCGCTGCACGCCGCCGCGGCCCTCGAGCACGCGAACCTGATCGCCGATCTGCAGTCGGCGAATCAGCTCAAGGAAGAGTTCATGGCGACGATGTCGCACGAGCTGCGCACGCCGCTGAACGTGATCATCGGCTACACCGATCTGCAGATCGAAGGCGCGTTCGGCGATCTGCCGCCGGATCATCTCGAGACACTCGGCACCGTCCGCCAGCAGGCGCTGCAGCTGCTCGAGCTGATCCAGGCGACGCTCGACATGAGCCGGCTCGAGCGCGGGCTGCTGACCGTCGATCTGCGCGACATCGCCGTCGGCCAGCTCATCGAGCAGCTGCAGGTGCAGATCCCGCCCGCGTGGCGGAAGCCGGCGGTCGACCTCAACTGGCGCGTCGCACCCGGGCTGCCGCCGATCCGTACCGATCCGGCCAAGCTCGGCATCCTGCTGCGCAACCTCGTGCACAATGCGCTGAAGTTCACGCATCACGGCATGGTGACCGTGTCGGTGTCGGCACACGCCGACCGGCAGCAGGTGACCTTCGTGGTTCAGGATTCGGGCATCGGCATCAAGGCCGAGCACCTCTCCGAGATCTTCGAGATGTTCCGTCAGGCTCCCGACGGCGAGGCGACGATCGGTGGCGTCGGCCTCGGACTCTACATCGTCAAGCGGCTCGCCACGGTACTCGGCGCCGAGATCGAGGTGAGCAGCGCTCCCGGTCGCGGCGCGACGTTCCGCATCCACGTGCCGATCAACGGCCCGCTCGCCTCACGCGCCTGAGTCTCCCGGCGCGGGCGTGAGTCACCGCGGCGTGCCGTAGCGCGAGTCGAGGAGGCGCAGGTACGGCACGCACGCGCGCACGGCCTTCATCGCCGCCGCCGCGTCGCGCAGCGGCAGGCCGCCATGCTCGTGAAGATAGGCGATCGCCACCGTCGGCGCGCGGTTCAGGCCGGCGTTGCAGTGCAGGAACACCGTGCGGCCGGCGCGCAGATGCGTGTGCAGGCACGCGAGCACCGCATCGAGCGCAGCGGCGAGCGCCGCGGTGTCGCCGTCGCCGACCGGAAAGCGGGCGAACGCGAGATCGTGTGCGGCGTACGCGGCACGCAGGGCGCCGAGCTGCAGGCCCTTGCGCGCGAGATCCGCATCGTCCTGCAGGGACACGACCGCGTCGACGCGGCACGCGGTGCGCAGCCACGCCGCATCATCCGGCGTCGGGTACTCGCCCACCGCGAGCTGCGGCAATACGAACGCGTGCGCCGGGTGCCCGGCGGGGCGGGCGAGCGGGCCGGCGAGCTGCAGGTACCAGGGCGGCATGTCGCCCGTCTCCCCGCTCATCCGGTGTGCTCGGGCAGCACCGTGATCGACAGGGAACCGATCAGCGGCAGCAGCGCCGTATGCGCCTCCGGCCCGCCCTCGACGAGCTTCAGGTGCGTGACATCGGCCGGCATCTGGTCGAACGCCGGGTCGACGCTCACCCATTCCTCGCCGAGCCAGACCTCGTTCCACGCGTGATACAGGAACGCGCCGTCCTGGTAGACGACACCGGCGACGACGCGCGCGGGCAGCCCCACGGCGCGCGCCAGGGCCGCGAAGAGCACCGCATGCTCGTTGCAGTCGCCGGCACCGAGCTCGAGCACCTGGAGGGCATTCGGGATCGTCGCCGCGGGCCGCTTCTCCAGCGTCTCGTATACCCAGGTGCGCAGGCGTCCCGCCGCGGTGAGCGCATCGTGCGCTTCACCGATCGCGGCGCGGGCCGCGGCGCGCACCCGCGGGTGATCGCTCTGCAGGAAGGCGGTGGGCTGCAGCTCGGCGGCCCACGCCGTTTCGGCATACGGGAGGGCATAGGCCTGCGCCGGCAGTGTTTCGCGCGTCACGGCGAGGATGTCGTCCGCGACCTGCTGGCGACGATCGCTCGGGATCGGTACGCCGGACACTCCGCCGAGACGCACCCGCAGGCGGGGGCGCTCGCCCGCGCCGTCGAGCGGCGCGGCGACCGGAATCGCGACGGCTCCCATCAGGTCGACCGGGGCATCCGTCCAGCCTTCGCGTGTCGCGTAATCGCGGCTTTCGCGCACCACCTCGAGGTCCATCGCGCCACGCTCGCGCAGCATGCGCCCGGCGTCGTCGACCCAGACCTGCGACTCGATGCCGCGAAACGATTCGCGCAGCTTCCAGGCCGCGACGCTGATCCCGCCGATGACGATCTCCTGCGGCTCCTCGACGCGGATCGTCATCGGCTGGTGCTGCAGCGAGGAGGGGTCAAAGACGCGAAAAGTCGCTTGCGTGCCGGCGCGCAGACCGGCGGCCGACAGTCGCGCGCGCGCCGCGATGGGGAGATAGAGCGGCTCGGTGATCGGAATGGTCTGCGCGCTGGTCTCGGCGCCCGTGGTCATGTCGAGCACGAGGGTGTCCCCCTCGACCCGGCCGCGCACGCTGAAACTGCCGATATCGGAGTCCAGCGTCGCCACGAGCGCGCGCACCGTGTAATCGGGGTTGGCGTCTGCCGTCAGGCTGAACCGCACCGTCTGCTCGCGGTCGAGCACCGTCAGCCGCATCACCGAGGTTTCCTCGATACGCACGCCGTCGTCCTGCGGCTGCACGCGGCCGTGCGCATACCCGATCTTCGCCCCGCGCAGGTAGATGCCGCTCCACTGCTCGTCGGCCACGGCGTCCGCCGGCGGCGCCGGCGCGAACGCCGCATCGCGGGCGGCGTCCGGCATCTGCGAGCGCGCGAGGGCGATCAGCAGGCTCGCCCAGATCGCGACGATCAGGATGCGAGTGAGGGGCAGCGACGGCATTGCGCCCATGCTGCCAGAGCAACGCGTGCGGTGCCACGCCGATCCGGCGCGATTGCGCGCGAGGCGCGTCGGGTCCGGCGAAGTTGCGCGCCTGTCAGCGGCCGCAGCGGCCGTTGCCGCAGTCGGGCCGCCCGCAGCCGCCGGGTTCGTCGACGACGTAGCCGCGGGTCGTGAGCTCGTCGCCACGGACGGCGTGCAGGGCGCGAGACACGCGCTGATCGCAATGCACACAGCGGCGCAGCTCGTCGCCCTCGGCGTCGTAGTCGGCGCAGGTCAGGACCTCGCGGTCGCAGATCGCGCACCACCCGACGGTGAAGGCGAGGTCCTCGAAGCGCAGGTCATCCATTGCGCCCCCTTCCCTACGCGGGCCGGCGGTCAGATGCCAGCCGGTTCGTCGCCGAGCGCCCCCCGGCGACGGAGCGCCTCGTAGAGGACGATCGATACGGCGTTCGAGAGATTGAGGCTGCGGACGCCGGCGGAGAAGATCGGAATCCGGAACAGGGCATCGCTGTGCGCCGCACGCAGGGCGTCGGGCAGGCCGCGTGTCTCGCCGCCGAAGATCAGATGCAGGCGCGGCAGCGTGAACGGCGCGTGCAGGTACGTCGCCGTGGCGCGGGCGGTGAAGCAGGCGAGCGCCGCCGGCCGCTCGGCGGTGAGGAACGCCTCCCAGGAGTCGTGGACGTGCAGGTCGACATACGGCCAGTAGTCGAGTCCGGCGCGGCGCAGGTAGCGATCCTCGAGCGAGAAGCCGAGCGGGCGGATGAGATGCAGGGGCACCTCGGTGGCGGCGCACAGCCGTGCGATGCTGCCGGTGTTCGGCGGGATCTCGGGCTGGACGAGCACGACCGCCAGCCCGTGGCGCGGGTCAGCGGGAGGCAAGCGGGACCGTGTGCGACCCGGCGCGGAAGACGACGCCACCGTCGGGGTTCGCCGTGATGTGCGCGGCGATCTGATAGTACGCGGGGCGCAGGAAGCGCGCCGGTTCCCTGCCCTGCTTCACGCGACAGTAGAGCACGTCGTCCGCACCGACGCGCAGCGTATGCGGATCGAGCACCTCGCGCGAGCCGTCGTTGAGCGCGATCGAGACCGTGTCGTCGGCGCTGTCCACTGCGACGACCACGTACGCCGTGTCGTCGACCGTGATCGGGGCGCGCTCGTCGGCGATGCGCAGCTCGTAGCCGCCCTCGGCGGTCCGGACGACATGGCGCGAGAAGAGGGCCGCGATGCGCGGGTTCGTGATCCGCTGCCCGTCCGCATACCAGTGACCGTCGCGGCCGAACCGGATGCTGGAATTGTGAATGGCGTAGAATCCGGCGCGCGGCATGTCAGCGCTCGCGGGAATCGAGCAGCAGGGTCACCGGCCCGTCGTTGACCAGGTGCACCTGCATGCGGGCGCCGAAGCGCCCGGTGGCGACGGGGATGCCGCGGGTGCGGATCGCGGACGCGACCTGCTCATACAGCGGCTCGGCGGACGCCGGATCCGCCGCGGCGGTGAAGCTGGGGCGACGGCCCTTGCGGACATCACCGTAGAGGGTGAACTGCGAGATCAGCAGGACTGCCCCGCCGACGTCGGCGAGGGCGGCATCGAAGCGGCCGGAGGCGTTCTCGAAGATGCGCAACCCGACGAGTTTCTCCGCGATCCAGTCAACGTCGGGCGCCGCATCGCCCTGGCCGACGCCGAGCAGGACGAGACAGCCGCGGCCGATGCGGCCGACCACCGCCTCGTCGACGGCAACCGAGGCCTCGGTCACGCGCTGGACGACCGCACGCATCGCGTTAGGCCGTCATCACCACTCGTCTTCGTCCTCGTCGTCCTCGTCGTCGTCTTCATCGTCGTCGTCGGAGAAATCCTCCTCGTCGACGTCATCGTCCTCGTCTTCGTCCCCGTCCTCCTCCCACTCGTCCTCGTCCTCCCATTCCTCGTCCTCGTCTTCCTCCTCGTCTTCGTCGCCGTCCTCGGCCTCCTCGACATCCTCGTCCCACTCGTCCTCCTCGTCCTTGCGAGGAGTCAGGCTCCATCGGTCCATGTCGGTCCTCCCTCGACCTCGATTCGGCGTAGGCCCGAGAACGTCCGGGTCCAAGGTCGGTCAACTACCGCTCCACCGCCAGCGGCAATGCGGGCGTGTCTAACTGCGCCCGCATGCGCTGTCAATTTTCGTTTTCTGCGACAGTCGGCGCAATACCGCCGCGCACCGGCCGGCGGCGCGCGTTCCTTGACAGCGGCGACCCGCTTCCCGTACGACCCGCTTCGGTCAAATGATTGAAACGGCTGTCCGAGGAGGTCCGCCCTGCCCCGCACGGTACTGAACAAGGCCGGCGCGGGCGAGGCGTCGGCCTCCACGAAGGCGCGCATCCTCGCCGCCGCCGAGGCGGTCTTCGCCGCGCGCGGCTTCGACGGCGCATCGACCCGGGAGATCGCCGCCGCCGCCGCGGTCAACATCTCCAGCCTGCACTACCACTGGGAATCCAAGGAGACGCTCTACTTCGCCGTCTTCGAACACCTCTACGCGCGGATTGTCGCGCTCGTCGAGGCCGCCATTCCCGAGAACCCAGGCGCCGGCGCGTCGCGCCGCCAGGTGATCGATGAGTCGGTCGGCCGTCTGTTCGACTTCCTGGTGGCGAACCCGACGGTGCCGAAACTGCTGGTGCGTCGGCTGCTCGAGACCACCGACGGCAGCAGTGAGATCGAGCGTGACATCCTGCTGCCTGCCTGGCGGCGGTTTGCGCAATGGGCGCACGGCGTCGGCCGGGTGATGGACGAGGCGGACGTGCCGCTGTTCATGCTCACCGCCCACTCCGTGATGCTGCTCCTGACCCTCGACAGCCAGCAGTTCGCCAAGCTGCTCGGCGGCAGCGTGCACGATGCCGCGCTGCGGGCGCGGCTGCGGCAGCACGTCATCGAGCTCGTGCACCTGCTGATCCGCGAACGGAGCCGCGGATGAAGGCACTGATCACCGCGTCGTTCTCCGCTGCGGGTCTGGAGCGCCTGGGGCGCCATATGCCGGTCGTACACGAGGACTGGCGTGCCAACCGTGGCATCTACTTCGACGGCAGTGTCTTCGCGCAGCGCATCCGGGAGGTCGGCGCCGACGTGCTGATCGTCGAGGCGGACCTCGTCCACGAGGAGGTGCTCGATGCCGTGCCGCTGCGTCTCATCGGCTGCTGCCGCGGCGATCCGATCAATGTCGGACTCGGACGGGCAACGGCGCTCGGCATCCCGGTGCTCTTCGCGCCGGGGCGCAATGCCGACGCGGTCGCCGACCTGACGTTGGCGATGATGCTGGCGCTGGCGCGCCACCTCTACACGGTCAATGCGCGCCTGAAGGCGGGACAGCTGACGTTCGGCAGCACCAAAGACTATCTCGACGCGTACACCACGTACGGCGGCTTCGAGCTCGGCGGCGTGACGGTCGGCGTGGTCGGCTTCGGCGCCATCGGCCGCCGGGTCGTGCACCGGCTGCGCGCCTTCGGCAGCCGCGTGCTCGTCCACGATCCCATCGTGCCCGCGGCAGAGATCGCGGCGGCCGGCGGAGAGGCGACGGCGCTCGACGAGCTCATTCGCGCCGTCGACATCCTCACCCTGCACTGCCCGGACACGCCGGAGAATCACGGGCTGATCAGTGCCGAACGCATCCGCGCGATGAAACCGGGAGCCTTCCTCCTGAACCTCGCGCGGGCGGCGCTCGTCGATGATGACGCACTCTATCAGGCGCTGCGCAGCGGCCATCTCGCCGGGGCGGGACTCGACGTGGTCGCCGACGAGCCGGTGCGCCCGGAAAACCGCTACGTGCAGCTGCCGAACGTGCTCGTGACGCCGCATCTCGGCGGCGCGACGCGCGATGTCGTCGATCACCAGAGCGATCTGATCGTCGACGGCATCGAGTCCTGGCTGCGCGGCGAGCGTCCGCGGCACATCGCGAATCCCGCCGTGCTCGACGGGTGACCGCGATGCCCGCGCTCGTCGCCCTCGACGCCGGCACCGGCGGCGCCAAGTGCTCGGTGTTCGACGCGGCGGGGCGGCTCCTCGCCACGCACGGCGAGCCGTGGAGCTACGCCGTGCATGCGCACCCGGACGTGCCGCTGGTCAAGGAATACGGCTTCGACCCGGATGCCTTCTGGGCGGCGCTGGCGCGCAGCACGCGCGCAGCGCTGGCGGCGGCGGCAGTGAAGCCGGCGGATGTCGTCGGCGTGGCGACGACGAGCCAGCGCGAGGGCTGCGTCTTCCTCGATGCGGAGGACCGCGAGGTCTATGCCGGGCCCAATCTCGACAGTCGCGGCTTCCTCGAGGGGCTGGAAGTCCTGGCAGAGCTCGGGGGCGAGTCGCTGTATGCGATCACCGGCCACTCGGCGCCCTTCATCTTCCCGCTCGCGCGGCTGCTCTGGTACCGCAAGCACCGTGACCCGCCGGTCGCGCGCCTGTTGATGATCAACGACTGGATGACCTGGCGGCTCAGCGGCACGGCGAGCGCGGAACCCTCGAACGCGTGCGAGTCGATGCTGTTCGACGTGCGGCGCCGGGCGTGGTCGGAGGACCTCCTGCGTCGCTTCGCGATCGCGCCCGCAATCCTGCCGCCGCTGTTCGAGCCGGGCGCGCGGGTCGGAACGGTCCATGACCGCGCGGCCGCCGAGACCGGCCTGCCGGCGGGCACGCCGGTATTCGCCGGCGGGGCGGACACGCAGTGCGCACTGCTCGGGGCCGGTGCGCTCGAGCCCGGTGCCACTGCGGCGATCTTCGGCACCACCACGCCGGTACAGATGGTCGTCGGCCGCTCGCTGCTCGATCCGGCGTGCAATCTCTGGGCGGGATGTCACGTCGTGCCGGATCGCTGGGTGCTGGAGTCGAATGCCGGCAGCACCGGCGACGCGTTCGCCTGGCTGGTGGATCTGCTCGTGCCCGAGGAAACCGCCGATCGCTACGAACGCGCCGCGGCGCTCGCCGCGGAACGCGACGATTCCGGAACCTACGCGTTCGTCGGTCCGCGCGTGTTCGATCTCACCAGGATCCGCCCGGATCTGCCCGGCGGCATTTTCTTCCGCTTCCCGGCACTGCAGCTGCGGCCGCGTGCCGGCGACCTGCTGCGCGCACTGCTCGAGAGCGTGGCGTTCGCCGTGCGGGCCAACCTCGAGCAGCTGGCTGCGGTGTCGGGGCAGAGCGACGCCGTGCTGCGGGTGGGCGGCGGCATGTCACGCCACGGGCTGCTCGTGCAGCTCGTCGCAGATGTGATCGATCGCCCGGTGCTGCGCGCGTGTGAGCCGCAGTGCACCGGGCTCGGTTGCGCCGTGCTGGTTGCGGTCGGTGCCGGCATTCACCCGGATGTCGCCAGTGCCGCCGCGGCCATGTGCCGGCACGAGCGCATCGAACCCGACGCGCGTCGGGGGGCGGCGCTGGCGGCAGGGTATGCGCGCTGGCGCGCGCTCTACGACACGCTCGAGACGGTTTCGGTATAGGATGCCATTCATGGAGCTCGTGCACACGCTTTACGCCCCCGCCGGCGACGGTCCCCACCCCACCCTGCTCGCCCTGCACGGGTGGGGCGCGAACGCGCTCGACCTGCTCGGACTTGCCCCGCATCTCGGAGGCGGACAGCTGCTCGTGCTCTGTCCGCAGGGTCCGGTCGGGGTGCCGATCGGACCGGGGATGCAGGGGGCCGGATGGTTTCCGCTCACCATGGGCGCCCCGCCGGACCCGGTGGCGTTCGCCGCGGCGGTGACGGCACTGGAGGGGTTCATTGCTGCCGCCGCGCGTCAGTACCCGCTGGCGCCCGATCGGCTGGCGGTCCTCGGCTTCAGCCAGGGTGGTGCGATGGCCTATGCACTGGCGGCGCGTCAGCCGGGCCGCTTCGCGGCCGTGGCCGCGCTCTCGACCTGGCTGGCGCCCGGCCTGATCGACGCGGCAAACCCGCCCGACCTCACCGGCCGGCCAGTGCTCGTACAGCACGGCACGCGCGACGAGCTCATCGGCGTCGAGCGGGGTCGCGAGTCCGTCGAAGTCCTGCGCCGCTGCCGGGCGGACGTGACGTGGCGCGAGTACGACATGGGACACGAGATCAGCGCTGCGAGCCTGCGCGATCTCGCCGAGTTCCTGCAGCGCCACCTCTTCTCGCCGATCATCCGCCCGTAGCGGCGGCGGACCGGCGGCCAAACGGCGACGGGGGTGATGCGTCGCCGCATCACCCCCGTCGTGAGGTCGGCCGCGGGGCCAAAGCCCCGCGACGGGTTAGTCGATCGCGCGGTTGAAGAACACCGTGCTGGTCACATTGTCCGCGATCGTGCGCGCATCGATCGACGGGTACGCGAGCGCGATGCCGGCGCCCTCGATGCCACCCGACGGATCCGCGAGCAGCGCATCACAGTCAAAGAGCGCTCCCTCGCGCCTGGTCTGGCACGGGGTGCCACCGCAGCGCGACTCGGCGTTGATGGTCACCGCGCGGCTGCAGCGCGAGCTGTTGTTGTTGTTCGCGTCGAAGACCGCGGCTTCGGCCATGGCGGTCGTCGCCGGGATGTTCTCCGGATCGCCCTTCTGCAGATCATCGTCGGTGCAGGGCGTGCAATCCGGCCCGTAGTCGACGTAGAGACAGTCGCCGCCCGGACGCTGCGGCCGGTCCATGCGGCAGCTGCCGCCGTCCTGCAGCAGGCCGATCTGCGTGTTGTAGAGGAAGAACGCCGAGCCGCGCGGCGCCGGCCCACCGGTCCGCTCCAGCACGCGCGGTCCGTTGCACACGTTGATGTGCCGGTTCTCCTCGTCGTCGCAACGGTCGTCGTCGCCGCCCTCGAGGCACGCCAGCGAGTTCAGCCCGCCCGGCAGCTCACTGACGGCTGAGCAGTCCGCATCGTCCGCCGAGCCGTCCGTCAGGTTGCAGTTGTCGCCGGGGTTCGTGTTGTGGTCCTGGGTCAACACATAGCTGATGTCGGTCAGGCCGCCCGGCTGATCGCCGCAGGCGACGGAGCCCATGCCGAAATTCTGCGGGCCGAACACCTCGCCCTCAGGCACGGCGCCGCGCACGCAGGCGCACACCAGGCCGGGCACGATGACGGGCTCGAAGACCAGCTCGCTGGCGCGCAGCACCACCGGGATGTTGCCCGCCGGGATGATTTCGCCATTGGCCAACTCGGTGTCCGTGTCGCGCGGGCTGCCGGTGCGGAACACCTGCGACCCCTCGAGCGGGATCTGGATGACGCCGAGCCCCTCGGTCTGCACGAAGGCAATCGTGCGGGCCGAATCGAACTCGCCGGCGCGCGACGTTTCGTCCGTGCAGTTCGCCGCGCAACCGTCACCGCCGAAGTTGTTGCCGTCGTCGCACTCTTCGCCGTCATCGAGCTCCTCGTTGCCGCACACCCCTTCTGGCGGCGGTGGATCGCCGTCGCAGCTGCCGAGCGCGTTGTTCACCGCCTGGATCAGCTCCGAGACTTCCACGGTGCCGCTGTCGTCGGCATCGAAGTCCGGACAGGCGGACAGCTCGGTCGAACCGAGAGCAATGTTCACGCCCATGATCAGCTCGTTGATGCCGACCGACTGGTCAGCGTTGCAGTCGCCGACGCAGACCTCCTGCGCATGCGCGCTCGGGGCGGCGAGCAGGAATGCTCCTGCCACCGTGACGAACAGCTTCTTCATGCAGTCTCCCTTCCCCTTCCGGGTGCCCAGGTTAGTTGCGGTGATCTGCCCGATCAGTGCCATTGAATCACCCGCGAAAATTTTGTGTCAAGCGCGCGACATTGCGCACCCGACGCGCGCCGGTCGACTTGCCCACGCGAAACGCGTGTGGTAGCCGACACGAATTGCGCACGTTGGGCAGCGCGCAATCCCGAAACGATCCCCGGTAGCTCAGTCGGTAGAGCGATCGGCTGTTAACCGATTGGTCGCTGGTTCGAGTCCGGCCCGGGGAGCCTGGGAAAAAGGAAGGGGCTAGTTGCGAGATGCAACTAGCCCCTTCGTCGTTTCGGTGCCCGCGCGCGCCGTGTTCGCAGCGCGCGCGAGCGGGAGGCAGTCAGGAACGAGGTGAACGGGGTGAGAATGAGAGGCGGCGAGCGGATTCGAACCGCTGCATGGAGGTTTTGCAGACCTCTCCCTTAGCCACTTGGGTACGCCGCCGTACTCGCGGCGTGCTAACACACGCCTCCCGCACCCGCAACAGGGTCAGCGCCGCGCCTTGGCGCGCTTGGCGACCGACGACTTCGTCTTGGTCTTGTCGTACCGGCCGAGTCCCTCGTTGAGCAGGGCGACGACGACCTCGCCTTTGCCGGCGTTGAGCAGGTCGACGACGTCATCGATGCGCTGGATCAGATCGACCGGCACACGGACCGACAGCAGCTTCATCGGAACGATTTCGCTGCGTTCCTTCAGGTCCTCCAGCTTCAGGTCGCGCTTCATGAGCTTCCTCCTTGCGACGATAGTGACGACAAAGTGTGTACCTGTCGTCTACCGGCGATACCGCGAGGAAGCAAGCGTGCTGACAGCCGATTAGGCACCGGCGTCGCAGCCGCTGCTGACGAGCGGTGGAATTGTCGACCGGAGCGGGGCGTCAGGACGCCGTTCACGCCACGCGGCGCAACGGCTGACCGGCCTGCTCGGCGATGAGATGCCACGCCTCACGGAACCGCGCATAGCGGCCCTTGTAGCGCGTCCGCCCACCGTGCAGCGAGAAGGTCTTCCCCGTGACTTCCTCCCAGGGGATCACGAAGATCTCGGCTTTGCCGCGATCGTCGGGATTCACGCCCAGACAGACGAAGAAGTCGGTGTACCGCTCCTGCAGCCGGCCGTGGTGGTGGAAGTTGAAGTGCCAGGTCCGGTAGCGGTACTGGTAGCGGCGGCCCGCAACCGTCACGCGGTGCCGGCGCAAACCGGGGAACGCCACGCGCAGCGTGACGCGAGTCGTCCCGTTGACCAGCAGATCATAGCCGGTCGAGCTCGGGGCGAGCTGCACTGCCAGGCCGAGGCGCCGCAAGCGCGCCGCGACGCGTCGCTTCGGAAGGTCGTGCTTGGCAAGTCTGTTCACGCGGCCTTCGACGCACAGGCGGAAAAATTATTCGATGACACGGCATCGCGTCGCGGACGCGACGCGATGCGGCACGCGCGCCAGCACCGTTGCGATGTGTGTCATTTACAAACGGAGCAGCGCGCCGTTGCGCGCCCGTGTAGTTCCTTCCGTCTGCTGCCTGGTACAGCATCGACGATCGCGCGCGAGACGAGCGAAATAGTGTAGCTTCTGCACGCTCGCGTCTGCGGAGGCGTCACGCGGCCGGCCTGCGACTCACCGGGAAAGCTGCGCGCCCGGCCGACGGAAGGTCAGCCGGGGCAGCTGACGACCTGCAGTGAGGAGTGGCGGCGGTAAGACTCGAACTTACGACACCGGGATTATGAGACCCGTGCTCTAGCCACCTGAGCTACGCCGCCGTGCACCTTTCGCTAGTGGACCACTGCGCGGCGAGTCAAGACGGGAGCATCAAAGGAGCGCGCGCTGGCGCACCGCGCGGCTGCCGCGCCGGACCTGCCAGACGCGCTGGGCGTCGATTTCGAGGCAGCTCAGCAGGTTGCCGTAGACGAGACCGGTGTCGAGTCCGACCTTGTACGGCAGATCGACGCGCACATCGCGAAACGGCGTGTGGCCGAACAGCACGGTGTACGGAAACGGATGCGGCACCTCGATGAATTCGCCGCGAATCCAGAGTTGATCTTCCTCGCGCTGTTCCGCGAGCGGCAGGTTCGGTCGCACGCCTGCATGCACGCAGTAGCAGGAGCCGAGGATGGCGTGCGTATCGAGCGCGAGCAGGAACGCGCGATGGTCCTCGGGAAGGCGGCCCGCCGCGCGCGCACCGGCAAGCCCTTCGATGCCGTAGCTCGCCAGCGTCGTGTTGCCGCCGTTCCACAGGAAGGCTTCGCCGTAGCGTCCGGGATAGTCGAGGAAGGACAGGAACATGTCCTCGTGGTTGCCCTTCAGGAACCGGCACGTGGGCCCTTCGTCGCGGAGCCGCAGCAGCCGCGCGATCACGCCGCGCGGCGATGGGCCGCGATCGACGTAGTCACCGAGAAAGCAGATCGTGTCGGCGGGCTCGGGGGCGATCGCTTCGAGCAGCGCCTCGAGCTCGTCGACGCAGCCATGCAGATCGCCGATCACGAACCGCCGCGCGGCGCTCATGATGGCGTCGACCGTTCCGGACGCGCCCGGAGCACCGCGCCGAGGAGATCGGCATCGCCGAGCACGCGCTGCAGCGCCGAATACGGGTCGATCTCGCCCCGTTCCACCGCGGCGACCAGCGGCCCGAGGGCGCCGTCGCGCAGGCCTGCGTTGAGCCGCTGGACGAGCTCGTCGCGCAGCGCCGCGGCAAACTCCTCGTGCCGTCCCGCGGCGGCACGGCGGGCGCCCTCGCCGCTCGCCTGCAGATGCTCGGCGTGGCGCGCCAGGACGGCACAGAGCGCGTCGATGCCCTTGCCCTCGACCGCGGTGGTCGGCACCACCGGCACCTCCCAGCTGCCCGCGGGGCGGAGCTGGAGCATCAGCTCGAGCTCCGACTGCATGCGCCGGGCGCCTTCGCGATCGGCCTTGTTGACGACGAACACGTCGGCGATCTCGAGCAGGCCGGCCTTCATCGCCTGCACCGTGTCGCCCGCTTCCGGCACCAGGACGACCACGACGGTGTCGGCGAGCCGCATGATGTCGAGCTCGTTCTGGCCGACGCCGACGGTTTCGACGAGCACGACATCCTGCCCGAAGCCGGCGAGGAGGCGTGCGATGTCGCGCGTCGCGCGCGCCAGGCCGCCGACGTTGCCGCGCGCGCTGACGCTGCGGATGAACACACCGTCATCGAGGAAATGACTCTGCATGCGGATGCGATCGCCGAGCACCGCGCCACCGGAGAACGGGCTCGAGGGATCGACGGCGACGACGCCGACGCGCAAGCCGTCGGCGCGCAACGCGCCGATCAGCCGATCGACGAGCGTCGACTTGCCGGCGCCCGGCGGCCCGGTGATGCCGATGACGCGCGCCGGCTTCCCTCGCCCGTGCAGGCGGCTCATCACCTCGACGCTCTCCGGCTCGCGATTCTCGACCAGCGTCATCAGCTTGGCCAGGGCGACGCGATCGCCGGCGAGCATGCGCTCGAGGAGGGCTGCGGTCCGCTCCCTCATGGCCGGACTCCTATCCCGGCACCTGCGGCGGTACAACGCCGCGCACACCGGCCTTGCCGGCGACGGTTGCCGCTGGTAGCGGCGACACATGCACGGCTTCTGGCGCTATCCCGCGCTGCCGGTCGGCCTCGTCCTGCTCGTGCTTGGGGTCGGCAACTGGGCCGTGAGCCTGCCGAAGGCGGCGGAGTATGCGCGCCGCGCGAGCGCGCCGGAACCGATCGAGCCGCGCGGATCGTTCGCGGACTTCGATCGCCTCACCGAACGCACGAATGCGGCGGTGCTGGAATCGCTGCACCGCGGTGTCGGCGACTACGGCATCAACGATGCGAAGCGCGACTTCTACACCGTCGTCGAAAGCGGCGGCCGGCTCACCGCGGCGCTCGGCGTGCTCCTCGCCGGCATCGGTGCGCTGCAGCACTGGCGGCGCCGGGTCGTGCACCGTCTCGCGATTCGCTGACCGACGTCAGGGACGGCGTGCGCCGCCCGAGGCGGACGGGCGGACGTGCAGCGTCGTGACGCGCAAGCCCCTCGAGGTCCAGCCGACGTCGAATCCGACGCGCATGCCGGGACGCAGATCGTCGAACCGCTTGGCCTCTCCGGTCACCACCACATGAGCGGCGGCGAACGGGATCTCGCGGCCGGAATCGGCAAGCACGATGCCCATCCCGGCGCCGGGGAACAGCTTGCTGATGATACCGGCGTAGAACCGATCGCCGCTGTCGGGCGGCTCGTCGGCGCTCATGCCGGCGCTCAGGCGGGCGGCGACTCGAGCGGCGCGCCCTGCTCGCCGAGTCGTGCGTAGGAAAGATGGCGGAACGCGCTCTGATCGGCGGCGAGCTCGGTGAACACCGCGCTCGCATCGGCCGGGACCGCATAGCCGACGCACTCGTGCATGAGCTCGCTGAGCGCCAGCCAGCCTGCCCGCGCCTGCCCCGGCGGCCGCACCGCCTCACGCACCCGCTGCACGCGGCGCGCGCGGTTGACGAAGGTGCCGTCGGTCTCGGCGAACGTTGCGATCGGCAGCAGGACGTCGGCGATCTCCGCCGTTGGTGTGAAGTGCGTATCGAGCACGACGACGCACTCCACCGCCTCGCCGAGCGCCGCCAGCGCCGCCTCGCCGCACGCGTCGGCAAGGTTGGCGCGCACGATGAGCAGCACGCGTACCTCGCCGCGCTGCGCCGCGGCGAGCACTGTCTCGACCGTCTGCGGTGCGCGGAGCACCGCCTGGAGCCCGGCGGTGTTCGGATTCTTGTCGGCACTGATCAGGAAGTCGTCGTGCGACGCGTCGGGTGGCGACCAGCTCAGACCGGCAACCGTGCCGCCGAGCCGCGCACGAATCAGCTGATCGACGAGGAACGCTTCCTCGTTCGTCGCGTGGGCGCCGACGATGGCCGCCACCGCGGCAGCGCCGTGCGTGGCGGTGACCTCGCGGATGCGCTGGGCGACGACGCCGCGCGCCTGCTCCCAGGTACGCACCGCCCAGCCGTCGCCGTCCCGCATGACCGGCTGCAGGAGACGCCCCTCGCCCTGGTACTGCTTGTAGCTCAGCCGCCCTTCGTCGCACATCCAGTACTGGTTGACGTCGGGGTTGTGGCGCGGGCGGAAGCGGAAGATCTCGTCCCGACGATGGTGGATGTCGATGTTGCAGCCCGTCGCGCAGGTGGCGCACACCGTCGGCGTGCGTTCGAGGTACCAGACGCGCGACCGGAAGCGGAAATCCTTGCTGGTCAGCGCACCGACCGGACAGATGTCGACGACGTTGCCCGAGTACCTGTTCTCGAGCCGCCGGCCCGGGAAGAGATCGATGGCGCAGTGATTACCGCGCTCGAAGATGCCGAGCTCGCCGGTGCCGGTCACCTCCTCGAGGAAGCGCGTGCAGCGGGTGCACAGGATGCAGCGCTCCTGGTCGAGCATGACCAGCGGACCGATGTCGAGTGCCTTCTGCTTGCGGACCTTGTCCTCCAGCGCGAAGCGGCTCGGCTGGCGGTCGTAGTCCATGTAGTAGTCCTGCAGCTTGCACTCCCCCGCCTGATCGCACACCGGGCAGTCGATCGGGTGGTTGATGAGCAGGAACTCGAGCACCGCGGCGCGCGCCTGTTTGACGCGCTCGCTCTGGGTGCGCACCACCATCCCCTCGGTCGCGATCGTGTTGCACGCGATCTGCAGCTTCGGCGCCTTCTCGATCTCGATCAGGCACATGCGGCAGTTGCCCGCGACCGACAGGCCGGGGTGGTAGCAGTAATGCGGGATCTCGATGCCCAGCCGTTCCGCGGCATGGATCAGGTTGACCCCGTCCTCGACCGTGATCGTCCGGCCGTCGATTTCGAGCGTCGGCATGGCTCCTCAGGCGTGGGCGGCGGCGACGCGGTGCAGCGGCGCCGCGGGGGCACCCGGTGCGAGGCGCTGCGGGCAGCCGCCGAGGGCGGCGTGCCGCTCGAACTCGGGACGGAACTTCGTCAGGAAGCTCTGCACCGGCATGGCCGCCGCATCGGCGAGCACACACACCGTGTTGCCGATCATGTTGTCGGCGACGCGGCGCAGCAGGTCGATGTCGTGCGGCCGCGTGCCGCCGTCTTCGAGTCGCACGAGCAGGTCCTCGAGCCAGCCGGTGCCCTCGCGGCACGGCGTGCACTGGCCGCACGACTCGTGATGGTAGAACCTCGCGATGATGCGCAGCGCGCGCACCATGCACGTGTCCTCGTCCATGACGATGATGCCGCACGATCCGAGCAGCGAGCCGGCCTTGGCGACCGACTCGAAATCCATCGCGACGTCGATCTCGTCCGCGGTCAGCACGGGCACCGATGATCCACCCGGAATCACCGCCTTCAGGCGCTTGCCCTCGGGCAGGCCGCCGGCATGCGTGTAGATGATCTCGCGCAGCGACGTCCCCATCGGCAGCTCGAAGACGCCCGGCCGCTGCACGTGGCCGCTGACGCAGTAGAGCTTCGGCCCCGGGCTCTTCTCCGGCCCGATGCTCTTGAACCACTCGGGACCGCGGCCGACGATCGCCGGCACGCAGGCGAGCGTTTCGACGTTGTTGACGATCGTCGGACAGCCGAACAGGCCGTGCGTCGCCGGGAACGGCGGCTTGATGCGCGGATAGGCGCGCTTGCCCTCGAGCGACTCGATCAGGCCGGTTTCCTCGCCGCAGATGTAGGCGCCGGCGCCGCGATGCACGTACACGTCGAGGTCGTAGCCGCTGCCGTAGATGTTGCGGCCGAGATGCCCCTTCGCGTACGCCTCGGCAATCGCCGCCTCGAGCACGGTGGCGCCGAACGCGAACTCGCCGCGGATGTAGATGTACGCGGTGTGCGACCGGATCGCGTAGGCGGAAAGCAGGGTGCCTTCGAGCAGCAGATGCGGGTTGTGCTCGATGATCTGACGGTCCTTGAACGTCCCCGGCTCGCTCTCGTCGGCGTTGACGCACAGGTAGCGCGGCTTGGGATTGTCCTTCGGCAGGAAGCCCCATTTGACGCCGGTCGGGAAGCCGGCGCCGCCGCGCCCGCGGAGGCCGGAGGCCTTCACCTGTTCGATGAGCTGTGCCGGCTCGATGGGCCCGATCGCCTTGCGCGCCGCCTGGTAGCCGCCGTCCGCCTCGTACACGTCGAGACGCCGCAGGTCCGGCACCTCTTCGTGCCGCAGCAGGATCTTCTCGCTCATGGGGCGTGCGTATCAGACCGGCTCGGCGACTTCGCCGGCGAGCTTCTGCTTCTGGTTCTGGATCCGACGCTGCAGCGCCATGAGGCCGTCGAGCACCGCCTCGGGACGCGGCGGACAGCCCGGCACGTAGACGTCGACCGGGATGATGCGGTCGATGCCCGGCAGGGTCGTGTAGTTGTCGTAGAAACCACCGGTCGAGGCACAGGCGCCGAACGACATCACCCACTTCGGCTCGGCCATCTGCTCGTAGACGCGCCGAAGAATCGGCGCCTGGCGGCAGGTGATCGTACCGATCACCATCAGGAGATCGGCCTGCCGCGGCGTGAAGCGCGGCAGCAGCGCGCCAAACCGGTCGATGTCGTACGGCGACATCGTCAGCGACATGAACTCCATCGCACAGCACGCGGTGGCGAAGGGGTACGGAAACAGCGAGAACTTGCGCGCCCAGCCCACGGCCTTGTCGACGGTCGTCAGGACGACGCTGTCCTCGAGCAGCGTGTGCTCGTTGTTCGAGGGACGCCCCTCGTGCGCGTTCATCGTGTCCACTCCCATGATGAGCTCGAACCCATCGAGGTCTAACGGGTGCCCTGTGGGGAGTCAACGCAGCGTCCGTTGCCTTCGCCCGCGACGGCAACTAAGCGGCGGGCATGAGCCACTTTGCCGATCTCGCCGGCGCGGCGCAGTTCGCGGCCGCGAAGATGCAGAAGAACAATCTCTTCACGACCGAGCGGCTGTTCTGCGATCTCTACTGCTTCGAGGCGGGGCAGGAACAGACGCCGCACAGCCATGCGGGCTCCGACAAGGTCTACGTCGTCCTGTCGGGAACGGCGCAGGTCCGCATCGGTGATGTCGAGGAGCGCGCGCCGGCAGGGACTGCCGCGCTGGCCCCCGCCGGTGTACCGCACGCGATCAGCAATCCCGGGCCGGACCGACTCCAGGTGCTGGTCTTCATGGCCCCGAAGCCCTGACGCCCTGCGGCGCACGGGCGCCGGGCGACGCGGACCACCGGCGCGACGACGCGAGCCGGGCATTGGCCGTTGCCTTCGACGCCGACGCGGTGTTACGGTCGCCGGCTCTACTGCCCTTCGAGGAGGCTTCATCCGCCATGGCCGTGATCCCCGCCACGCAGCTCCGCACCGGGATGCTGATCACCTACAACAACGAGCTGCATCGCGTGACCAACGTGGTGCACGTCACGCCGGGCAACTGGCGCGGCATGGTGCAGACCAAGCTGCGCAACCTGCGGACCGGGACCCAGACGGAGAACCGCTTCCGTTCGGAAGACAAGGTCGACCGCGTCACGCTCGAGCAGCACGAGATGGAGTTCCTGTACCAGTCGGACGACCAGTACTACTTCATGAACACCCAGACGTTCGACCAGCTGCCCCTCGACGCCGAGACGCTCGGCGACGGCACGAACTACCTGACGCCGAACATGCGCCTGCAGGTCGAGTTCTACGAGGGCACGCCGGTCGCGATCGCGTTGCCGAAGACGGTCGATCTGAAGGTGGTCGACACCGCCCCCGGCATGAAGGGCGCGACGGTGACCAACCAGCTCAAGCCGGCGACGACGGAAACCGGTCTGGTGGTTCAGGTGCCGCCGTTCATCGACGTCGACGACGTGATCCGCGTCGACACCGAGCACGGCGAATACCTGTCACGCGCGAAGTAGGCCCCGCATCGACAGCGGCGGGGCCCCATCCCGCTCCGCGTCCCCTGGTGCGCCGCGTCAGTTCGACACGAACGTGTCGCTGATGCTGTCGTAGCTGAACGTCTTGCCGCTGCCGCGGCTCGAGGTCGCGGTACCCGAGAACGTCTCGTCGTCGCCGGTCATCTCCACGGTGACCGTGCCGGAAATCGAGGTCTGCGGGACTTCGATCGTCGTCGGACCGGCGGCCGAGAACGTCACGTACGTGTTGTGGGTCGCGTAGTAGGCTTCCTCGGCCTTCACCGCATTGGCCAGGTCGTGAATCGCCGCCGCATCATAGGCTTGCTGGCGGTAGCGCCCCATCGCCTGGATCGCGATGGCGGCAAGGATCCCGATGATGGCGACCACCACCAAGAGCTCGATGATGGTGAAGCCCGACTGGTCAGGACGGCCCTGGTTCCGCTGCCCGCTGGCGCTCATGCCTGACGGCAAAGCAAGGAATGTACCGGCGTGGAGGCGCGCGCCGACTTGCTATGCGGAACGCGTCTGACCCTCTGCCGGAAACGGGCACCGCCCCATCGCGACGGCCGAGTGACGGGATTTGTCACCCGACCGCCATTTCCTACTCACCCGCCGCGCCGCGGACCGGCGGTTCGCCATGCGATTGCTCGGTCGCTTCCCGTGGGCGGATGACATGACTGATGACCCGCACATGGTAGTCGATGCCCGACCACAGGCTGAGCACCAGCGAAGGCCACAGGAAGTACATGCCGGCGGTAAAGCAGTCGACGCCGAGAAAATCGTAGTGCAGGAGCAGTCCCTGCAGGGCGAACATCTGCAGGATCATCTTGTATTTGCCGAGCTCCTCGGCGGCGAGCACGATGCCCTCGCTGGTCGCCATCGCACGCAGCCCGGTGACCGCGATCTCGCGTCCGACGATCGCCACCACCATCCACGCCGGCACCCGCGGCTCGCGCGGCATCGCCGCGAGCATGACCAGCGCCGCCATGACCAGGAGCTTGTCGGCCATCGGATCGAGCAGCTTGCCGAGCGTGCTCGTGATGCCGTGCCGCCGCGCCAGGTAGCCGTCGAGGAAGTCACTCCAGGACGCGACGAAGAACGTCAGCCCGGCGAGCAGTGCGGCGCCGCGACCGGGGTTGAACAGCACGACGACGAGCACCGGCACGAGGCCGATGCGCACGATGCTGATCAGGTTCGGCAGGTGCCGCAGTGGCAGCACGCCGCCGACGACGCGGGAGGCGCTCACCGGCGCGCCCCCTGCCCCGCGGCGCGCCGCTCAGTGGCCGCGGCTGTACGCCTCGCGGTAGGCCAGGACGCGTTGCAGGTACTCGATCGTCTCGCGGTACGGTGGCACCCCACCATGGCGGCTCACGGCCCCTCCGCCGGCGTTGTAGGCGGCCAGCGCGAGGCGCACATTGCCATTGTACTGATCGAGCAGCAACCGCAGGTGGCGCACACCGCCCTCGATGTTCTCGCGCGGATCATAGACGCGCCAGACGTTGTGCTGCCGCGCCGTGGCGGGCATGAGCTGCATCAGCCCCACCGCCCCTTTCGGCGAGCGCGCGTAGGGGATGAAGTTCGACTCGGTGCGGATCACCGCCTTGACGAGGTTCGGATCGACGCGATGCCGCTCGGCGATCTCGGCGATCAGCGGCTCGAGCGCCTGGCGCCGTGCCTTGGAGCTCATCGTCTCGCGCCGCCCGTACTGGCGCATGCTGCGCAGGCCGGCGACCCGCGGCGGGGTGTACTTCTGATACCCCGGCCGCGCCGGGGCGTTGCTGAAGTGCAGCCGCCCGCGGGCATCGCGGTACATGAAGATGTCGGTCGAGAATGCCGCGCTCGGCCAGAACAGCCACCCGCACAGCACCATCAGCACAACCACCCGCCACCTCATTGCGCGGCGAGCATAGGGACCACCCGCGGGGCGATCAAGCGAAAAGTTGGCTGCCTTGCCAGGTCGCCGGGGCGGTGAGATACGGCGCCATGGACGCCGATTTCCTGGTCATCGGCAGCGGGCTCGCGGGCCTGACGTTCGCCCTGCGCGCCGCGCGCGCCGGGAGCGTTGTCGTGCTCAGCAAGGACCGCCTGCCCGAGAGCGCGACGAACTACGCGCAGGGAGGCATCGCCTCGGTGTGGAGCGCCGACGATTCCTTCGACGCGCACGTCGAGGACACGCTCGTCGCCGGGGCCGGCCTCTGTCATCGCGAGCTCGTCGAGCTCGTCGTCCGCGAAGGGCCCGAGCGCATCCGCGACCTGATCGCGCTCGGCACGACGTTCTCCCGCCGCGCGACGCGCGACGACCCCGAGTACGACCTCGGTCAGGAAGGCGGCCACAGTCATCGCCGCATCCTGCACGCCTCCGATGCGACCGGCCGCGAGATCATGCGCGCGCTCGTTGCCGCCGTGCGCGCCGCGCCGAACGTCCGCGTGCTCGAGCGCCACCTGGCGATCGACCTGCTCACCGACGCCGAGGCCGATCCGACCGCCGAGCGGGCATCGTGCTGGGGCGCGTACGTGCTCGCGCGCGACACGGGCGAGGTGCTGACGATCACCGCGCGTGCGACACTGCTCGCCACCGGCGGCGCCGGCAAGGTGTACCTGTACACCTCGAATCCCGACATCGCGACCGGTGACGGCATCGCGATGGCCTACCGCGCCGGCGTGCCGATCGCGAACATGGAGTTCATCCAGTTCCATCCGACGTGCCTCTATCACCCGGCGGCGAAGTCGTTCCTGATCAGCGAGGCGCTGCGCGGCGAGGGGGCGGTGCTGCGGCGGCCGGACGGGAGCGCGTTCATGCGCGCCTACGATGCGCGCGCCGAGCTCGCACCGCGCGACATCGTCGCGCGCGCCATCGACAGCGAGATGAAGGTACGCGGCTACGACTGCGTGTACCTCGACATCTCGCACCAGCCGCGCGACTTCCTGCTGCAGCGCTTCCCGATGATCCACGAGCGCTGCCTGCAGTACGGCATCGACCTGACGCGCGAGCCGATTCCCGTCGTGCCCGCGGCGCACTACTGCTGCGGCGGCGCCGCGACGACGGCGAGCGGCGCCACGGCGCTGCGCCGGCTGTACGCCGCCGGCGAGGTCGCGATGACCGGCCTGCACGGCGCGAACCGGCTGGCGTCGAACTCGCTGCTCGAGGCGCTCGTGCTCGGCCACCGCTCCGCCGAGCACGCCGTCGCCCTCGTCGCCGCCGATCCGCGCCGCCCGCCGGCGTGTCCACCGTGGAATCCCGGCAGCGCCACGGACAGCGACGAGTCGGTGGTGGTCACCCAGAACTGGGACGAGATCCGCCGCGTCATGTGGAACTACGTCGGCATCGTCCGTTCGAACCGGCGACTGGCGCGTGCGCTGCAGCGCATCACGCACCTGCAGGACGAGATCCGGCAGTACTACTGGGACTTCACGATCACCGGCGATCTCATCGAGCTGCGCAATCTCGCGCTGGTCGCCGAGCTGATCATCATCTCGGCGATCATGCGCAAGGAACGCCGCGGCCTGCACTGGAACATCGACTACCCGGAGACCGCGCCGGTGGCGCGCGACACGATCGTGTGGCCCGGCCGCCGCTTCGCGCCCGACGCCGAGTTCCTCGCCTCGCTGCACAAGCGGCGGGGCACCTGAGTCCGCGGCAGACGCACACGCATCGGCGTCATCCGCGCCCCCCGCGGACGGTGGCTGGTTGCGCTCGACGCCGTGCGCCGGCGTCGGGACTCAGGCCATCGTCTCGATCGGGAACTGACGGCAGAGCGCGATGACGTCGTCGCGCACGGCGGCGAGCGCGGTGAGGTCGCCCACACTGCGCAGGGCGCGGCCGATGAGCTCGGCGATCGTCGCCATCTCGGGTTCGCGCATGCCGCGGCTGGTGACCGCCGGCGTGCCGATGCGCACGCCGCTGGTGACGAACGGCGAGCGCGTCTCGAACGGCACCGTGTTGCGGTTCGCGGTGATGTTCGCCTCTTCGAGCGTCTCCTGCGCGAGCTTGCCGGTGAGCTCGGTGTCGCGCAGGTCGAGCAGCATGAGGTGGTTGTCGGTGCCACCCGAGACCAGCCGGAAGCCCTGCGCGATCAGACCCTCCGCCAGCGCGCGCGCATTGCGCACGATCTGCTCCTGATAGGCGCGGAACTCGGGCTGCGCCGCCTCGTGCAGCGCCACCGCCTTGGCGGCGATGACGTGCATCAGCGGGCCGCCCTGGTTGCCGGGGAACACCGAGGAGTTGAGCGACTTCGCGTACGGTTCCTTGCAGAGGATCATGCCGCCGCGCGGCCCGCGCAGCGTCTTGTGCGTCGTCGTGGTGACGAACTCGGCGAGCGGCACCGGCGAGGGATGCACGCCGGCGGCGACCAGCCCGGCGAAGTGCGCGATGTCAACCATCAGCTTGGCGCCGACCTCGTCCGCGACGGCGCGGAACGGCGCGAAGTCGATCACCCGCGGGTAGGCGCTGTAGCCGGCGACGATCATCTTCGGGCGATGCTGGCGCGCCAGCGCCTGCATCGCGTCGATGTCGATGCGCTCGTCGTCGCGGCGCACGCCGTAGCCGACGACCTTGAAGAACTTGCCCGAGAAATTGACCGGGCTGCCGTGGGTGAGGTGCCCGCCGTGCGTCAGATCCATCGCCAGGATCGTGTCGCCGGGCTCGAGCTGCGAGAAGTACACGGCCATGTTGGCCTGCGAGCCCGAATGCGGCTGCACGTTCGCGTGCTCGGCGCCGAACAGCGCCTGCGCGCGGTCGATGGCGAGCTGCTCGACGACGTCGACGTGCTCGCAGCCGCCGTAGTAGCGCCGGCCGGGATAGCCCTCGGCGTACTTGTTGGTGAGGATCGAGCCCTGCGCCTCGAGCACGGCGCGGCTGACCACGTTTTCCGACGCGATCAGCTCGAGGTTGTGCTGCTGTCGGTCGGCCTCGGCGCGAATGGCGCGCCAGACGGCGGGGTCGGTGTGCTCGAGGGCGCTGCTCATCGGCTCACGACTTGTGGCTTTCGATGTAGTTGACCACGTCCTGGACGGTGCGGATCTTCTCCGCTTCCTCGTCCGAGATCTCCATGTCGTACTCTTCCTCGAGCGCCATGACGAGCTCGACGATATCGAGCGAATCGGCGCCGAGATCCTCGATGAACGAGGCCTCCGGCGTGACGTCGCCTTCGCTCACGCCGAGCTGTTCACAAATGATCTCGCGCACCTTCTGCTCGACCGCAGACGCCATCCCCCACCTCCTGTGTGTCCTGCTCTGCTAGATGTACAAGCCGCCGTTGATGCCGATCACCTGGCCGGTGATGTAGCCCGCCTCACGGCGAGCCAGGAAGCCCACCAGCTCGGCCACTTCGTCCACCGTGCCCAGCCGGCCGACCGGAATGAGCTGCAGATACTCCGTCCGCCGGTCCTCGGGCAAGTAGGCGGTCATCTCGGTTTCGATCAGGCCGGGGGCGACGGCGTTGACCGTCACCTGCCGTGACGCGAGCTCGCGCGCCATCGACTTCGTGAAGCCGACGATGCCGGCCTTGGCGGCGGCATACGCGGCCTGGCCGGGGTTGCCCATCTCGGCGACCACCGAGGTGATGTTGATGATCCGCCCGTAGTGCGCCCGCAGCATGGTGCGCGCCGCGGCGCGCGTGCAAGCGAACGTGCCGCGCAGGTTCACCGTGATCACCTGGTCCCACTCCTCGGGTTTGAGGCGCAGCAACAGGTTGTCGATCGACATGCCGGCGTTGTTGACCAGCACGTGCAGGCCACCCGCGGCCTTGACGATCCCCCCGATCGCCGCCGCCGTCGCCTCCACATCGCCGACATCGAAGCGCGCCACCTCGGCGGTGCCGCCTGCCGCGGTGATCTGCGCGACGGTATCGGCCGCGGCCGCCTCGTCGCGCACGAAGTTGACGTACGTCCGCGCCCCCGCCGCCGCGAGGTGGCGGGCGATGGCGCGACCGATGCCGCGCGACGCCCCGGTGACCAGGGCGACCTGATCGGCGAGCGGGCCGGACATGCCGGAACCCCGCCGCTCAGTCGGCGATTTCGACGACCTGGCGGCCGCGGTACATGCCGCAGTGCGGACAGGCGCGATGGCGCGCCATCGCCTCGCCGCACTCCGGGCACGGTACCGTGCTGGGCGGCGTCAGCGCGTCGTGCGCGCGACGCTTGTTCTTCTTCGAAACCGAGGTGCGACGCTTGGGAACCGGCATGGGTCAACTCTCCTTGCGGCGCCCCGCATACACGGACGCCGCGATCAGCGGAAGCGGGGCGGTCGGATCAGGGCTCGCGGCGCAGCGTGCGGAGGATGGCGAGGCGGGGGTCCCCCTCGTCCGCCGGGCAGCCGCACGGTCCGGCATTGAGGTCGGCGCCACAGCGCGCACAGAGGCCGGCGCAGTCCTGGCGGCAGAGGGGCAACGTCGGCAGCGTGAGCAGCAGCCGCTCGCGCAGCGGCGGCGAGAGGTCGACCTCCTCGCCCTCGTACCACATCAGATTCTCGTCACCCCCGCCGTCGAGCGGCTCATTCGCCCAGCGGCCGAGCCGCGGCACCATGATGAAGTCGAAGTCCGGGGTGTGGGTGAATTCGAAGCGCGCCAGACAGCGCGCGCACTGGCCGGCGACCCGGCACGCCATGTCGCCCTGGAAGAACAGCTCCTGCCCGGTGCGGTAGTGGCTCAGCGCGACGTGCGCCGGGCCGAGGAACTCATAGTCGTGCACCGGGCCGTGCGCGAGCAGCGCGTCGAGCTCGGTGGTCGGCTCGTCGAACGCCAGCTGCTTGGCGGATTCCTCGATGTCACGAAGACGGATGCGCACAGTCCCATACCAACCGGATCGGCCACCGTAGACAAGCACCCCGAGGGAATCAATACGCGCGCGCCGGCATCGACGTGCGCTGGAGCGCGCGGCTCCGTCGGCGCCTGTCGGATCGCGCATGGCGCGGCCGATTCAGCGGCGCCGACGGAACGGCACCTGCCGTGGGGCCGCCTTCCGTCAAGCGCTCCCGTCGCCGACGTCGAGCCGGCGCTCCAGGCGGCGGACGCGGCGAAAGAGCTCGGGCAGGCGCGGCACCGCCGCCATCATGCGCCGCCACAGGCTGATGTCGACCGCCGGGTAACCGCCGACGGTCGCGCCGGCGGCGACGTCGTTCGGCACGCCGCTCTGCGCCGCGACCTGCGCGCCGTCGCCGATCGTCAGGTGGCCGGCGGTGCCGACCTGACCGCCGAGCCGCACCCAGCTGCCGATGCGCGTGCTGCCCGACAAGCCGACCTGCGCGGCGAGCATGCTGTACGGGCCGATCTCGCACCCGTGCGCGATCATCACCAGGTTGTCGACCTTGACGCCGCGCCGCAGCACGGTGGATCCGACCATGGCGCGGTCGATGGTGGTGTTGGCGCCGACCTCGACCTCATCCTCGAGCACCACGTCCCCGCTCTGCAGCAGGCGCTTGATGCCGCCTTCGGCCGGGGCATAGCCGAAGCCATCGGACCCGATCACCGCGCCGGCGTGCAGCACGACGTCGTCGCCGACGCGCACGCGCTCGCGTACCACCGCATGGGCGTGCGCGGTGAAGCGGTCGCCGATCGTCACATCGGGATAGATGACGACGTGCGCCGCGAGCCGTGCGCCGGCGCCGAGCCGCGCGCGCTCGCCGACGACCGCAAACGGGCCGACGGATGCGTCGGGACCGAGCGTCGCCGAGGCCGCGATCTGCGCGGTCGGATGCACGCCCGGCGGCCAGGCGAGCGGCACGTGGAAGTGCTCGACGGCACGCGAGAAGGCGAGGTACGGATCCGGCGTGCGCAGGCTGGGCAGCGGCGTGGCGGGCGCATCCGGTGCGAGGATCACCGCCGCGGCGCGGCAGTCGTCGAGAAAGCGCAGATAGCGCGGGTTGGCGACGAACGTCAGCTCGCCCGCCCCGGCGCGCTCGATCGGCGCGCAGCGCACGATCTCGACCGTGCCGTCGCCGTGCAGCTCGCAGCCGAGCAGCTCGGCCAGATCGCTCAGACGCATGTCGCGTTCACCCTCCGTGTCGTTCGCCGCTTGTAGCGACGCGGACACACCAGCGGCAACCCGTTGCGTTGCGCGCTCCGGCACCCTGTGGTAGCTCGCGACGATTCCGACACCGCGGCGCGCCGCGTCGCCCAGCCTCGCTGCAACGACTGATACCGCATGCCTCAGCTCACTCTCGGCCTTCCCAAGGGCAGCCTCGAAGCCACCACGCTCGAGCTGTTCCGCAAGTCGGGCTGGAAGATCTCCGGCGCCGATCGCAGTTATTTTCCGAGCGTCGACGACGACACGCTGCGCTGTGTCCTCGCCCGGCCGCAGGAGATGTCGCGCTACGTCGAGGACGGCGTGCTCGATGCCGGGATCACCGGCAAGGACTGGACGCTGGAGAACGATTCCGACGTCCACGTCGTCTGCGACTTCGTCTACTCGAAGGCGAGCATGCGGCCGACACGCTGGGTGGTCGTCGTGCCGCAGGGCTCGTCGATCACCGAGCTGCAACACCTCGAGGGCAAGCGCATCGCCACCGAGATGGTCGGCTTCACGCGCCGCTACTTCGCCGAGCGCAACATCACGGTCGACGTCGAGTTCTCCTGGGGCGCGACCGAGGCGAAGGTCGTCCAGGGGCTCGTCGACGCGATCGTCGAGGTCACCGAGACCGGCAGCACCATCCGCGCGAACGGACTCAAGATCATCCACGAGCTCTGTCAGTCGAACCCGCAGCTCGTCGCCAACCGCGCGGCCTGGGCGGATCCGTGGAAGCGCGAGAAGATCGAGCAGATCTCGCTGCTGCTCAACGGCGCGCTGCAGGCCGAGGCGAAGGTCGGCCTGAAGATGAACGTGCCGAAGGAGCGGCTCGACGCGATCATCGAGATGATCCCGAGCATCACCGCGCCGACGGTGTCGCCGCTCTACAAGACCGAGTGGTTCGCGGTGGAAACGGTGATCGCCGAGGCGGTCGTGCGCGAGCTCATCCCGCGCCTGCTGAAGCACGGTGCCGTCGGCATCATCGAGTACCCGCTGAACAAGGTGATCTGAGAGCGCTCATGCGTCGACTGGGTCCCGCGCTCTGCGCCCTGGCGTTCGTCGCCGCCTGCGATCGCGGCAGCATCGAGGAGCGCGCCCGCGAGACGGCGGAGAAGATTCAGCGCTCGATGGTCGACGTCGAGGCGGTTGCCCTCGAGCAGTCGGCCTCGCCCGAGCTGATCAGCGAGGTGCAGCGCCACCTCACCGCGATCAACGAGTACCAGGGCGAGGTGAACGGCCAGCTCGACTCGGTGACGGTGAACGCCATCCAGGCGTTCCAGCGCACCGCGGGCCTCGAGGACGACGGCATCATCACCGAGGAAACGCGCACCGCCCTCGCCGAGGCGGCCCGCCGCGCCGATCCTGCGCCCGCGCCTGGCGCGTGACCATTTCGGGACCGCGTCGTCCCGGGACGCGCCTGTCGCCGCGGTCCGTGTGGCCGCCGGCGGTGCGGCAGCACGGTCAGGCTGGGGGCGCGGCATCGCCACGCCTCTGCCGCACCCCGCCCCTCCGGGCGACGCCTCGCGTCGCCGTGCGGCCACAAGGCCGCGTGACACGGATCCGTTCCCGGAGGCGCCGGAGTATCGAACCGGTCTGGGCGCCCCCTCCGGACGCCCAGCCAGGTGTGCCTACTCTTCGGTGACCGGCCGCCCTTCGACGGCGACGGTCTCGACCACCCACGGCGCGGAGGTCTCGGGGTACTCCAGCGGCGCGCTCGCCACGTCGATCGCCGGCTCCGCGGTCAGCAGCCGGTCGAGCTCGGCCGGGTTGATGTTGCCGACGTACTTGCGCACGCCGTAGTCGTACAGACTCGGCGCCACGTGCACGCGGCCGAAGGCGAGATACGCGTTGCCCTTCAGATAATAGAGCCGCACCTCGTACGGCGCCCAGGGCGGGTCGATCTCGATCTCCTGGATTTCGGCGTAGTCCGGCAGGCCGTAGAGGTCGACCCACGCCCGCAGGTCCGTGTTGCGCGTCATCTCGCGCGCCAGGGTCTTGCGCGAGATCAGCACCGGGTCGCCGACTTCGATGATCTCCGGCCGATCGACCGCCGCACGTGCCTGCGCTTCCGCCTCGACGACGCCCAGCCCGACCACTGCCAGCACCGCCGCCACCATCACTCCGCTGCGCATTCCGGTCCCTCCTTCGGACGCGCGCAGCATAGCGGCAGCACGCCGGTGCTCAACCGGTTTTTCGCGTAAATCCGTTGACTTGCGCTCACGCATGCGAGGTGCCACGCGAACCGGATTGCGCAGGCGGAGCGGTCGTCTGCGGGGGACCGCCGGCGTCCTCGCCCGCCGTCCGACCGGCGCATCGTGCTGGCGGCGTCTCCTGGAGGCCGTCCTTCACCCCAGCGCGCCGGCCGTGCGCAGGGCGGCAAGCTCGTCCGTCGTGAAGCCATACTCGCCGAGCACGGCATCGGTGTCGGCGCCGAGGGCCGGCGGCAGGCGCTCGACCGCGCCGGGGCTGGCGCTGAGCTTCACCGGCACCCCGGTGGTGCGCAGCGTGCCGAGTTCGGGATGCGGCAGCTCGACGTACATCGCGCGCGCCCGCACCTGCGGATCGGCGAACACCTCGGCCATGTCGTTGATCGGTCCGCACGGCACATCGGCGGCCATCAGCCGCTCGATCCACTCCGCCGCCGTGCGGTCCGCGAGGCGTTCCTCGATCGCGGCGATCAGCGCCGGCCGCTCGGCCACCCGACCGAGCGGGTGATGGAAGCGCGGATCGGTGAGAAGATCCTCGGCCTCGAGCGCGCGGCAGAGCGCCTCCCACTGGCGCGTGGTGCCGCAGGCGATGTTGATCGCGCGGTCGCGGGCCCGGAAGACGCCGTACGGCGAGGAGAGCGGGTGGTGGTTGCCGGCAAGCGGCGGCGCGGTGCCCGTCGCGAAGTAGATGCCGGCGCTCCAGCTCAGGACGCCGACCAGCGCCTCGAGCAGTGACGTCGTCACCACCTGCCCGTCTCCGGTACGCTCGCGATGATAGAGCGCCAGCCCGATGCCGTGCGCCGCGAAGATGCCGGCCAGCACGTCGCCGATGGCGATGCCGACGCGCGTCGGCTCGTGCGTGCCGGTGACGCTCATCAGCCCCGACATCCCCTGCGCGATCTGATCGAAGCCCGGTCGCTCGGCGTACGGACCGTCGGCGCCGAAGCCGGACACGTTGCAGTAGATCAGGCGCGGGTTCGCCGCGCGCAGCGTCTCGGCGCCGAGACCGAGACCGGGCATCACGGACGGACGGAAGTTCTCGACCACGACGTCGGCCTGCGCGGCGAGCCGGCGGAACGCGGCGGCGCCGGCCGGTGTGTGCAGGTCGAGCACGAGGCTGCGCTTGCTGCGGTTCACCGAGGCGAAGAAGTAGTCGGCGAGCGGGCCGCCGCCGCCGAAGTCGCGCGCGCCGCGCGGCGATTCGAGCTTCACCACGTCGGCGCCCATGTCGCCGAGCAGCATCGTGCAGTACGGTCCGGCGAGATAGCGCGTCAGATCGAGGACGCGCACGCCGCTGAGCGCCCCCGTCGGCTTCGCCGCGCCCGCCGTCATGGCTCAGCGCCCGGCGAAGCGCGGCCGCCGCTTCGCGAGAAACGCGGCGATGCCTTCCTGGTAATCGGCGCTGTTGAAGCAGCGTCGCATCGCCTCGAACAGGCCGGCGACGTCGCGGTCGGCCGGCGCGCGCAGCGCTTCCTGAATGGCGCGCTTGTGCGCCGCGATGGTCAGCGGCGCCCCCTCGGCCATCGCGAGCGCATAATCGCGCGTCATCGCCTCGAGCTCGGCGGCCGGGACGACGCGGTTGATCAGCCCGACGTGCAGCGCCTCGGGCGCGGTCAGCGTCCGCGCCGAGAGCAGGATGTCGGCGGCGTGCGTCGGGCCGACGACGTGGACGAGCCGTTCGATGCTCGGGAACGGATACGAGAGCCCGAGACGCGCCGCCGGCACGGCGAACCGTGCCGCGTCGTCGGCGAAACGCAGGTCGCAGGCGAGCGCGACGGCGACGCCGCCGCCGAAGCAGAAACCGTGGATCATCGCGATCACCGGCTGCGGCGTCGCGGAGAGCGCGATCCAGGCGCGCGCCGAGCGCTGGTCGTAGGCGGCCGTCGCGGTCGCGTCGGCGCGCAGCGCGCGGAACTCGCTGATGTCGGCGCCGCTGATGAACGCCTGCTCGCCGGCACCGCGCAGGATGATGACACGCACCTCGGAGTCGGCGGCGAGCGCCTCGACCGCATCGGCGAGGCCGTCCCACACCGCGGCGCTGAGCGCGTTGCGCTGCTGCGGGCGGTTGACGATCAGCCAGGCGAGCGGCGGCTCGCGGCGGACGAGAAGCGCATCGGTGTCGGTCATCGTGCGACACAACCACACCGCGCCACGCCCGCCAAGCTGCGGTCCGAACGCAGCGTGTCTGAGTCGGAGGGGCAGAGTCGGGTACGAGTACGTGTACGTGTACGGACCAACCTCGCGGGCCCGTACACGTACTCGTACACGTACCCTGGCCGTACCTGTACTCGCCCGCGACACCGCCGCATGGCGCACCCGCGACCCCTCCGGTACAACGGCAGCATGGCCCGCCGCCGGTCGGATCCGCCCGCGCCCGCGGGTTTTCATCACCAGCCGTTTCGCGCGCTGAAGGGACGACCGGCCCCGGCGCCGCCGCCGTCTCCGCGCGCCGCACCGCCGCCGCCGGCGGAGCCGGCCGAACCTGACGAGGCTGAGCTCCTCGCGCGCGAGATGGCCGGCGTGCGGCCGCTCAGCCCCGCGGTCCGGCAGCGCGTCGTGCCGCAGCCACCGAGCTCGGGCCCGCGGCGTATCAGCGATCCCGAGGCCGAGGCGCTCGCCGAGCTGTCCGACCTCGTCGCCGGCAGCGGCGCCTTCGACATCGCCGACACGGTCGAGTTCATCGAGGGCGCGGCCAACGGCGTCGATCGCGGCCTCGTCCGCCGCCTGCGCGCCGGCGAGTTCGCCTGTCAGGATCACCTCGACCTGCACGGCATGGTGAGCGACGAGGCCCGCGCCGCCGTCAACACGTTCCTGCAGCGCGCCTGGCGCGACGGGCTGCGCTGCGTGCTGATCATCCACGGGCGCGGCCTCAACTCGAAGGACCACGTGCCGGTGCTGAAGACGCGCCTGACCGGCTGGTTGACGCGCGGCGTCCTCGCCCGCCTCGTCCTCGCGTTCGCCAGCGCGCGGCCGTGCGACGGCGGCGTCGGCGCGCTCTACGTCCTGCTGCGCCGCCGTCGCAGCCCGACACGCCCGGGCGTCCGCGTCACGCACGGCGCGAAGTGGTGAGCGCACGCCGGGGCGCGGCGGCGCGTCGCGTCACCCGGCCGTGAGCAGCGAGTAGATCCGGAAGCCGATGCGGCCGTTGATCGAGAACGGCTTGCCCCAGCTGCCGAGGTCGAGGCGCTGCGCGCGATCGAGCGCGGCATCGCGCATCGCCGTGTTGCCGGTCAGGCGGGCGACGTAGGCGATGGCGGGATAGATGCGCGCATCACTGCGCGCCGGCTGCGCCATCACCGCCGCCGCGTACGCCTCGAGCCAGGCACGGACGGCGGCGTCGCCGGTTGCCGCATGGGTGTGCGCGAGCGCGTCGGCGAGGATGCCGAGCTTCCAGTGCTCGCTCTTCGCCGGCGGGTGCGCCTGCATGCCGCGCTGCGCATAGCGCAGCGCCGCCTCGCGGTAGCGTGCATCGCCGGTCGCCTCGTACACCGCAAGCAGGGCGATCTGCGGCCAGCCCCACTGGCGCGGGTTGCCGCGCACGAATCCCTGCACGCGCGTCGCGAGGTAATCGGCGATGCCGCGCGCCGCGGCGAGACCGCGTTCGTCGCCGGTCAGGTAGTAGTAGTCGACCAGGCCCTGCGCCCACGTGTGCCCGAGGTCCGGCCCGCCGAGCTGAAACGAGAAGTGCAGCGGGTTCTTCGGATGGTTCATGCCCACCCACTCGGGCCGCGCCGGGTAGTCGTGGATGGTGTCGACGTCCATGTAGTGCCGCGCCGCCGCGACCATCGCCTCGTGCAGCGCCGGATCGCCGCTGGCCGCGAAGCTCAGGGCCAGCACCTCGGTCGTGTCGTACTCGAGATTGCCCCAGCTGTCGGTGCCTTTGACGCGGTCCTCGTAGCCGCGGAAGTTCCAGTCGCCCCAGTTCCACATGCCGTAGGCACCGAGGCGTTCGACCTCGAGGCCGAGCTCGGTGCAGTGCACGCGGCCGCAGTCGTTCCAGCGCTCCTGGGCGTTGCGATTGAGATAGCGGTGCGCCGCGTCGGCGGCCTTGCGGCCGAAGCGCGCGGCGGTCTCGCTGCCGCCGATCGCCTGCGGCAGCGCGCCCGTGGCGGCGAGCGCGGCGGGGTCGACGACGCCGACCAGCGGCCGGCGCAGCGCCGCGCCGGCGCCCGGCGGCAGGGCGCCGGGCGCGGCCAGCCACACGGCGAGCTCGTGGGTCTTGGCGGCGCCGGCCCCCGCCTGCGCCGGATCGGCCGCCGGCGACCAGAGGTCGTAGCGCACCGCGCTGCGCGTCACCTCGATCCCCTGCGGATACTCCTGCCAGAACCAGCGCGCCGCGAGGCCGAACGCCGGCGTCGCGCCGAGCTCGATCCAGCCGGCGAGGCGCGCATCGGCCTCGTCGCCGAGGATCACCGCATGCCGGTTGTCGCGCTGCACGGCGCGCAGTCCGCCGTCAGGCAGCGGGCCGCGCCGCGCGCGCTCGCCCTCGAGTGCCAGGCGATAACTCCCCGCCCGCAGCGCGCCGAGCGGCACTTCGAGGCTGATCTGCGGCACGCTGATGAAGGCGCGCGGATGGCGATTGATGAACGTGTGCAGGATGCGGACGAACGGCTGGCCCGCATGGGCATCGAGCCGCACGACGTAGTCGAAGCCGTTCCCGTACGTGCCGCGCAGCTCGATGCGGGCGCGCAGCGGTCCCTCTTCGAGGACCTGCACGCGCTCGGGCGGCTGTGCCACGCCGCGCCGCTCGCCGGCGACGAGCAGCGCGGTGATCGCGCCGAGGCGCGTCTCCGGCGCGGCGACGGCATGCATGCCATCGGCGATGGCGAAGCGCGTGCGTGGCACCGAAAAGCGCAGCGCGCCGGTGTCGACCGCGAGGCCGTCCTCGGTGGCGCTGACGCGCACCGCCGCGCGTGGTGCGGGGGCGCGACCGGGTTCGACGCGCAGGCGGCGCTCCTGGTCGGGGCGCAGGTCGATCTGCGTGTCGACGAGCAGCCAGCGCACCGAGCCGTCCGGCCAGCGCGCCAGCACGCGCGTCTGCGTCGGCAGCGCCGTCCCCTGCTCGTCGCGGACGACCACGCCGTCGGCGGCGCGCAGCGCCCCGGCGGCGAACGGCACGCCGGCGGTCAGCGGCCAGGCGCGCCGCTCGATGCCGTCGGGCTCGCGCACCGTGAGCGGCAGCGGCGCGGGCGCCGCCGTCACCGCGCCGGCGGCGAGCACCACGGCCGCCGCCGAAAGCAGCGCCGGAAGAAAGCGGCCGAGCATGCAGCCTCCGACGCTAACCGCCGCGCGCACGAGTCGCAAATGCGTTGTCGCGGTGCCGAGCGCAGGGAGCCACCGAGGGTAGAGAGGACGCCGAGCCGAGTGACGTCGATTCGGAGAGCCTGAGATCGGCTTGCCGAAGGAAGCGGATGCGGCGTGACTTCCCTGATCCAGCGGACGCAGCACTGACGGCATCGGACATCGTTTCCACTTCGTGTTCTCTCCACCTCTGTGGCGGATCGTCCTCGCCCGCTCCGTTGCAACGCGCGGCGCGCTGTGGTGAGGGCGCCCGATGGCAGATGAACGCGCAGTGCGCCGCGGGGTGCGCTGGCTGGCGACGATCGGCGCGCTGCTGCTCGTCGGCGCGGTGTGGGCGCTCGTGCAGCTCGTCGGCCTCGGGCGCACGCCATTTCACACCCGCGGCGAGCCGCGCGAGGCGGTGGTCGTCCAGGATCTCGTCGCGCACGACCGCTGGCTGCTGCCGCGCCGCAACGCCAGCGCGCTGCCGCGCAAGCCGCCGCTGTTCTACTGGCTCGGCGGCGTGGCGGCGCAGGCGCGCCACGGACGCGTCGACGAGACCACCGTGCGCCTGCCCTCCGCCGTGCAGAGCGGCGCCGCGGCGCTGCTGCTGACGCTGGCGGTGAGCAGCGCCGTGACGCCGCTCGCCGGTGCCGCCGCCGGCGTCGTGCTGCTCACCAGTTTCGAATGGCTGCGTGCCGCCACCGCGGCGCGCGTCGACATGACGCTCGCGTTCGGCCTGACGCTCGTCTTCCTCGGCCTCCTGCAGTTCCGCCGTTCGGGGCGGAGTGGCTGGCTGCTCGTCCTGTGGGCCGGAGCGGCGTGGGCAACGCTCGCCAAGGGCATTCCCGGCCTCGCGATTCCGGCGCTGATGCTCGCCCTGCTCTGCCTGCTCGGGCGCAGCCTCGCGCCGCTGCGCACGCTGCGCCCGCTCGCCGGGCTCCTCGCCGTGCTGCTGATCGCCGGCGCATGGTACGCGGCTGCCGCGTGGCAGGCCGGCGAGGCGTTCGTCGACATCGTCGTGCGCGAGAACCTCGTACGCATCACCGGCGCCGAGACGGCGCAGCTCGGGCACGCGCACGGGGTCGGCTACCTCGCCGGCATGCTGCTCGCGGGCCTGCTGCCGTGGACGCTGCTGCTGCCGTCGGTCGCCGCGGCCCTGTGGCGCGCGCGCGCGACGCTGACGCGTGACGACCCGCGCGTGCTGGCGCTGTGCTGGTGTGTGGCGGTATTTGCGCCGTACGCGGTTGCGAGCAGCAAGCGCGGCGTCTACCTCCTGCCGCTCTACCCCGCCGTCGCGCTGCTCGTCGGCTGGTGGGCCGATGCGCTGTGGCGCGGCATCGTGCGCGCGCCGTGGTGGTCGCGCGCCCTCGCGCTCCTCCTCTGGCCGCTGGCATTGCTCCTCGCCGGGCTCGCCACGCTCGCGGCGCTGCAGTGGCGCGGTGCGGCGGCGCTCGACTGGCTGCCGGCGCTCGCCGCCGGACGCACGGGCGCGCATCTCGACGCGATCGTCACCGCGATCGGTGTCACGCCCGAGCTGGCGCTGCTCGCCGCGGCCGCCGCCCTCACCGCCGGCGCGGCGGCGCTCGCCGCGACGCGCGGCAGCGCCCGCGTGCTGCTCACCGGCCTGGCGCTGACGACGATCGCGGTGGTGCTCGCGGCGCGGCTGGTGGTCATGCCGGCGATCGCCGCGGTCGAAACGCGCCAGCCGTTTGCCGCCGCGCTGCGCACCGCGGTTGCCGACCCGACGCAGGTGCACACGGTGCCGAGCCTCGACTACGGCACGCTCTACTACTGGGGCGGCGCGATGCCGGTCTACGATCCGCGCGCCGGCGGCGACGGACCGCCGTACCTCCTCATGCCCGAGCCGGCCTGGCTGCGCGCCTCCCCTGCCCTGCGCGCCGCCTATGCGCCCATCCCCAGCCTGCGCCCGCGGCACCGCAACAACGAAGGCACGCCGGTGCTCGTCGTGCGCCGCGATGCCGACAGCGAGACGCGGGCCGACGAGTGAGCGATCGGCCCGTACACGTACACGTACTCGTACACGTACACGTGACGCGGCCGCGCGTCACACCAGTCGGCGCAGCACGAACGATCCGCGACAGCCGTCGGTCTCCTGCTCGAAGCGCAGCGCGTCCCCATCCGGAGCCGAGCGCTGGCGCAGCGCCGCGCCCGCCCACGCGAGGCGATACGACGCACGGCTGCCGGCCTCGTCGACCTCGCCGCTGCTGCCGCGGTACGGCCGCGCGAGCCACCAGAGCGGGGCCATGCGCAGCGCACCGCTCACCTCGAACGTGCGCCCATCCGGCGCGACGGCGAACCACTCCTCGCTGGCCTGGAGCGGCACGCCCCACTTCGAGATGCGCGTCGTGTGGTAGACGGTCCCGTGCTCGACGGCGGACGCATCGACCCGCGTCTCGATGCGCAGCGCGCCGAAGAGACGCGTCAGGACGCTGACGCCGAGGAAGGCGACCTTGTCAGACCACCCCGCGGACCCGACGAGCAGCGCGCGCAGGTTCTCGGTCGTGAAGCGGTACTCGCCGACCCACCGTCCGTGCTTCGGACGGAAGTACGCGCTGGCAGGCGGTTCGATCATGCCGGGTTGCCATTCGCTCGTGCGGTGCAGGAATTCAAACCGCCAGGGCGCGACGTGCCGGAAATGTGGCGCGATGCAGACGATTCGTGGCAAGAAGCAGCGGCTTTCCGATGGTGGGGACGCGCAGCGACAGGGTGATGGCACCGCGCCAGTGGTGCGGCGGTCGGATGGCGGCGGTACTCGCCGCGGCAGTGGTCTCGCTCCTGATCGCTGCCTGCGGTGACGGCGACTCGTCGTCGGCGGCGCATGACAGCCGGCTGCCGCCCGATCCCTACGACTGGGTGTGCCGCGATTCGCTCAGCGGGGCGAGCCAGGCGGAGATCGACGCATGGTGCGCGGCGCATCCCGACCGCGGCCGGCCGCTGCCCGAGGAGCTGCGCGCGCCGCCGCCGCTGGCGAGCCTCGAGGAGAAGAACCGCTTCGACGAGCGGCTGGAGGCGTTCGCGAAGAGCGAGGCGTACCGCGTCGAGCTCGGCTGGATCGGCGATGCCGGCTGGCGCTTCACCGGCCCGTACGTCGGCGAGATCGGCAGCGGCTACAGCTACGGCACGCATCTGCCGGTGCGGATCTACTACTCGCCGGAGGTGATCGACTGGCTCTGCACCGGACGCCAGGGCGCGCTGCCGGACGGCGCGATGATCATCAAGGAGATGCACGTCATTACGCCGGCGCTCGACGTGGTGACGGACGACGACGGCTGCATGGACATCACCGCCGATCTGTCGCCGCTCGCGTGGGCGATGATGATCCGCGACGACACCCACGCTCACGACGGCTGGTACTGGTCGATCATGCAGCGCGACACGTTCCCGCTCTATCCGGAGGAGCGCGTCGATCCGCCGCTCGTCGACCGCAGCGCCTTCGGCGCGGTCACCTTCGTGCCGCCGGTGCCGCTGGCGCCCGATCCGCTCTGGTACCCGACCGGCTACTGGCACACGAATCCGGACAAGATCCCGAACGTGATCGATCCGCAGAGTGCGTACGGCGCGATCTGCCTCTCCTGTCACGTGTCGGCGGCGAGCGAGTCGACGTTCGCCGCGCTCGACAACGTCCTCGGCCGCAGCATCCGCTACCGGCAGTTCCCCGCGCCCGCCGACGAGCCGCCGTCCGCCGACGGCGGCAATGGCGTGCACGCCCTGCTGCTCGCGCGCGACGCGGGCGGCGGTGACGGGACCTACGACACGCCGTTCCAGATTCCCCTGGCGGACCCCGACCCGGCGTTCCTCGCCTTCTACGATCAGCTCGATCCGGTGTCGTTCGCGCGCGCCTGGTCGGTGCGCTTTCCGGCCGAGACCTGGGATCACGTCGTCGCCGCGCCGGGTGGCGCCGACGGCTTCCTCACCTCCGACCAGTGCGCGCCGTGCCACGACGCGATCACCTACCTCGCCGACGTGTCGAACATGACCGTCGAGGCGGAGCGCAACGGCACGACGCAGACGATCAACCTCTCGCCGTACGGCGAGTGGCAGGCGTCACCGATGGGCCTCGCCGGGCGCGATCCGATCTTCTACGCGCAGCTCGAGGGCGAGACGAACGCCCTGCCCGACCACGCCGCCTGCATCGAGAACACCTGTCTGCACTGTCACGGCGTGATGGGCCAGCGCCAGCTCGCCAGCGACACGGCGGCCACCGGCGACGACCGCTGCCGCGAGTTCTTTGGTGTCGCGCCGCCCGCCGAGGTGCCGTTCGGCGAGCCGTTCCGGGCCGCCGCCGTCGCGCAGTGGCCGGGGAGCGCCGACACGCGCCATCAGACGTACGGCGCGCTGGCCCGCGACGGCGTGTCGTGCACCGTGTGCCACCGCATCGGCGAGACCGCACTCGGCGACGAGGCGTCGTTCACCGGCAACTTCGTCACCGGGCCGCCGTCGGAGCTCTACGGCCCGTACGCCGAGGACGTGGTCACCGTGGCGATGGAGAACGCGTTCGGCATCACGCCGCAGCACGGCGCGCAGACGGCGAACAGCGACCTGTGCGGGAGCTGCCACAACATCCTGCTGCCGGTGTTCGCCAACGACGGCACGCGGCTCGGCTTCGCCTACGAGCAGACGACGCATCTCGAATGGCTGAACAGCGCCTACGCGCCCGGCCGCGAGCATGCACGCACCTGCCAGGACTGCCACATGCCGCGCACGTTCGCGGACGAGCGGCTCGCGTTCCAGGTGGCGAACTTCGAATCGAGCGACTACCCGCCGACCACCTACCGCGTGCCGGACGAGGAGATCGCGCTGCCGACGCGCGAGCACTATGCGCGGCATTCGCTGCACGGCCTCAACCTCTTCCTCAACCAGATGTTTCAGCAGTTCCCGCTGCTGCTCGGCTACCGGCAGGCGGAGCGCTTCACGCGCACGAAGCTCGACTACCCGCCGCTGCTGCTCGGCCAGGATTCGATGGTCGATCTCGCGCAGGAGCAGACGGCCACGGTGGCGATCCGCTCACTGGCGCGCAGCGCCGACGGCCTGCAGGCGGTGGTGCGCGTCACCAACCGCGCCGGCCACTTCCTGCCGTCGGGCGTCGGGTTCCGCCGCGTCATTCTCGAGCTCACCGTCCGCGATGCGGACGGCGCGCTGCTGTGGGCCTCGGGGCGCACCAACGCGCTCGGCGCGCTGGTCGCGGGCCGTACGGACGAGGTGCTGCCGAGCGAGCAGCCGCTGCGCTTCCCGACCGCGTACCAGCCGCATCACCAGACGATCAGCGACGAGGCGCAGGTGCAGATCTACGAGGAGGTCGTTGCCGACTCCGCCGGCGCGCGCACGTCGAGTTTCCTGCACCGCGTGACGACCCAGAAGGACAACCGCATCCGGCCGGCCGGCTACAACCCGCAGTTCTACGACCGCTACGAGTCGCCGTATCTGCGCGCGCTCGGCGAGACGCCCGGCGCGGCGGCCGACGATCCGTTCTACACCGACCCGCGCCGCACCGGTGCCGACGAGATCACGTACGCCATCCGCCTCGACGCCGAGACGCGCGCGCGGGCGGCGCAGGTCGACGTCGCGCTGCACTACCAGGCGATCCCGCCGGCCTACCTGCAGCAGCGCTTCGCCGCCGCACAACACGGCCCGGGCGCGCGCGACGCGATCGACCGCCTCTACTACCTGACCAGCCACCTCGACCTGCGCGACATCACCGACGGCGAAGGCCGGCGTGTCCTCGAGAACTGGAAGCTGACGCTCGCCACGACCTCCCGTGCCGTGCCGCGTTGAGGAGTGAGGATTAGCCACCGAGTTGGGGAGGACGCGGAGTCGAGTGTCAGTCACATGGAGAGTCGGATGATGTG
>CBFGUK010000008.1:0-56797 GCA_965651925.1 uncultured bacterium | reverse complement strand
GCCGAACGGCACCAGCCCGAGCACGGGGCCGAGCGTGATGACGAAGTGTCCGAACCCCCAGTGGGTCAGCCCGGGCGGACGCCGGGCGACGAGCAGCCCGGCGAGCGCCAGCACGGCGAGGAGCGGCGCCCAGGTGCGCGGGTCGGCCGCGTCGACCGTCCAGCGCGGGTAAATCGGCACCAGCACCGTCGGCGCGAGCAGCTCGCCGACGTAGACCGTCAGCGCGCGCGCGGCGATCAGCGGGCGCTCGAGCAGCGGCACCGTCACCGGCGGCTCGGCCTCGGCGGCGAGCGTGAGCAGCGCCGCGCCGCCGCCGAGCACCAGCATCGGCAGCACGCGCAGGAGCGCCGCGCGCTCCCACCGCCCGCGCAGGATGCGATCGGCGAGCAGCAGCGAGGCGGGCAGCGTGATCGTCGCGGTCTTGCTGAGCAGCGCCGCCGCGAAGAGCAGCAGCGAGGCCACGTACGGCGCCTCCCCGCCGCCGCGGCGGTGGCGCAGAAACGCGAGATAGGCGGCGAGATACCAGACGGCGGCGAGCACGTTCTTGCGTTCGGCGATCCACGCGACCGACTCGACCTGGATCGGATGCGCCGCGAAGAGCGCCGCGGCGAGCGCCGCCACCCACGGGGGGGCGCCGAGCGCGCACAGCAGGGCGAAGGCGAGGCCGGTGGCGAGCGCGTGCAGCGCGACGTTCACCGCGTGGTAGCCGGCGGGGGCAAATCCCCAGGCGCGATGCTCGAGCCAGTACGTCGTGAACGTCAGCGGATAGTTCGGAAAGCCGGCGGGCAGCTCGGCGCGCGACCAGATCTCCGCCAGGCCGTCGGGCCGGGTGATCGCCGGATTGTCGAGCAGCACCCGGTCGTCGTCCCAGTTGACGAAGCCGTTGCGCAGCGACGGCGCATGCACGAGTGCCGCGAACCCCGCGAGCAGTACCGCCGTCGCGACCACCCCCCCGCGTCCCACGCGCGCCGTGTAGCGCGTTGCGGCGCAAACCGCGACCGGCCGGGGTGGTTTGCGTCGGGGCCCGCCGCTCAGTAGCTAGCGGAAAGCAATGCGGTGGCCGGGGGGCGCATGTTGACGTTTGCGGTGTTCATCTTCGGCGCCGTGGTGGGCAGCTTTCTGAACGTCTGCATCCACCGCATCCCGAGCAACGAGTCGGTCGCCTTCCCCGCCTCGCATTGCCCGCACTGCCACACCCCGATCCGGCCGTACGACAACATCCCGATCCTCAGCTACCTGCTGCTCCGCGGCCGCTGCCGCGAGTGCGCGGTGCCGATCTCGCACCGCTATCCGATCGTCGAGATGCTCGCCGGCATCGCCGCAGTGGCGGCGGTGAGCGCCTTCGGCCTGAGTGCCACGGCGCTGCTCGTGTTCGCGTTTCTCGCCGCGCTGATCGTCATCACGTTCATCGACCTCGACCACCAGATCATCCCCGACGCGATCAGCATTCCCGGCATCTTCGTCGGCTTCGCCGCATCGCTGCTGCCCGGACAGCCGAGCTGGATCGCGTCGCTCGCCGGCATTCTCATCGGCGGCGGCAGCCTGTGGGCGGTCGCCGCCGGCTACGAGTGGCTGACCGGCCGCGAGGGCATGGGCGGCGGCGACATCAAGCTCCTGGCGATGATCGGCGCCTTTCTCGGCTGGCGCGGCATCCCGGTCACGCTGCTGCTCGCCTCGCTGCTCGGCACGATCATCGGCGTGTCGCTCATGATCGCCCGCGGCCGCGACACGAAGATGGCGATCCCCTTCGGCCCCTTCCTCGCCGTCGGCGCCGCCTGCGCGCTCTTCTGGGGCGACGCGCTGATCGACTGGTACCTGAACCTGTCTCGCTGAGACGCGCTGCGTCTGTCGCGCCCCCGCGACCGGGCGTCACGACCGCGGCCTTTGCAGTGGACAGCCGCGGCGCCTGTGGCAGACTCCCGTGCGTCCATGGCGCCGCTGCGGTTCGTTTCCGACATGTCCCCGCGCGCCGTGACCGCGTCGGCACTGCTGCTGGTGGTCTGCGCCGCGGTGCTCGCCTTCCTGCCGACGTGGCACAACGGCTTCCTGATCGCCGGGTTCGACGACCAGCTCGTCCTCGACGACCCGCACGTCCGCCAGCTCGATGCCGCCCATCTCTGGGGCCTGCTGACCTCGTTCCGGCACGCCAACTACGTGCCGCTGACGATGCTGACCTTCGCCCTGCAGTATCCGTTCGCCGGGCTCGATCCGGCGCCCTATCACCTCGTCAACATCCTGCTGCACGCCGCAAACGCGGCGCTCGTCTGGTGGCTCGTGCGACGGCTGATCGGGAACCCGACGGTCGCGACGGTCGCCGCGCTCATCTTCGCCGTGCACCCGATGCAGCTCGAGGCGGTGACGCTGGTCATCCAGCGCAAGACGCTGCTGTCGTCGAGCTTCTATCTGCTCGCGGTGCTCGCCTGGCTGCACTGGCGCGACGGCGGTGCGCGCGCTGCGTACGCTGCCGCGCTCGCCTGCGCCATCGCCGCTGCGGCAGCGAAGCCCACCGCCGTCACGTTGCCGGCGGCGCTCGTGCTCCTCGATCTCGTGCGCACCGGCCGCACGCGGGTCCGCGACCTGCTGCCGTTCGCCGCCGTCGCCCTGGTCTTCTCGTGGGCGGCGACCGCCGCCTCGCAGGCGGTGGGCGCCCTCATTCCGCCGCACGACGGCAGCTGGCTCAGCCATACCCTGATCGTCGCGCGCTCGACCGCCGATGCCGTGGTCGCGCTGTTCCTGCCGCTGCAGCTGGCGCCGATCTACTACTATCGCGCCGGCAGCGCCGTCGCGCCGCTCAACGTGCTGGCACTGCTCGCCGGCGCCCTGCTGCTCGGCACGGTCACGGTCCGCGCGCGGCGCGACCGCTGGACGGCGTTCTGCGTGTGGTGGTTCGTCGTCGTGCTGCTGCCGCAGTCGAACCTCGTGCCGCTCGCGCAGCTGCGGCCCGACCGATACTTCTATCTCTCGATCGTCGGCTTCGCGCTGTGGGTGGCGCTGCGGCTCGACGCTTTGTGTACGGCGCTGCCGGCGGCGCGCGGCTGGCGCGTCGTGCCGCTGGCGGTTGCCGGCGCCTGGCTGCTGCTGCTCGGCACGATCAGCATCCGCTCGGCCGCGGTGTGGCGCGACGACGTCACCGCCTGGCACCGCGTCGTCGAGCATCATCCGTGGTCGGCGACGGCGCACATGATGCTCGGTCGGGTTCACGACGTCGTGCGTCGCGACCCGCGCGCCGCCGAGCACTGGTACCGCGCGGCAATCCGCGTGCAGCCCGAGAAGGCCGAGCCGTACCTGCACCTCGCGCGGCTGTACGCGCAGCATGGCGCGCACGAGCCGGCCGCGGCCGCCGCGCGGCAGTTCCTCGCCCGCGATCCCGCGCATCCCGAACGCGCCGCCGCGGAAGCGCTGCTCGCCGCGCCGGCGCCGCCGGTCGTGCCGGCCGCCGACGGCCCGCCGCTGCGCTGACTGCCGGCGCGCTCGCCGGTGCGTCGCCGCGGCGCAGCGATGCGCCGACGCGATTGACGCTCGGGCACGCGCCGCCGTACGCCGGCGCGCATGACGGCGCATGGTTTCACGCTCCTCGAGCTGCTCGTCGCGCTCGCCCTGCTCGCCGCGACGAGCGGCCTGGCGGTGCCCGCCTGGCAGCGCCAGCTCGATGACTGGCGGCTCGCCGCGGCCACCCGCCAGGTGGTCATGGACCTCAAGGTCGCGCGCGCGCGCAGCATCAGCTCGGGTGTCACGCATCGCGTGCACTTCCCCGACGCGGCGGCGCAGTACACGCTCGAACGCCAGCAGGCCGGCGGCGCGTACGCGGCCGCGGCCCCGGCCACGGCGCTGCCCGACGGCGTGCGCGTCGTCGAATGCACCGCGGCCGGCAGCGGCGTCAGCTTCCGGCCGCGCGGGCACGCGGCGGCGTTCGGCACGATCACGCTGCGCAACCGCGCCGGCGCCGAACGGCAGGTCGTCGTCGACATCGCCGGGCGCATGCGGGTGCAGCGATGAGGCCGGCCGCGCGCCCGCCGCGGCGGCGTGCCGCCGCCGGCTTCACCCTGATCGAGGTCGTCGTCGCCTGCTGCCTGTTCGCCATCGGCGCCGCCGCCCTCGCGCAGACGCTCATGGTCGCGCAACGCGTGCGCGCCAGCAGCGCGCGCTGGCTGCACGCGCTCGCGCTCGCCGAGGACCAGCTCGAGCGCCTGCGCGCCGGCGACCGCAGTGCGGGCGACGTGCCGATCGGCATCTACACGCGCGGCTGGAGCACGGCGGCGTTCGCACCCGATCCCGCGCTCGAGCAGCTCGAGGTGTACGTCCTGTGGGAGGATCGCGGCCCCCAGCGTCTGACGCTCACGACGCTGCAGCGCGAGGTGCGCTGATGCGCGACTGCCGCGGCGCCTCACTCGTCGAGCTACTCGTCGCGCTGCTCGTCTTCGCGCTGTTCGCCACCGGCGTGCAGCAGTTCAGCCGCACCATGCTGCGCGGCGTGCGCGTGCTCGAGGTGGCGGCCGAGGTCGAGGAAGCGGCGCGGCTCGGCGCGCAGCTCATCGCCGGCGATCTGCGCGACGCCGGCTTCAGCCCGGCCGGCGCGCTCGGCACCGGCGTGCGCACCGCCGCCCTCGATGCGGTGGCGGTGGTGCGCGATCTCAACGGCGATGGCGACCACGACGACAGCGGCGAAGCGGTCGCATACCGTCACGCGCCCGATCGCGCCCAGCTGCAGCGCCGGCTCGGCAGCGCGCCGCCGCAGCCGCTGCTCGACGGCGTGCCCGACGGCGGCCTGCAGCTCACGTATTTCGCCGCCGATGGCGCCCCGCTCGCCGGCGTCGGCGAGCTCGACGCCGAGCAGCGGGCCCGCATCCGCCGGGTGCTGGTCCGCGTCGTCGTCGAGGTGCCGCACCCCGACCCGGCCTACACGCAGCCGCTGCGCGGCGAGCACGTCAGCACGGTGACTCTGCGCAATGGCTGAGTCGCGGTCACGCATCCGCCTCGCACGCCGGCCACACGGCCAGGCAGGCCATGCACTGCTCAGCGCGCTGATCGCCACCGCGTTGCTCCTGCCGCTCGGCGCGTTCGCGGTCCTGCAGGCACGCCTCGACTTCCTCGTGCAGCATCACACGCGCGCCGCGAGCGAGGCGCTGGCGATCGCCGAAGCCGGGCTCGAGCAGGCGCTCGCCGATTTCGCGCGCGATCCACGCTTCGAGCGCCTCACGCGCGGCCCCGACGGTCAGGCCGGCACCGGCGACGACGGCGTGTACCCGTTCGCCAGCGAGCCGCCGGCCTTCTTCCCCGCAGCGCCGAGGCGCTACGAGGTGCGCGTCGCGGCCCTTGCCGCCGACCGTGTCGAGATCGTCTCGCGCGGCTACGGCGTGCTCGGCAGCGTCCGCGGTGTCGCCGCCGCCGTGCTGCGCGCGACGGTACCGGTTCTCCCCGGCGCGGTCGCCACCGACGCGCCGCGCCCCGATCTGCTGCTCGGACCCGACCTGCACGTCGCCGGGGCGGCCGGCGACGGCGAGCATCCCGACGTGCCGGCGCTCGCGGTGCAGGACAGCGCCGTCGCCACACAGCTCGCGGCGCGGCTCACCGCGGAGGAAAAGGGGCGACTCACCGGTCCCGGCGGTCCGCCGAGCATCGGCGTGGCGCCCGTGCCGGACCTCGGGCGGCTGTTCGATGCCGCCCGCGACTGGCCGGGCGCGACGACGCTCATCGGCGAGGCGCGCGGATCGCTCGGCACGGGCGTGTTCACCGCCACCGGCACGCTGCGCCTGGACGAGGTCGGCGGCAGCGGGCTCCTGCTCGTCGACGGACCGCTCGAGGTGACCGGGCCGCTGACGTTCGACGGCCTGATCGCCGTGCGCGGCGATGTCCGCATCGCCGCGGAGGCCGAGCTCGCGCTCACCGGCGCGCTCCTGCAGGGCGCGCCCGGCGGAACGCTGCTGCTGCGCGGCAGCGGGTGGATCCGCTACGACGCGCGGATCGCCGAGCGGCTGGCGTCCGACTTCCCCGGCCTGCTGCCGGTGCGCGCCCGCGTGACCGGCTGGCGCGAGTTGCCCGAGCCGGGCCGCTGATCGGTGCGCACCAAACGAAAAAACCGGCTGCGGACCTTCCGGTCGCATGCTAGCTTCGTCGCGCCCGCACGGAGGGGGCGCAGGGACGCAGCATGAGCAAGCGGATTCTTGTCGTCGACGACAACGCGGACAGCATCATGATCCTGCGCTCGATCCTCGAGGGCCAGGGGTTCACCGTCGCCACTGCGCAGAGCGGCATGGCGGCGCTGGAGGAGATCAATCAGCAGATCCCCGATCTCGTCCTGCTCGACGTGATGATGCCCGAGATGAGCGGCATCGAGGTTCTCGAGCGCATCAAGACGACGCACGCGACCTCGAAGATTCCGGTGATCATGGTCACCGCCAAGGTGCAGGACGAGGACGTGATGACCGGCTACCAGCACGGCGCGGACTACTACATCACCAAGCCGTGCACCGCGAAGCAGGTCCTGTACGGCATCGGCCTCGTCCTCGACCGTGTCGAGGCCGCCGCCAAGGAGTGAGCCGCACGGCCCGCCGGCGACCGTCCTTTCTGGATTCCCGCTCCGCCGCCCGGTAGACACCGGCCATGGCGCGCGGGGCCTTCATCGTCTTCGAAGGGCCGGAAGGCGCCGGGAAATCGACGCAGCTGCAGCGGCTCGCGACGGTCCTGCGCGGCGAGGGCCGCGCCGTCGAGGCGACGCTCGAGCCCGGTGGCACGGCGCTCGGGCAAGCCCTGCGGCAGATGCTGCTGCACGAGACCGCGGCGGCGCCGCTGCCGGTCGCGGAGCTGCTCCTCTATCTCGCCGACCGCGCGCAACACGTCGAGCAGGTCATTCGCCCGGCCCTGGCGCGCGGCGCGGTCGTGCTCTGCGACCGCTTCTCGGGCTCGACGATCGCCTACCAGGCATACGGTCGCGGCCTCGCGCTCGAGCCGCTGCGGCAGGTCGACGCCTGGGTGCGCAATGGCATCGAGCCGGATTGCGTCGTGCTGCTCGACTGCCCGGCCCGCGTCGGCCTCGCGCGCGCACACGAGGCCGACCGCTTCCATGCCGAGGCGGAGGCCTTTCACGAGCGCGTGCGCGCCGGGTTCCACGCCCAGGCCGCCGCCGACCCGGAGCGCTGGCGGGTGATCGACACGACCCAGCCGCCCGATGTCGTGCACGCCGCGGTGCTCGCCACGGCACGTGCCGTCCTGGAGGCGGCATGAGCCTGCCGGTGGTCCACGGCCATCAGGCCACCTGGCAGCGCTTGCTCGCGCGCCTCGCCGCCGGACGCCTGCCGCACGCGCTGCTCTTCGTCGGCCCACCGGGGGTCGGCAAGGCGCTCGTCGCGCAGCGCCTCGCGGCACGCCTCGCCTGCGCCGCGCCCGCTCCCGAGCCGTGCGGCGAGTGCGCCGGCTGCCGGCAGGTGGTCGCCGGCACGCACCCCGACCTGCAGCTCCTCGGCGCGCCGGAACGCGGCGGCGGCAGGAAGGAGACGCGCCGCAAGGAGATCGGCATCGACCAGGCACGCGAGCTGAAGCGCTTCGCCGCGCTCGGCACGGTCAGCGCCGATCGCAAGATCGGCATCATCGACGACGCCGATCGACTCTCGATCGCGGCGCAGAACGCGCTGCTCAAGACGCTCGAGGAACCGCCGGGGCAGGCGCTGCTCATCCTCATCACCGCCAGTCCCGGCGCCCTGCTCAGCACCGTGCGCTCGCGCTGCCAGCGGATCGCGTTCCGTCCGCTGACCACCGCCGAGTGCGAGGCGGCACTGACCGCCGCCGGCATCCCCGGCGCGGAAGCCGCCACGCTGGCGACCGAGGCCGACGGCAGTCCGGGGCGGGCCCTGGCGCTGCGCGCCACCTGGCGGCAGGACGATCGCGACGAGCTGCTCGCCCTGCTTGCGGGCCTGGAGAGCGGCCGGTATGCGTCGGTGCTCGCCATGTGCAAGGGCCTCGGCAAGACGGAGCAGGAGACCGCGGCGCGACTCGAGGGGTTGCTCGCCGCGTGTCACGACGAAGCGACCGCCGCGGCCCGGGACGGTGCGCACGACCGCCTCACCCGTGCCCTGCGCCGGAGCGAGGTGCTGGCCGACGCCCTGCAGCTGCTGCGCCGGCGCAACCCCAACCGCACGCTGCTGACGGAAACCGTCGCGCTGCGCCTGGCGCGGGCCTGAGCATGCTGCCGCCGGAACCGTTCGAGGACGCCGCGCCGCCGGCGCGCGTGTCGGTGGTCGGCGTGCAGTTCCGCCCCACCGGGCAGACGTACGATTACGACGCCGGCTCGATTCCGCTGCGCCTCGGCGACCGCGTCGTCGTGCAGGTCGCCCGCGGCACCGCGCTCGGCGTCGTCGCCGTGCCGCCGCATGCCGTCGATCCGCGCATCGCGCAGGGGCTGCCGCGCGTCGTCAAGCGCGCCGATCACCGCGAGCTGGCACGCGAGGACGCCAACCGCCGCCGCGCCGCCGACGCCCAGCGCATCTGCCTGCATCGCGTGCGCGAGCACGGGCTGCCGATGAAGCTGCTCAAGACCGAGCCGACCTACGACGGCTCGAAGATGGTCTTCTTCTTCTTCGCCGAGGAGCGCGTCGACTTCCGCGAGCTGGTGCGCGATCTCGCGCAGACGCTGCACATGCGCATCGAGATGAAGCAGCTCGGCCATCGCGACGAGACGAAGCTGATCGGCGGCGTCGGCCCCTGCGGCCGCGAGCTGTGCTGCTCGAGCTGGCTGCGCGAGTTCAGCTCGGTGTCGGTGAAGATGGCGAAGGAGCAGGGGCTGTCGCTCAACCCCTCGAAGCTCGCCGGCATGTGCGGCCGCCTGAAGTGCTGCCTGCGCTACGAATACGACACCTATCTCGAGCTCGGGCGCGCCCTGCCGGGGATGGGGACGACGGTCGAGTCGACGAAGGGCAACGGCGTCGTCGTGCGGCAGAATCTCCTCCGGCAGACCGTCGTCGTGCGCCGCGAGGACGACGGCAGCGAGGTCGAGGCGGCGCTCGAGGATCTGGTGGCGAAGAAGCCGCGCGCCGCGCGCTGAGGCGACCGATGGCGCGCGTCTACATCACGACACCGATCTACTACGTCAACGCCGAGCCGCACCTCGGCCACACGTACACCACGGTCGTCGCCGACACGCTGGCGCGCTGGCACCGCGCCTGTGGCGACGAGGTGCTGTTCGTCACCGGCACCGACGAGCACGGCGACAAGATCGTGCAGGCCGCCGCGGCGGCCGGCGTCGAGCCGCGCGCCTACGCCGACCGGGTCAGCCGCCTGTTCCGCGACACATGGGATGCCTGCGGCATCTCGTACGATCATTTCATCCGCACCACCGATCCCGACCACGTCGCGATGGTGCAGGAGCTGCTGCGCCGCCTGCACGCCGCGGGCGACGTGTACTTCGGCGGCTACGGCGGCCTGTACTGCTACGGCTGCGAGCGCTTCTACACCGAGAAGGAGCTGGTCGACGGCAAGTGCCCCGACCACCAGGTCGCGCCGACGTACATCGAGGAGGAGAACTACTTCTTCCGCATGAGCGCCTACCAGGCGCGCCTCGCCGCCGAGCTCGATGCCCGCCCGGCGCGCATCCTGCCCGACCGCTACCGCAACGAGGTGCTCGCCATGCTGCGCGCCGACGCGCTCGGCGACCTCTGCATCTCGCGCCCGAAGAGCCGCCTCGCCTGGGGCATCGAGCTGCCGTTCGACGACCGCTACGTCGCCTACGTGTGGTGCGACGCGCTGACCAACTACCTCAGCGCGCTGCGCCATCTGCGGCCCGACGACTGGGAGTCATGGTGGCCCGAGGCGCTGCACCTGATCGGCAAGGACATCGTCAAGCCGCACGGCGTGTTCTGGCCGACGATGCTGATGAGCGCCGGCTATCCGCTGTTCCGGGGCCTGCGCGTCCACGGCTACTGGACGCGCGGCGAGAGCAAGATGTCGAAGAGCCTCGGCAACGTCATCCGGCCGCTCGAGATGCGCGCGCGCTTCGGCATGGATGCGTTCCGCTATTTCCTGCTGCGCGAGATGGCGTTCGGCCAGGACGCGACGTTCAGCGAGGACGCGTTCGTCACGCGCGTCAATGCCGACCTGGCGAACAATCTCGGGAATCTCGTCAGCCGCACGCTCGCCATGCAGCAGCGCTATTTCCAGGGCGCCGTGCAGCCGCTCGGCACGCTGCAGCCCGATGACCTGGCACTGCGCGAGGCATTCACCCAGGCCGGTGCGGCGATGCGCGCGCACATGGCCGAGCTGCAGCCGCATCGCGCGCTCGAGGCGCTGTGGCGCGCGATCGATGCGGCGAACAAGTACGTCGTCGATTCCGCGCCGTTCAAGCTCGCGAAGGATCCCGCCACCCGACCGCGGGCCGGTGCCGTCCTCCACCACCTGCTGCTCGCGCTGCATCGCCTCGCGGGCGCGCTCGCGCCGTTCCTGCCCGAAACCACGCAGCGGCTGACGACGATGCTCGCCGTGCCCGCGATCCCCGGCCTCGACGCGGCCATGGACGAGAGCGTCTTCCCCGCTGGGCACACGACGGCGGCGCCGGAAATCCTCTTCCCGCGCATCGAGGAGTGAGGCGGATCTGATGCGCGGATGCCTCCGGTCGCATCACGTCGATCGGGGGGCACCGCATACGCCGTTGCCACGCAGATGGCCTGGAAACCGCTCGAGACGCTGCCGACCTTGCCGGCGCTGTCCGCCGGCGTGTCGGTGATCGACTCGCACTGTCATCTCGACATCGAGTTCGACGGCGATCGCGACGCGGTGCTCGCGCGCGCACAGGCCGTCGGTGTCGCGGCAATGGTGACCATCGGGGCGAGCGGACCGTTCGACGCGAACATCGCGGCGGTGGCGCTCGCGGCGGCGCATGAGCCGGTGTTCGCGACCGTCGGCATCCATCCGCACGAAGCGGCGACGGTGACCGATGACACCGTCGAGCGCATCGCCGCGCTGGCGCGCGCTCCGAAGGTGGTGGCGATCGGCGAGACCGGCCTCGACTACCACTACGAGCACTCGCCGCGGGGGGCGCAGCGCGAGGCGTTCGCGCGCTTCATCGCGCTGGCGCGCCGGCTCGGTCTGCCGCTGTCGATTCACCTGCGCGAGGCGGACGACGATGCGGTCGCGGTGCTGCGCGCCGAGCACGGCGACGAGATCGGCGGGATCATCCACTGCTTCTCGGGCGATGCGGCGAGCGCGCGGCGTTTCCTCGATCTCGGCTTCCATCTCTCGTTCAGCGGCATCGTCACGTTCAAGAGCGCGGACGCCCTGCGCGACGCGGCGCGCCTCGTGCCCGCCGACCGCCTGCTGATCGAGACCGACGCGCCGTTCCTCGCCCCGCTGCCGTTCCGCGGCAAGCGCAACGAGCCGGCGCTGGTCGTGCAGACCGCGGCGATGCTCGCAGAGGTCCGCGGCGAGTCGCTGGATCAGGTCGCCGTGACGACGACCGCGAACGCCCGCCACGTGCTCAGGCTGCCGGGCGGTTGATCGGCACCCCTTTGCGCGAACGGTCTCGATTGCGGGCGCGGTGCATGCGGGCGGGGACGCCCGCGGTCCGGGGGAGCGAAGCGCTTCTTACGCCGCCTGGCGGCGCTGGGCGCGGATCTGGCGCAGGACGTCGCGCACGGCGGCCTGGGTGCAGGGCTTGGGCAGCACCGGAGCGGGCGGCAGCTCCTGCCGCAGGCGGCTCTCACTGCGCCACACCCCGCCGGTGACGAAGACGACGCGCTGCGCGAGCCCGACGTTGGTGTCGGCGAGGCGGCGATAGATTTCGGGCCCGGGCAGGTCGGGGAGACGGACGTCGAGGAAGATCACGTCCCAGGTGTCCGATTCGAGCAGCGCCAGCCCTTCGGTCGCGGTCGCGGCGTGCACGACCTGCAACCCTTCCTTGACCAGCATCGCGGTGAGCGCCTCGGCGACGTCGGGATCATCGTCGATCAGCAGCGCGTGCTGCGCGCCGGCGTCGAGCGCCGGGGCGGCGACGGGGAGCAGCAGGGTGAACGTCGCGCCCTGCCCCGGCGGGCTCTCGACGCGCAGGTCGCCGCCGTGGGCGCGCGCGATGGCATAGCTGACGCTGAGACCGAGGCCGCTGCCCTCGGCCTTCGTCGAAAAGAACGGATCGAAGATGCGCGGCAGGACATCCGCCGAGATGCCCGGGCCGCTGTCGCTGACGCGCACCGCGACGCGGTCGCCGTCGCCCTGCACCTCGACGCGCAGCCACGCGGCCGGGCGGCCGGCCATCGCCTGGATGGCGTTGCCGAACAGATTGAGCAGCACCTGCTGGAGCTGCTGCGGGTCGGCCTGCGCCGGCGGCAGGTCGGGCGCGAAGCTCGACTCGAGCGTGATGCCGTGGCGCACGAGATCGTGCTGCACGAGCTCGAGCGTGCGGGCGGTGAGCGCGCCGAGATCCACCGCGACCGGGCTCGGCGGGCGCGGCCGCGCGAAGCCGAGCACGCCCTGCACGATGTCGGCGATGCGGCGGGCCTGCGCGTCGATGTGCGCCAGGGCCTCGCGCAGCTCGGCGGGGTCCTCTGCCCCGGTGCGGTCGGTCTGCCCGAAGATCGCGGTCAGCGCGTTGTTGATTTCGTGGGCGATGCCGGCCGCCATCTCGCCGACCGCGGCGAGGCGGTCGGCGCGCTGCATCTGGCCCTGGAAGCGCTTCTCCTCCGAGACGTCCTCGAGGATGGCGACCGCGCCCTGCACGCGGCCGTCGGTATCGCGGATCAGGCTCGCGTTGAGCATGATCGGAATCGGCGTGCCGTCGGTGCGATGCACGATCGTTTCGCCGCGCCAGCTGCGGCGCTGCAGCGAGGTGGGATCGGTGAACGCGCTGAGCGGTTCGGCGAGGTCGGGGGCGAACTCGAGGGCATCGCGCCCGATCACCTCCTCGCGGCGGACGCCGAAGGTGCGCAGCAGGGCCGGGTTGGCAAACATCACGCGCCGCGTCGCATCGGTGATCAGCACCGCCTCCTCGGTGCTCTCCACCGCGCGCACGAGGCGGCGGCTGTCCTCGACGAGGCGGGCGCGCTCGATCGCCACGGCGGTCTGCCGCGCGATGCCGTCGGCGATCGTCATGTCGCGCTGCGTGAACGACGCGCGCGCCTGGCGGCGGGCGAGCTCCATCACGCCGAAGAACCGGGGTCCGCTCGACAGCGGCGCGATGAGGACGGCGGGCATGTCCGCCGGCGCGCCGGGCAGGCGATCCTCGGCGGGCACGACGACGCAATGACCGAGGCGGCGCACCCACTCGAAGTCCGGCACCTGCTCGTCGGCGAGCGCCAGCGTGCGCTGCGCCCCGCCCGAGGACACGGTGCGGACGTAGCGGCCCGTGTCCTCGTCCCAGAGCACGATGCCGCAGTGATCCATCTCGAGGGCGCGCGGCGCGATCTCGACCACCTTCTCGAGGATGTCGTCGAGGCGCGTCAGGCTGCTCACCGCCTCGCTGACCATGAGCAGCGCGTCGGCAATGGCGGACGGCGTCCCTTCGCGCTCCGTCGGACGCAGGCGCGGCGCCGCGGCATCCATGGCCATGCGCAGCCAGAGCGTTGCCACCGGCCCGCCGATGACCGTCTCGACGATGGCGAACCAGACGACGTGATCGAAGGTCCCCTGCACGAGGTCGCTCAGCGGCACCACCGAGATCAGCACCGCGCGGTCGGCCCACTCCATCGCCCCGAGCATCAGCGCGGCGGCGCCGAGGAACGCGGCGCCGGTCGCCGCGCCGAACACGACCGCGTACGGCACCGCCTTGAGCGGCAGCAGAAGGATCAGCGGGCTCAGGTGGCCGCCCGAGGCGGCGATCGGCAGGCCGAGCGTGCCGACGTTGAGGGCGATGTCGAACGCGATCAGCCCCGGCGAGGCGCGCCCCTGGCGATAGCGCAGCACCACCGGGACGGTGAGCAGCAGGTAGCCGATGAACGCCAGCTGCACGACCCAGCGCACCGGCTGGATCGAGAAGAACTCGTTGAAGAACAGCCAGGCGATCAGCACCTCGACGACGCGGATGATCAGCCATGGCCCGGCCGCCCGTCCGATCTGTTCGGGCGTCGGCCGCGCGGAGGTGCCCCGGCGCCACGCTGACATGGCCGGGAGTCTAGCCGGCAGGACGCGTCATCACCAAGACGGAACGTGCCGGCGTCCGACCGGCGGGCGGAGCGGTCGGGGCAACGCGGTTCAGCGTGCCCCGACCTCCACGGCTACTTGCTCGCGTTCGACGCCTCGGTCGCGCACGGCTTGTAGTTCTCGGGCAGCATGTACAGCGCGTACTCCGCCGCCTTGCTGTCCTTGCGCATCGTGCGGTCACCGAGCTTGATCGCCAGCGCCTTGCCCTTGCGCTCGGCGGTCGCGCCGAGCAGGAGGCGGAACATGCCGTCCTCGGTGGTCCGGGTGCGCACGGTCCAGGTGTTCGGCAGGTAGAGGCGCACGAACTTGCCCTTGAGCGGCTGTCCGTTCTCGTCCTTCAGGTAGCCGGTGAACTGGAGGTCGTACGGATACGGGATGCGGGTCGGAAAGTTCGCGTCGAGCAGGCACTTGCCGCACGGCTTGCCATCGTTGAAGCCGCCATCGACGCCGGTCTCGCAGCGCTCGCCACCGGGTTCGCGGCACGTCGAGCAGTCGACGATCACCGCCAGCGTGTTGCCGTCGGGATCCTTGACGAGATCCTGCGTGGCGCGAAGCGGCGCCGCGGTCGCGACCAGCAACAGAACGAAGACACCCATCACCCGCATGTTGAAGCCCCCTCGCAGACGCGGCGCGCGCGGTCGCGATCGCGTCGTGGTTCTGAAAGTCCACCATCATATACTGGACGCACCGGACCGCTTCAAATCGCGCCCGCGTCGGCGGCGCGCGCGTGATCGCGCGACACGACGGAGTCGCGCTCGCGCGCGAAACTGTGCGCGTTGCGCCGCAGCAGGGGGTCAACTACGGAGGACCTGCAATGCCGATCGAGTTCCGCAAGGAAGACGGGCGGCTGGTCTGGGTCCGGAGCCCGTTCACCGGCGCGGTGACGTACTTCACCGAGGTCCACAGGAAGCAGAGCGGCTTCTCGCGACGTCCGCAGGTCATGCCGACCGCGCAGCCGCCGGACTGGGACGCTGCCGAGCAGGCGCGTCTCGCCGAGCTCGCCGCGGCCCGGCGCGACTGCCCGTTCTGCCCCGGCAACGAGGAGATGACCACGGCGGAGATCCTGCGGATCCGGCCGGAGGAGGTGCCGGAGGCGATCGAACGCGACGCGCCGTGGCTGATCCGGGCCTTCGGCAACCTGTTCCCGCGCGTGCCGGAGCTCTGCACCGGCGGCCGCAACGAGTCGTACGTGGTGGTCGAGGACCCGCGCCACTTCGCCGACGGCGCGCAGCATCGCGACGAGCTGCTCTACAGCGCCCTCCTGCCGCCGGCGCAGTTCCGCGCCATCCTGCGCGCCGACGTCACGATGGCGCGCCGCGCCTATGCCAACCCTGCCGTGCGCGCCGTGCTGATCCGCAAGAACCAGGGCCGCGAGTCGGGCGCGTCGCAGCCGCATCTGCACAATCAGGTGATCGGCGCCGATCGCGAGTTCCCGCCGGTGGAGATCGAGCGGCGTTGTCTCGAGCGCGAACCGGACCTCTGGCAGGAGATCCTCGCGTTCGCGCGCGACGAGGGCTTTCTGCTCGCCGAGCGCGAGAACTGCTTCCTCTATTTCTGTCCGTTCGGCACGTTCCCGCGCAGCTACGAGATCGTCTGCCCGGCGGTCGTCGGCCGCATCACCGAGGTCGCCCCCGCGGTGCTCGACACATTCGCCGACCTGCTGCACGAGGCGCTCACCATCCTCGGGCCGCTGCCGCTCGACTACGAGATCCACGACGGCCCGGGCGTGCCGCTGCACGCGCACGTCTGCGCGCGCTACTTCCCGTACTCCAACATCGGCGGCACGCTGAACCTGCCCTCGGAGCTCAGCATCGCGCCGCCGCCACGCTCGGCGGGATGATCCGCGCCGGTGTCGGCTCGACGGCGATGCTCGCCGCGAGCGCACCGCTTCCGTCAGCGTCACGCATGACATTTCGGACCCGTGTTTTCAGTTAGGGCAAGTGATTGACAAGAAAACCCCCTTCGCATAGTTAGGCGGGCGGCGGTGGGGTTGGGACGGTCACAAACCCCGTCGTCCACCCTCACAACCAGACGTCAACCGGGCACCCGCCACACGCCCAGCACTCTCAAAGGAGGAGACATGGCAACTGCAGACGACGTGAAGGCGATCTTCGACGCGATGCCGAATCAGCTCAACGCTGATGCGGCGAAGGGCATGAACTCGGTGATCCAGTTCAAGCTCACGGGCGATGGCGGCGGCGACTACTACGTCGAGATCAAGGACGGCACGGCGAAGGTGTCGCAGGGCACGCACGCGTCGCCGAACATGACGATGACGCTCGCCGCGTCGGACTACGTCGACCTGATCGCCGGCAAGCTGAACGGCCAGATGGCGTTCATGAGCGGCAAGCTGAAGATCGCGGGCGACATGGGTCTGGCGATGAAGATGCAGACCCTGTTCAAGCGCCCGTAAGCGGCGCTGCCAGTACTCGAACGTGTCGAACGGCGCGGCGGGCCCCAGGCCCCCGCGCCGTTTGCGTTTGCAGGGGCCGACTGGCGCCGCCTTCGTCCCCTCCGCTATATCCGGCGCGTGCTGCAGGACGACATCCGCCGCCTCTTCGACGACTCGGCGCAGGTCCAGCGCGCGTTCGTCGAGCGCCACGCCGCCGCGCTGGCGCGCGTGATCACGGTCACCGCCGACGCCCTGCGCGCCGGCCGCACGCTGTTCTTCTTCGGCAATGGCGGCAGCGCCGCCGATGCGCAGCATCTCGCCGCCGAGTTCACGAACCGCTACCTCCTCGACCGCGCCCCGCTGCCGGCGATCGCGCTGACCACCGACACCTCCGCCCTGACCAGCATCGCCAACGACTTCGGCTACGAGCTGGTCTTCGCCAAGCAGCTCGAGGCGCTGGGCCGTCCGGGGGACGTCGCATTCGCGATCTCGACCAGCGGCAATGCCCCAAACGTGCTGCGCGCCGTGGAGACGTGCCGCGCCCGCGGCGTGATCAGCGTCGGCCTGTGCGGAGGCACCGGCGGCGCGCTCGCCGGGACGGTCGACCACCTGCTGTGCGTCGACGCGACGCGCGTGACGCCACGGATCCAGGAGACGCACAGTCTCATCGGCCACACGCTCTGCGAGCTCGTCGAACGCGAGCTCGCCGGGACGCCGGCGCGCTGATGGCCGCCCGCCGCGCACCGCGCCGGCTGAGCGGCACGCCGATCGATCTCGCGCGGGTGCGCACCTACCCGCTCGCCGGGCGGCAGAGCAAGGTCGCGGCGGCGGCGCTCGGCCGGCTGCCGCGCCCCGGCATGTCGCTCGGCCGCTTCCTCGAGACGCTGCCCGACATCCTCGCCGCCCGCGATCTGCGCGCGGTGGCGCGCGCCGTCGCCGAGCGTCACCGCGCCGGCGGCGCGGTCGTGCTCGGCATGGGCGCGCACCCGATCAAGGTCGGGCTGAGCCCACTGATCATCGAGCTCATGCGCCGCGGGGTCCTCTCGGCCGTGGCGATGAACGGCGCCTGCATCGTGCACGACTTCGAGCTCGCGTATCACGGCGCGACCTCGGAAGACGTCGCGGCCGCACTCGGCAGCGGCGCGTTCGGCATGGCCGAGGACACCGGCCGCTTTCTGAACGAGGCGATCAGCCGGCGCCCCGAGCTCGGGCTGGGCGCGGCGGTCGGCCGCGCGATCATCGAGGCGCGCCTGCCGCACCGGCAGCTCAGCATTCTCGCCGCCGGCGTCCGCCTCGGCGTGCCCGTGACCGTGCACGTCGCGGTCGGCACCGACATCATCCACATGCACCCGGCGGCCGACGGCGCGGCGATCGGGGCCGCCTCGCTGCTCGACTTCCACCGCCTCGCCGGCGTCTGCGAGCACCTCCACCGCGGCGTGTTCATCAATCTCGGCTCGGCGGTGATCATCCCCGAGGTGTTCCTCAAGGCGCTCAACCTGGCGCGCAACGTCGGCACCACGGTGGGCGAGCTGGTCACCGTCGACATGGATTTCATGCGTCACTACCGGCCGGCCGTGAACGTCGTGCAGCGGCCGACCCAGGGCGACGGCAAGGGGTACCAGCTCACCGGCCACCACGAGATCATGTTCCCGCTGCTCTGCGCGGCGATCCTCGACGCCCTGCGCACGCCGCGGCGGCGGAGCGCGCGGTTTCGCTGATGCGCCTCGGCCGCTACGAGAACCCGTTCCGCTGCGTCTCGTTCCCGGGACTGCTCGCCGGCGTGCGCGCCGAGCCGGTGGCGCTCGAAGCCGCCGACGGCGCGCTGTCGAGCGCCATCCTCTACAGCACCGGCCGGCACCGCACGGTCGTCTGCTTCATGCATCCGCAGGCCGACATGAGCCGGCACTACCTGACGCCGTGGCTGACCGCGGGCGGATATGCGGTCTTCGGGCAGAACAGCCGCTGGCTGAACAACGACACGCACTGCGTGCACGAGCTGCTGCTGCTCGACGTCGCCGCGGGCGTGCGGTTCCTGCGCGCGCGCGGTTTCGAGCACGTCATCCTCTGCGGCAACAGCGGCGGCGGCTCGCTCTACAGCTTCTATCTCGCGCAGGCGGGCACGGCGCCGCCGGGACGCCTGCGCACGACGCCGGCCGGCGATCCGTGCGATCTGAACGCGCACGACCTGCCGATGGCCGATGGGCTCGTCCTGCTCGCCGCGCATCTCGGTGAGGGGCGCGTGCTGATGCAGATGATCGATCCCTCGGTCACCGACGAGGACGACCCGCTGTCGTGCGATCCGGCGCTCGATCCCTATGATCCGGCGAACGGCTACCGCCAGCCGCCGGAGTCGAGCGCATACACGGCCGAATTCGTCGCGCGCTATCGCGCCGCGCAGCGCGCGCGCGTCGCCCGCATCGACGCGATCGCGCGCGCCCGCCTGGCGGCGCGCGCCGCGGCACGGCGCGAGGTCCGCTCCGACGGCTTCGCCGCGCGTCCCTGGCCGGAGCGCGCCCGGCTGCTGCGCACCTCGGTCGCCCAGCCGCACCTCCTCGTGCATCGCACCGAGGCCGACCTGCGGGCGCTCGACCGCTCGCTCGATCCCTCGGCGCGCGATGCCGGCACGCTCTACTCGTACCGCCCCGATCTGACGAACTACATGGAGCTCGGCTTTGCGCGCGTCACCACCCCGCGCGCCTGGCTGAGCACGTGGTCGGGCCTGTCCTCGAACGCCGCCGTCGAGGACACCGCCCCGCACATCACGCTGCCGGCGCTGGTCGTGTGGTACGACGGCGACAACGCGATCTTCCCCGAGGACGCCCGTACGGCGTTCGACGCCCTCGCCTCGGCGGACAAGGCGATCGCCAGCGCGCCCGGGGATCACTACGGGTTCGGCGTCGGCACGCAGGAACGCAGCGGCGCCCCGATCGCGGCCGGCCTGATCGTCGATTGGCTGGGCGCCCGATTCCCCGCCTGATCCACCTCCGTGGTCATCTGTGGCCACGTGTTTCTCGGGGAACGTTCGCTTCACGCGGCAAAGCTGCTAGCCGGATCGCATGAGCACGCCTGCGCAGCGCATCCGCGACCTGCTCACCGAAGACCGGCCGCTCGTGCTCGGCGGGGTCTATGACGGGCTGACCGCGCGCCTGGCCGCCGAGGCGGGCTTCGAGGTGCTGTTCATGGGCGGCTTCAGCGTCGCCGCGACGCTGCTCGGCGAGCCCGACTTCGGCTATCTCACGCAGACCGAGATGGCCGACACCGCGCGCCGGGTATGCCGGCTGACGCCGCAGCCGGTGCTCGTCGACGCCGATACCGGCTACGGCAACCCGCTCAACGTCCTGCGCACGGTCGAGCTGTATCACGCCGCCGGCGCCGCCGGCCTCTTCCTCGAGGACCAGGTGTGGCCGAAGCGCTGCGGACACATGCGCGGCAAGCAGGTCGTGGCACGCGGCGAGTGGCTCGCCAAGCTGCGCGCGGTGGTCGGCGAGCGCGCGCGGCGCGACCTGTTCCTCGTCGCGCGCACCGACGCGCGCGCCACGCTCGGGCTCGAGGAGGCGATCGCGCGCGGTCAGGCGGCACGCGATCTCGGCGCCGATGCGATCTTCATCGAAGCGCCGGAGTCGGTGGCCGAGCTCGAGCGCATCGCGCGGGCCATCCCGGGCCCGAAGGTCGCGAACATGGTCGAGGGCGGGCGCACGCCGCTGCTCGCACCGGCGGAGCTGCACGCGCTCGGCTTCGATCTCATCGTCACGCCGCTCGCGGCGCTGCTCGCCGCGGCGCGCGCGATCCGCGACACCTACACCGAGCTGCGCCGCGCCGGCACGATGCGCGACGCGCTCGACCGCCTGCTGTCCTTCGAGGAGTTCAACCGCCTGATCGACCTCGACCGCCACTACGCGCTCGAGGCGCGCTTCCGGGAGGAGTCGTGACCGCCCACACCGAGTATCTCACCTTCCGGACCCGCCAGCGGCGCGAGCTGGTCAACATCACCGACCGCCTCGCCGAGATCGTGCGCCGCGCCGGCATCGCCGAGGGCATGTGTCTGGTGAGCGCGATGCACATCACCGCGGCGATCTGGGTGAACGACGAGGAGGACGGCCTCAAGCAGGACTTCCAGGAGTGGCTCGACGGGCTCGCCCCGGCACGCCCCGACTACCGCCACCATCGCACCGGCGAGGACAACGCCGACGCCCATCTCAAGCGCACGCTGGTGCACCATCAGGTCATCCTGCCGATCACCAACGGCGCGCTCGATCTCGGTCCGTGGGAGCAGGTGTTCTACGCCGAGTTCGACGGCCAGCGACAGAAGCGCGTCGTCGTCAAAGTGCTCGGCGAATGACGCCGCCGCGCCCGCTGCCGCGGGAGTTCTTCGACCGCTCGGCCCGGCGGCTCGCGCCGGCGCTGCTCGGTACCTGGCTGTGCCGCCGGCGCGCCGGCGAGACGCTGCGCGGCCGCATCGTCGAGGTGGAGGCCTATACCGACGATGCCGCGTCGCACGCCCGCGGCCGGCGGCGCACGGCGCGCAACGCGCCGATGTTCGGGCCCGCGGGCCACGCGTACGTCTACTTCACCTACGGCATGCACCACTGCATGAACGTGGTCGCCGGGCCGGACGGCGAGCCGGGCGCGGTCCTGATCCGCGGCCTCGACGTGGTGCCCGGGGCGGCCGGGCCCGGTCGACTCTGCAAGGTCCTGGCAATCGACCGCACGCTCGACGGTATCGATCTCACGCACGGCGACCTGCTGTGGATCGAGGCCGGCCGCCGGCGCGCGGGCGAGCGGATCGTCCGCTGCCCGCGGGTGGGGATCCGGCTCGCGACGGATCTCCCGTGGCGGTTCTATCTCGCCGGCAATCCCGGCGTCTCGCGCCGCGACCGCGCCGCCGAAGCGCTCGCGACGGCCGCGGCGCGTGACACGCTCAGGCTCCCGGCGATCACCGCCGAGCGCGTCGACGAACGGCGCTGATCACCCGGCCGGTGACGGACGGCGGCGCGGCTCACGCCGTCAGCACTTCGATGCGGCGTGGCCTGGCCTGCTCGGTGCGCGGGACGAACACCTCCAGCACACCGTCGACCAGCTTCGCCTCCACCCGATCGGCGTCGGAGCGGTGCCGATCGGCGAGCGTGAAGCGGCGCTGGAGCGGGCCGATCCGATACTCGCTGTAGATCGGCTTCAGGCCCTGGTAGCTCTCGAGGTTCACGTCGCCGCTGATCGTCAGCAGGTCGTCGTGCAGCTCGACCTGGACGCTGTTCGGCTCGACGCCCGGCATGTCGGCGTAGAGGCGCAGGCCTTCGGCACTCTCGGTGACGTCGACGTCCGGCACGTAGCACCGTCCCGGTCGCACCTGCTCGCCGCCGGTCACTTCCTGCTTCTCACGTGGAGTGATCTCGTTCGCCATCGTGTCACCTCCTTTCCGTGCAGGCTCACGCCGCCTGCACCGTGATGCGGCGCGGCCTCGCCGCGGCTGGCCTGGGGATGCGCACGGTCAGCACGCCGTGGCGACACTCCGCGGTGGCCTGCTCCGGGTCGACCTCGGACGGCAGCTGGATGGTGCGCGCGAAGCGACCAAAGCGCCGTTCACGACGAAGCAGGCTCGCCGTGTGCCCCTGCGGCGCCGGGCGCTCACCGCTGATCGTCAGGTGACCGTCCTCGATCTGCACGGTGAGCTGGTCGGGCTTGATGCCCGGCACCTCGGCGCGCACGACGAACCCCTCGTCATCGGTGAACACGTTCAGCAGCGGGAAGACGTTGGACCCGCTGAGGCCGAGATCGAACAGGGGCTTGCCGAAGAAACGGTCGAGCTCGTCCTGCAACTCCAGCAGGCGCTCGACGGGATCGAATGTGAATCGCGTCATCACACTCCTCCTTTCGCTGCGGTTGCTGCTGTCGTCGGCCGCGACCCTGAACGCCGAGCCCGACCCGTCAACCGCGCCGCGCCGCGACTTTCCCCGCCGAGGAACGTAGACTCGGAGGTTGCGGCCCGCACTGCGCGGGCATGCGAGGAGGTCATGTCGATTCGCCGTCACGTCAGTGCTCTCGTCCTGCTCGCCGCCGGCTGCGCGGCGGGTGTCACCGCCACCATGTTCGCGCCCGGAACCGGCGACGCGCAGCGCGGCGCGCTGCCGATGCCGGCGCCGGCCGCGCTCAGCGAGGCTGAACGCGCGACCGTCGCGCTCTTCCAGCGCGCCTCGCCGTCGGTCGTGTTCATCACCTCGATGGCGCGCCGCCGCAGCGGCTTCCGCTTCGACGCGACCCAGATTCCGCGCGGCAACGGATCGGGCTTCATCTGGGACACGCGCGGCCACGTGGTGACGAACTTCCACGTCATCCAGGGCGCGGACGCCGCGCGGGTGACGCTCGCCGATCAGTCCGCGTGGGATGCCACGCTGGTCGGCGTGGCGCCCGAGAAGGACCTCGCGGTGCTGCGCATCGATGCCCCGGCCGAACAGCTGCAGCCGCTGCCGCTCGGCCGCGCCAGCGAGCTGCAGGTGGGACAGCACGTGTTCGCGATCGGCAACCCGTTCGGGCTCGACCACACGCTGACCACCGGGGTCGTCAGCGCACTCGGCCGCGAGATCGGCTCGGTTGCGCAGGTGCCGATCCGCGACGTCATCCAGACCGACGCCGCGATCAATCCCGGTAACTCCGGCGGACCGCTGCTCGACAGCAACGGCCGCCTGATCGGCGTCAATACGGCGATCTACAGCCCCTCGGGAGCATATGCCGGCATCGGCTTCGCCATTCCGGTCGACACCGTGCAGTGGGTCGTGCCGGACCTGATCCAGCACGGCCGCGTCGTCCGCCCGAGCCTCGGTGTGCAGGTCGCGAGCACACAGGTCGCCCGGCAGCTGCGGGTGCGCGGCGCGCTGATTCTCGACGTGCTCGAGAACGGTGCCGCGGCGCGTGCCGGCCTGCGCCCGACCCGCCGCGATGCGCGCGGCCGGCTCGTGCTCGGCGACGTCATCACCGCCATCGATGGCGAGCCGGTCACCTCGTCCGGCGACCTGCTGCTGCTGCTCGAACGCCGCGAAGTCGGCGAGACGGTGCGTGTCACCATCCGCCGCGGCCGCAGCGAACGCACGGTGCCGGTCACGTTGCAGCGCGCGCCGTGAGTCGGGGCATCGCCTGCGTTGCGATACGGGCCGCTGAGTCACCACGTGGAGGGCCGTGTTCCTGCACGACCGCGGCCCCGCGGTGCATCATGCGGGAGGTGACGCGCGGCGCGGCGCGGCGCCGCGGGAGCCCTCCCTCCAGCGGTCGCACACGACGCGCGCGCCTACTGGCAGGCGCGGTCGTGCAGCTCGCCCAACTGGCGGCGCAGGTCGGCGTCGGCCACCGCGGGCATCATCGGTCGCAGCTTCGTCAGGCGATCGCAGGCGCCGGCCGGATCGCCGAGCGCGAGCGTCAGGCGCGCCTGCTGGTACTCGCCCTGAATCCAGCGCGCGTCGCCGCGGCGAACGCTGCCGGTGTACGCCGCCCAGTGCGCGAGCGCCTCGGCGAGACGGCCCTGCGACTCTTCCACGCGCGCCAGGCCGGCGCGCGCGAGCGGCACGTGCGGATCGCCCACCAGGCCGCGATAGATCGCCGCCGCGCCGGAGAGATCGCCGGTCGCCTCCTTGAGCTCGGCGACCTTCAGCTGGCGCGCCGGCTCGCCGTCGACGCCCGTGAGGGCGTAGAGCGCGAGGGCGGTGCGGGCCGCCGCCGTGCTGCCGTCTGCGTCGCCAGCCTCGCGGCGCACCATCGCTGCACGGTCGAAATCGGCCGCGAGCTTCTCGAGCTGTACCGGTCGCGTCTCCGCCGCCAGCGCCGGCCGGTATTGATCAGCGACGCGTTCGGCTTCCGCGTAGCGCCCGAGCCGCTGCAGGGCGCCGAGGCGCAGCCGCACCGCCTGGGCGAGCAGCTCGCGCTGGGCGGGAAACTGCTGCTCGAAATCGCCCAGCAGGGCGGCGATCTGCTCGTCCGACTCCGGAGTGGCGCGCACGCCGAGGTACACCGCGCGCAGCAGCGTCGTCCGGGCACCAATCTCGTCCACCCCCGGGCTCGGTTCCTCGAGGCCGCGGCGCTGGGCATCGATTGCATCGAGATCGGTACCGATCGCGGCGAGGCGCGCGGCGCGCACCGGCGGATCGACGTCACGCGCGAGGAGCTCGAAGCGCGACTGCAGCGTGCCGAAGCGCGCTCGCAGCTCGGTCACGGGGTCGCCGCGCACGCCGGCATACGCCTCGATGGCGAGGGCGAATTCGCCGCGCGCCTGCAGGAGCTCACCGAGACGGTACTGCGCTTCCCAGACGCGCGGATGCTGTGGTGCGCGCGTCAGCAGATCGCGCAGGGCGGCTTCGTACCGTGCGGCAGGCGCCGCCTCGCCCTCGCTCTCGGCCATCAGCTGCTCGAGCGCCTTGAATCGGAGATAGCGCGCCTCGGCCGTCCAGTCGGCGTCGGCGACGAGCGCGGCATCGAAGGCGTCGGCGGCTGCGGTGAGCTCGCCGCGCTGCATGCGAACGACGCCGAGCCAGTACTGCGCGTCGGGGTGCAGGGGCTGCGCCTCGGGATCTGCGCTCGCGACCAGTTGCGTCAGCAGCGGCAGCGCGCCGTCGTAGTCGTTGCGCGCCAGCAGTGAGCGGGCGAGCTCCCAGTGGGCGCGCGGCGCGTCGACCGCGTCGGCCCAGGCGCGCGGGTCGTCGATACGCGTGGCGAGCAGGGCATCGACCCTGCCGGCCCAGCCGGGTCCGGCCGCACGCAAGGCCGCCATCAGTTCGGCCGCCTCGCGCCGCTGGCGCTCGGCCTCGGCACCGCGTGCGGCCGCGGTCGCGTCGACGAGCATCTGCAGGCGCACGAAGCGCACCAGCGGCACATCGGCGGCCGCGACGTCGCCGCGGCGCAGCAGCTCGTCGGAGTAGCGCAGCGCCTCCGGCGTCCGTCCGGCGCGCGCGTACGCATCGAGCCGCGCCAGCCGCGCCTTGCCGGCCCGCTCGGGCGGCACGCCCGGCGTCTCGAGCACGAGCGCGAAGTCGCGCAGTGTCGCCGCGGTGTCCCCGAGCTCGAGGTGGCAGAGCCCGCGTCCGAGCAGGCTTTCGCTGATCAGCTCGGGCTGCTGCTCGCCGACCGCCAGCTGCGAGAACCCCTGCTCGGCGGTCGAGAGCAGGGTCGCGCGTCGTTCGCCGTCGTACAGCCGCGCGCCGTAGTACGCGAGCCAGTTGCGGTAGTAGAGCGCCGCGGCGGCGACCGCCTGGGCTTCGGTGAACTCGGCGGTCTCATAGAGCGCTTCGAGATCGCCGTCCTGCTCCATCACCGCGCGCGCCAGCGCTTCGAGACGCCGACTGCGCGCGCCGTAGATCGACTCGAGCGGCGCCTCGATCGCCTCGAACGCGCCGCGCAGCGCGGCGCGCTGCGCCGGCTCGCTGCCGCTGCGCGCCGCCTCGTCGCTGCGCGCGATGAACGCCAGCACGAGCTCGCCGAGCCGGGCGATGCGCGCCTGCTCGCTCGCGGCATCGCCGGTGGCGCCGCCGATCGCGCGCGCCGCGGCCGCGATCTCGCCGGCCGACCGCGCGTGCGCCGCCGGCGCGAGCAGCGCGAGCGCCGCGGCGGCCACCGCGGCGAGCGCCCGGCGGCGCATGTCAGGACAGCTCCTCGAGGTGCTTCGCCATCTCCAGCCGCCAGCGCGAGCCGAACGTCAGCACCAGCACGTCGCGCGTCAGCTTGCGGTCGTCGGCGAGCTGGATCATCTCGCCGCCGCCGGCACTCGCGAGCTCGCCGTAGAGCGTCGTGACCTGCTGGTAGAAGTCGGCCTTCGGCGGCGGCGAGAAGGGCTTGTCGCCGTGCAGCGAACGCCACATGGCGCGGTGGAATTCGAGATGGAGGTGGTCGGTGACATCGATCGTGCTCAGCGTGCCGCCATCGGCGTGGAACGCGCGCACGAGCGCGGTCAGCGGCTCGACGTCTCCGGGGTGCGGCGGCGAGCCGCCGATCAGGACGATGATCTTCTTCGACTTGCGGCGCCAGGAGAGCTCGGTGATCGCCGCCTCGACACCCGCGAGCACCGCCTCCTCCCAGTCGCCACCACCGGCGGCGGACAGCGTGCCGATGAAGCTGGTGAGCTTGTCGGTGCGGAAGCTCAGGTCCGACCACTTCACGACGTACTCGTCGCCGTGATCACGATACGCCACGATCCCGATGCGGCTGGTCGGCACCATGCGCTGGATGCTGCGCACCAGGGACTCGGCATGCCGCTTCACCTCGGCGATGACGAACTGCATGCTTTCGGTGGTGTCGATCACCAGCACGAGGTCGAGCCCCGTCTTGCGCAGACCGCCGACGTAGTCGCCGAAGCTGCCGCCGAGTCGGCCGATGCCGCCGGCGCCGAGCGGCAGCGCGGCGCCGCTCAGCTCGGTGCCGCGGCCGCGCTTCGGCCCGACGTCCGGCAGGCTCGGCGCGCGCGGCGCCTCGATGTGGCGCACCACCGGTCCCTGCGGCCGCTGCGTGGTCTGGCGCGGCGCGCGCGTGACCTCGAGCAGGCCGGCGTAGTCGTCGAGCGACGGCGCGCCGCCCACGTCGGCCCCCGGACCGTCGATGATCTGCACCTCGATCCGCTCGACCGAGCGAAAGACGGTCAGCGAGATGCCGGCGAACACCAGCAGCAGGACGACGTGAATGACGGTCGATGCGGCGAAGAAGCGCGCGCCGCCGTACTGGTGCCCCGACCATGGGTCGAAGCGCGCGGGATCCTGATCGGCGCCGTCGGGGCGCTCGGCGCTCATCGTCCGCTCAGTTGCCGCCCTTGCTGCGCTGCGCGGCGATCGCCACCTGCGCGGCGCCGGCCTTCTGTGCCAGCGAGAGGATCTTCACCGCCTCGCCGAACAGCACCTCGCGATCGCCCTCGAGCACCACCGGCACGTCGGGGTTCGCCGCGACGAGCCCGCGCAGCACGTTTTCCATCTGGTCCATCGCGGTCGGCTCGTTGTTGACGTAGATCTGCTGCGCCGAGGTGACCGTCACCGTGATCTCGCGCGGCTGCGACGAGGTGCTGTCGACCTCCGGCAGGCTGATCTTCGCGCCCGACTCGATCATCGCGGCGCTGCTGACCATGAAGATGATCAGCAGCACGAGGAAGATGTCGGTCAGCGGCGTGATGTTGATCTCCGCCATGATCGGAGACCGGCCGCGCTTCTGCAGGCTACCGAGCGCCATGCGCCTGCCGGCCGAGGTGGATGGCATCGAGCACGCGGTTGGAGGCGATCGTCAGCGCCGCCTCGATGCGTTCGATGCGCGTCTGGAAGTAGTTGTAGAAGATCACCGCGATGATCGCGACGGCGAGGCCGAGGCCGGTCGCGACCAGCGCCTCGGAGATGCCCGCGGCGACGACCGAGAAGCCGCCGCTGCCCATCACCGACATGTTGTGGAAGGCCTTGATGATGCCGACGACGGTGCCGAAGAGGCCGATGAACGGCGCGCTGGCGCCGACGGTGCCGAGCACCCACAGCGGCCCCTTGAGCGCCTCGACTTCCTCGAACCGCTTCTCCTCGGTGAGATCGGCCAGGTACTCGAGCGAATCGCTCGCGTGGCGCGCCAGCACGTCGGTGAAGATGCGGCCCGCCGGCGTCGCGACCTGCGCGCGCGCGGTCTGCAGCGCCTCGCTGATCTGTCCCTTCTCGAGGCTCGGGGTGATGCCGCCGGTCAGTGCCAGCGTGCTCGACACGACGTTGCGCAGCGCCCAGAGGCGCTCGAAGATGATGCTCACCGTGACGATCGAGAACGCGATCAGGGGATAGGTCGCCAGTGCCCCCTGGTGGATCATCTCCAGGACACTCAAGCCCTCCACGACGGTTGCCTCCTTGCTGCGATCGTCCGCGACGGCCGCGCGCCGGTTGCGCGCGTCTCGGCGCGCACGACGGCGGTGCCGGCGTCATACGTACGGGTGGGTTGGGACACGTTTCGGCGGATCGGTTCTCCGTACCGACCGCCCTGCACGGTGTCAAACCAGCCTTGCCACGGCGTCACGGCGGCGCCGACACCACGCGGCGGCGGCGCGCCTGCGGAAAACGCGCAGGCGCGGAGAAAGGGGATTGATTGGCGAACCGGCGCGCCGCACTATCTGCCGCCTCAATTGTCCAAAAACGCCCGTGCTGCAGGAGTCGTTTCTCATGCACGATGTTGCCCGGATCCGCTTCAGGGGAGGTGAACGCCTCATGCCTGCCCGCAGCGGATACGACTGCGAGCTGGTGTTCGATGAAGCGGAGTGCTGCGCCCGCCGCTACGGCGAAGCGCAACTGGAGCTCCGCTCGCAGGCGATGCTGGTGCGCCCGACGGAGCTGGGACAGGTGGCGTGCGCCAGCTGTCGGCATCCGATCGACCGGATCGATTTCGCACTCGGCCGGCGGCATCTCTGCCGCCGGTGCGTGCGGCGCGACACGCGCTGAGCGGCGCCGCTCCGCCGTGCTTCCGCCGGCGCGCGTGGCGGGGCACAATGCGGCATGTCCGCGAACGAGGCGCCGGCCGGCGAGCCCTGGTTGGTCAGCCAGGAGACGCTCGCGCGCGTCGACGACCGCCTCGAGGCGCCGGCCGGCGTGCGCCTGCGCGCCGGGGTCATCTCGCTCGTCGTCGGCACCGCGCTGCTCGGCCTCAAATACCTCGCCTACGAGCTCACCGGATCGACGGCGATCCTCTCCGACGCGCTCGAGAGCATCGTCAACGTCGTGGCGGCGCTGTTCGCGCTCGGCGGTCTCGTCGTCGCCGGCTGGCCGGCGGATCGCAATCACCCGTACGGACACGGCAAGATCGAGTTCTTCAGCGCCGCCTTCGAGGGCGGCCTGATCGCCTTCGCCGCGGTGCTCATCATCAAGGAGGCGGGCACCGCCCTGCTCTTCGGGCACGAGGTCCGCCAGCTCAACGTCGGCCTGCTGATCACCGTCGGAGCCGGCTTCGCGAACGCGGCGCTCGGCGCCTATCTCCTGCAGGTCGGCCGGCGTCATCACTCGCTGACGCTGATCGCGGACGGCACGCACGTGCTGACCGATTTCTGGACGAGCCTCGCGGCCGCCGTCGGCCTCGGCCTCGTGCTGCTCACGGGGCAGCCCTGGATCGACGCCGTCATCGCCGCCCTGGTCGGCGTCAACCTGATCTGGACCGGGCTCGGCCTCGTCCGTCACGCCGCCGGCGGGCTGCTCGACGAGGAGGACACCGAGCTGCTGCAGCGCATCGTGCACGGCATCAACGCGAACCTCGTCCCCGGCGTGGTGCGCGTGCACTTCCTGCGTGCGATCCGCTCCGGACGGTTCACGCACGTCGACGCCCACCTGGTGGTCCCCGAGTTCTGGACGGTCGAACAGGCGCACGAGTTCGCGGACGCATTCGAACGCCGCATCGTGCGCACGCTCGACCTCGACGGCGAGATCGTCTTCCACGTGACGCCGTGCCACCGCCAGCACTGCGCGGCGTGCGACCTCCCGTCCTGCCCGGTGCGCGTCGCGCCCTGCATCGCGCGCGCCCCGATCACGCTCGAGGACGCCACGCGTCCGGAGTGACGCGGACCGCGGGGCCTCCCGCCCGCGACGACGGCGGGCGGAACGCCGGCAGCGTTCATTCCCGCGTCAGGTCGCGTCCTTCGCGGTGCGCCTGCTCGATCTCCTCGAGCGTGAACGATTCGCCCGCGGGCGCGCCGGCGAGATCGCGCAGTCGCACACCGGATGCATCGGGCCGGCGTTGCAGCGCATAGAACTCGACGTAGCGTTTCACCTCGGCCTCGACTTCCTCCATCGTCCGGCGCGGCTGCCCGTTCGGACGATCGCGCACGAGGTCCCGCTCGTAGCTGTTGTAGACGTACGCGGCCCACGCAAAGTCGATCTGCCCGGTCGCGACGCGCGACGACACGGCGGTGACGAGGTCGAACAGCTCCGGGACCAGCGCGTCGTCGGGCGGCTGGAGCAGCAGCATGCGATGCATGCGCGCCACCGCCGCCCGTCGCTCGCCGATATCGCCGCTCGCCTCCTCGCGCGCCGCGACCTGCGCGAGATACCAGCGCGCACCGATGCCGATGAGCTGGCTCTGCCAGTACCAGGCCGCACTCCCCGCGAGCACGAGCACGGCAGCGCCGGCGAGCAGCAGGCGACGACGTCGACTCATTCCGTCCTCCGCTGGCGGGCGGCCCGCGGACCCGCCGCCACCAGGAACAATACCTCGGCCCCGTCCGCGGCCGGCCCGAACGCGCGGATCACCTCGTCGTCAAAGAACGTCAGTCCGGTGGCCCCGATCCCGAGCGCGTAGGCGGCGAGATAGAGCTTGCCGCCGGTGATCGCCGCGTCGAGCGAGACGGCGCGATAGGCGCGCGGCCCGACGGCCGCAATCAGCGGATCGCAGTCGGCGAGCAGGTAGACATTCACCGCGGCATCCGCCGCCAGCGACTGCCCGAGCGCGAGGAAGCCGGCACGCTCGCGCAGCTCGCCCTGGTGCAACGGCACCAGCGCGGCGACGCGCGGGTCGTAGCGGTAGGTGCCGGGCGCGAGATCATCGACCGCGTTGACGATGACGAACGGCTGCGCGACGGGCGTCGCGCCCGGCGCCCAGTCGCCGGGCACCCCGCGGGTCGCGGCGTGCAGCAGCGCGGCGAGCTGCGCGCGGTCGATCGCCCGGCGGGCGAAGCGCCGCGCCGACCCGCGACGGAGAATGGTCACGCCGAGCGGCGGCGAGGCGGGACGCGTCGCCCCGAGCGTGACCGGCTCACCGGCCGGCGGAGCCGGCGCCACCGGCCAGCGCGCCGTGCGCCACGCGGCCGCCGCCGCACCGTCGGTCAGCGCGGTCGCCGCATGCGCGGCGGCAATCAATGGATAGTCGACGCGCCGCGGCGACAGCGGCCGCACGCGCAGCTCGAGCGTTGGCAGTGGCGGAGGAGGCGGCGGCGGCGGGCTCGCCGCGCCGAGGGGCACCAGCGCCAGCGCTGCCTCCTCGCGACCGTCAATCCCGAGCAGCTGGTTGACCGGCGCATCGGCAAAGCCGACGACGACGCGCGCCGGGATGCCGCTCGACGCCGCCACCGCGAGCAGGTTTGCCAGCAGCGTGCCGCTGTCCCACCACGCATGCCGATACGTGCGTGCCTGGTACTTCCACGCATTGCGCCAGAACGTCGACGCCGCGACGAGGATCACCGGCGCACCGCCCAACGCGGTCTCGGCGCCACTCGCCTCGACGAGCACGCGCCGGCAGTCGCCGGCGCGGAGCTGGCGCAGCGCGAAGTCGTGCGGGCCGAAATGATAGACGCCGGCGGCAAGCCCCGGCAGCTCGCTACACACGAGATAGAGATCGATGTGATAGAGCGCGCCCGTGCAGGCGGCGGCGCGGAAGTACATCACCTGCCCGCCGGGGTACTCGCGCTTGCGCGTGATGCCGGCGCTGTACTGCAGAAGCGCCGCGAGCTGGCCGAGGTCGGGCGTCGCCACCGTGCCGGCGCCGTCGGCGGCGAGGGCGGCCAGCGTCGGCATCGCCGGCTCCGCGAAGCTGCGCGGCAGCGGCAGCGGCGGCAGCGTCTCGTAGACCTTGAACGGCAGCGGCTGGTTCTCCCAGTCGAGCATGTGCCGGTTGCGCCGCACGCTCTCCGGCGAGTGCTTCGTGGCCGCGTGGTAATCGAGAATCGAGGTCATGACCGCGACGCCACGCTAGCGGCTGCGTCCCGCCATGTCAGCGGCCGCGGCGCGAACCGCGGAAAAGACGGTGACCGGTGACCGGTTTCAGAGGTTGGCCACCGAGGAGGAGAGAACACCGAGTCGAGGGGCACTCTCATGAGACTGGTTCTCGACTCCGTGTCCTCTTCGCCCTCTGTGGCTAATCACTCTCGATCAACTCGAGCAGCTCGAGCTCGGTCTCGGCCGTGCGGCGGCCGAGGCTGGCGAGCTCGACGCTGTGCACGAGGCCGTCGAGGTGCGTGCGGGCCTGGGTGATGCAGATGACGCCCCACTTCAGGTTGCCGAACACCTCCCAGAAGCGCAGCCGCGCGGGGGCGATCGGCTCGCCGCCCGCGGCCTCGTATGCCGCCAGCAGGGCTTCGCGGGTGCCGATGCCGCCCACCGGCAGCGGCCCACCGAACCGCCACGCGCGCACGCACAGCCAGCCGAGATCCTCGGCGGGGTCGCCGATGTGCGCCAGCTCCCAGTCGAGGATCGCCCGCGCGCCTTCGGGTCCGACAATGACATTGCCGAGGCGATAATCGCCGTGGACGAGCGCTCGCCGCGTGTTCGCCGGCTGATGGCGGCGCAGCCAGCGCAGCGCGAGCTCGAAGACCGGATGCGGTTCGGGGGCGAGGCCCTGGTAGAGCTGCTCGTAGCGCTCGAGCTCGGCCGCCGCGGGCGACTGCTCCGGCGGCGGCGCGGCGAGGCAGCCGAGCTCCGGGGTCGTGATGTCGATCGCGTGGATGCGCGCGAGGATTGCGCCGAGCTGGGCCGGCAGCGCGGCGCGCGCGTTCGCGTACGTCGCATCGCGCAGCAGCCGGCGCGCCAGCGTCTCGCCGTCGATGCGCGCCATGACGTAGGCCGGCGCGCCGAGCTCGCTGGCATCCTCGGCGAGCCAGTAGGGACGCGGCACCGGCACGCCGGCGGCACACGCCGCCACCTGCACGCGGAACTCGTCGCGGCGCTGGGTCTGCAGCGTCGTGTCGCCGGGATCGCGGCGCAGGACGAGCGCGAGGCGCTCGCCGTCGATCTCGGCGTCGAACGCCCACAGCTCGCGCGACGCGCCGCCGGCGAGCTTGCGCAGGCCGTCGATGACGACCGTCGCCGCGCCGGTCTGGCGCGCGACGAAGCGGGTCAACGCCTGACGCAGTTCCTCGCCATCCATCGGGCCGTAGATGGCCACAGATTGGCGCGGCTCGCCACCGGCGAGGCGCCCCGCCGCGACCCGCCCTGCCAGTGCTCAGACCCGGTGCACCGAGGCGCCGGCGCTGGGGGTGACGACGAAGGCGTGCTCGCGCAGGCGCGCCGCCGGTCGGTCGCGATAGAACGTGCCCTCGAGCGCGGCAATAAAACGCGCCGCCTCCGCGGCAGGGACGAGGTTGACCGTGCAGCCGCCGAAACCGGCGCCGGTGAGGCGCGCGCCGAGCGCGCCGGCGGCGCGCGCCGCGGCGACGAGCTCCTCGAGCGCGGCGCTGCTGACCTCGTAATCGTCGCGGCAGCTCGCGTGCGAGGCGTTCATCAGGTCGCCGAGCGCGGCCCAGTCGGCGGCGGCGAGCGCGCGTTCGGCCGCATCGACCCGCTCCGCCTCGCTGCACACGTGCCGGGCGCGACGCACGACCGCGTACGTCGCTTCGCGATCGGCGTCCGGCTCGACCGCCGCGCTCAGCGTGTCAATCGGCACGCCGGTCGCCGCGGCCAGCTCGTCGAGCGTCAGCGCCCGGCCCGGCAACGTGCGTTCGAGCAGCGCCGCACACTCGCGCAACGACCGGTCGGGATACGCGGTGCGCAGCTCGCCGAGATGGGCGAGCGGACGCGAGCGGTCGAGCATGCGGTCGAGCACCCGGCATGCGAACCGGCACTCGGCAACGCGACGGTTGTAGGCGGCGCGCGCGGCGCCCGATTTCTCCGCCTCGACGAGGCTGTGACAGACGACGATCGCCGCGCCGGGGCCGATCGGTACGGCGCGGGTCCGCAGCGGATCGAAATCGATGCGCAGGGCGTGGTCGGCCTCGGCGAGCAGGCAGACGGCCTGGTCCATGCCGCCGCTCTGCGTGCCGACATACCGCTCCGAGGTCGCCGCCAGCTCGGCGAGCGCCGCCCGGTCCATCGTCCGTCCGCTCACGGCCAGCAGTGCCAGCATGCTGCCGACGACGAGCGCCGACGAGGACGACAGGCCGGCACCCGAGGGCAGATCGCCGGCGATCAGGAAATCGCCGCCGCGCAACGCGTCGGCACCGAGCGCGGTCAGCAGCCCCTGCGCCGCCGCCTTGTGATAGTTGCCCCAGTCGCCGGCGGCGAACCGCGGGATCTCCGCGGCGAGCGTGTACGTCCGTTCCCCATAGCGGGCGCCGTCCGTGAAGATGCGCACCGTCGCATCGTCGCGCGGCGCGCCCGCGACCCAGATCTGGCGGTCGATCGCCATCGGCAGCACGGGGAGACCGTTGTAGTCGGTGTGCTCACCGATGAGGTTCACCCGCCCGGGCGCACGCACCAGCACGCGCGCCGGCCGGCCGGCATGCGCGGCGAACCGCTCGAGCAGCCGCGCGCTGGCCGCGACGGTCATGCGGCATCCCCGGCGAACAGCGCCTGGGCGGCGGCGAGATCCTCGGGCGTGCCGACGTCGGACCACGGGCCGTTCACCGGCACGGCGTAGACCGCGCGGCCGTCGCGAACCATCTGCGTCACCGCCTGCGGCAGCTCGTACTCGCCGCGCGGCGACGGCGCGAGCCGCCGGGCGTAGTCGAAGATCAGCGGCGTGAAGGCCATGATGCCGGCGTTGTTCCAGCGCGTCGTCGAGGTGCCGCGCGGCGGCTTCTCCTCGAGACGGGTGACGCGCCAGTCGGCATCGACATACACGGCGGCGCCGGCCCACGGATCGTCGACATCGTTGACCGCGAGCTGGGCGTCGCAGGCGCGCTGCGCCCAGGCGGCACAGAACTCGCGGTAGAACGCGCGCGGCACGAGGATGTCGCCCCAGCTGACGAGGCAGGGGACGTCGCCGACCGCATCGGCGGCGAGCAGCAGCGCCCGCGCGGTGCCGTCCGCGACCTCCTGACGCCGGTAGGTCAGCGCCAGGCCGAGCGCCGCGCCATCGCCGAGCGCCGCCTCGATCTGCTCGCCGAGGTAGCCGATGACCACCACCGCGCGGCGCACCCCGGCTGCCGCGAGCCCGCCGAGCACGCGATTGATCAGCGGCGTGCCGTTCACGGTGAGCAGCGGCTTCGGCGTGAGCGCGGTCAGCGCACCCATGCGCGTCCCGCGCCCGGCGGCGAGCACGACGGCGGTGTCCAGCGCGGCCACGATTCGATGGTAGACGCGCGCCGGCAGCAATTCGACTCCCGCGGCGCGTTTCGGACGCGGGGCGCTCAGTCGCCGTTGGAGGGCGCGGCTCCCGCCGCGCCGCCACCGAGCGTCGCCTCTTCAACGGGCGCCGGCGGCGCGGCGGGCATGTGAAGGAATCTGCGCCTCCGCAGACCGCCGGCAGCCGGGCTGGGCGACGGCATCGACCAATGGCACTGCACGCTCCGGCCGCGCGCTGCGCGCGCGGCCCGTTGCTCGCGCTGGAGGTGTCGGATGCCCCTCACCCTGCCCCTCTCCCCTGGCGGGGAGAGGGGGCCCAGGAAGGAGATGCGTGTGTCGAATGCCGTCAGCCGGGATTCTTTCACACGCCCGGCGCCCTCCAGAGCGCTCGCGCGGCGGGACCCGCCAGACGGTGCTTGGCCTTGCGCGCCGCGGACGGTACACAGGCCGCCATGACGGCCTTCCGTACGGCGCTGGTGCGCCCGAAGCTCGATTATCCGCGCGTTCCGTACCATGAGCTGCTGCGCCGCTCCGCGGCGCTGCATCCGGAGAAGTGGGCGACGGTCTTCCACGACCAGAAGCTCACCTTCCGCGAGCTCGAGAGCCTCAGCAACGCGCTCGCCAACGGCCTGCGCAGCCTCGGCGTCGGCAAGGGCGATCGCGTCGCGCTGTTCATGACCAACCGCCCCGAGTACCTGATCAGCTTCAATGCGACGTCGATGGTCGGCGGCACGGTGACGCCGATCAATCCCGCCTACCAGGCGCAGGAGGCGGAGTATCAGCTCAACGATTCCGGGGCGCGCGTGCTCATCGTGCACGCCGAGCGCTATCCCGTGATCGACGCGATCCGCGCCAACCTGCGCACCGTCGAGCACGTGCTGGTGATCGGCGACGACGTGCCGTCCGGCGCCGAATCGTGGGACCGCCTCGTCGCCGAGCATCCCGCGAGCCGGCCGCCCGAGGTCACGTTCGACCTCGAGCGCGACCTGATCGCGCTGCCGTATTCGAGCGGCACGACCGGGTTGCCGAAGGGCGTGATGCTCAGCCACCGCAACCTCGTGTGCAACCACCTGCAGTGCACCTCGGCGGCGCGCATGACCGAGCGCGACGTGCTGCTGCTCTTCCTGCCCTTCTACCACATCTACGGCAGCATGCTGATGGGCTCGTCGGTCGCCTGCGGCGCGACGCTGTGCATCATGGAGCGCTTCGAGGCGCTCACCGCGCTCGCCCTGACCGAGCGCTATCGCGTGACGCTCTTCTACGCCGTGCCGCCGGTGCTGCTGGCGCTCAGTCACCTGCCGGAGCTGAAGAAGTTCGACCTGTCCTCGGTGCGCTACATCATGAGCGGCGCCGCGCCGCTGCCGCCCGAGGTCGCGCGCCGCATGCAGGAGCTGACCGGCATCCTCGTGCTGCAGGGCTACGGGCTCACCGAGGCGGCGCCGCTCACCCATCTCAATCCGGTCGACCAGCCGGAGCTCGTGCGCCTGGAGTCGGTCGGCTGGCGGATCTCGGACGAGGACGAGCGCATCGTCGATCCGGACGACCCGACGTGCGAGCTCGGGCCCGACGAAACCGGCGAGCTCATCGTGCGCGGCCCGCACATCATGCAGGGCTACTGGAACGCGCCCGAGGAAACCGCGCGCGCGCTGCGCGACGGCTGGCTGCACACCGGCGACATCGCGCGCAAGGATGCCGACGGCTACGTGTACATCGTCGATCGCAAGAAGGAGATGATCAAATACAAGGGCTTCGGCATCGCGCCCGCCGAGCTCGAGGCGGTCCTGCACGAGCACCCCGCGGTCGCCGACTGCGCCGTGGTGTCGAAGAAGGATCCCGACGCCGGCGAGATCCCGCGCGCATTCGTCGTCCGCGAACCCGGCGCGACGGCGAGCGAAACCGAGCTGATGCGCTTCGTCGCCGAGCGCGTCGCCGGCTACAAGCAGGTGCGCATGGTCACGTTCATCGACGCGATCCCGAAGAACCCGTCCGGCAAGATCCTGCGCCGACTGCTGAAGGAGCAGGAGTGACGAACAGCCGTCAGCGGTCAGCCAGCAGCTGTCCGCCCGGACGTCCGATCCGGCTGACAGCTGACTGCTGACGGCTGACAGCTTTCAGCCCATGCGCATCCTCGTCGCCGGCGCCGGTGCGCTGGGCTCGGTGTTCGGCGGCTTCCTGCGCCGCGCCGGCGACCACGTCACGCTGCTCGGGCGCGCCGCGCACGTCGAGGCGATCGCCCGCGACGGGCTCGCCATCGACGGCCTGTGGGGCGCGCACGTCGTCGGCGGCTTCGCCGTCGCGACCGACCCGGTCGCGCTGCGCGGGCCGTTCGACGCGATCCTGCTGGCGGTGAAGTCGTACGATACCGCGAGCGTCGGCGCGGCGGTCGCGCCGCTCCTTGCTCCCGACGGCGTGCTGATCTCGCTGCAGAACGGGCTCGGCAACGTCGAGGCGCTGGAGGCGCTCGCCGGCGCGCCGCGCACGCTCGGCGCACGCGTCATCTTCGGCGCCGCGGTGCCCGCACCGGGACGCGTCGTGGTGACGGTCTTCGCCGATCCGACCGCGATCGGCGCGCTCGTCCCGGGCAGTGATGCGCGGCGCGATGCCGCGGCGCGCGCCTGGGCGGCGCGCATCGATGCCGCCGGCGTTCCCGCGGTCTATACCGACCGGCTCGCCGCGCTGCTGTGGGCCAAGGTGTTCTACAGCGCCGCGCTCAATCCGCTCGGCGCGCTGCTCGGCGTGCACTACGGCGCGCTGCCGGAACGCGACGGCAGCCGCGCGCTGATGGACGCCATCCTCGACGAGGCGTTCGCGGTGGCACGCGCCGAAGGCGTCGCCCTGCCCTGGCCGAGCGCGGCGGCGTACCGCGAGGAGTTCTACGGCCGCCTCGTGCCGGCAACCTACGACCATCGCTCCTCGATGCTGCAGGACCTCGAGCGCGGCCGGCGCACCGAAATCGACGCGATCACCGGCGAGATCGTGCGCCGCGGGCGCGCGCACGGCGTGCCGACGCCGGTCAACGAGTCGATCGCCCGCCTGCTGCGCGTCGTCGAGAACAGGACGAAGTCGGCCACGGAGGTGACGAGGACGGCGAGTGGATGACTGGTGGGGAGGTTGAGGTTGAGGTTGCGCTTGCCGGACCGTAGGAGCGCCCCCTATCTTCGCGCGCAGCGATGAGCGCGGAACGCGACCGGCTGGAGCGCGACGGTGCCGCCTGGAAGCGGTGGGGGCCGTATCTCGCCGAGCGCGCCTGGGGCACGGTGCGCGAGGATTACAGCGCCGACGGCACGGCGTGGGACTACTTCCCGCACGACCACGCGCGCTCGCGCGTGTACCGCTGGAACGAGGACGGCCTCGCCGGACTCTGCGACGATCAGCAGCACCTGTGCTTCGCGCTCGCGCTCTGGAACGAACGCGATCCGATCCTCAAGGAACGCCTGTTCGGCCTCTCGGGCACGGAGGGGAATCACGGCGAGGACGTGAAGGAGTACTACTACTACCTCGACGCGACGCCGACGCATTCGTTCCTGCGCTGGCTCTACAAGTACCCGCAGGTCGCCTTCCCGTACGCGCGGCTGGTCGAGGAGGCGCGCCGCCGCGGCCCACACCAGCCGGAGCTCGAGCTGATCGACACCGGCGTGTTCGACGGCGACCGCTACTTCGACGTCGACGTCGAGTACGCCAAGGCGGACGTCGACGACATCCTGATCCGCATCACCGTGACGAATCGCGGCCCCGAGCCGGCGCCGCTGCACGTCCTGCCGACACTCTGGTTCCGCAACACCTGGTCCTGGGGGCGCGATGACCGCCGCCCGCTGCTGACCGGCACGGCGCCCGCCGCCGCCGGGCCGGGCCTGCGCTGCGTGCACGCGCACCACCACGCGCTCGGTGAGTACGTGCTGCACGCCGAGGACGCCGACGAGCTGCTGTTCACCGAGAACGAGACCAATGCCGCGCGCCTGTTCGGCGCCGCCAATGGTGCCGCGCACGTCAAAGACGCCTTCCATGCGCGGGTCGTGCACGGCCAGCGCGAGGCGGTCAGCGCCGCACCGCGCGGCACGAAGGCGGCGGCGTGGTACGCGCGCACCGTGCCGGCGCACGGCAGCATCGTGCTGCGCCTGCGCCTGTGTGCCGGCGCGCCGCGTCGCGTGCCGTTCGCCGACTGCGACGCGGTGTTCGCGCAGCGGCAGCGCGAGGCGGACGACTTCTACGCGGCGCTGCAGCCGGCGGCGCTCGACGCCGACCAGCGCGCCGTCCAGCGCCAGGCGTTCGCCGGCCTCCTCTGGTCGAAGCAGTTCTACCACTACGACGTGCAGCAGTGGCTCGACGGCGATCCCGCGCAGCCGCCACCGCCGGCGGCGCGGCGGCTCGGCCGCAACCGCCAGTGGGCGCACCTGAACAATCACGACATCATCTCGATGCCGGACAAGTGGGAGTACCCGTGGTACGCCGCCTGGGATCTCGCGTTCCACTGCCTGCCGCTGGCACTCGTGGATCCCGAATTCGCCAAGGAGCAGCTGATCCTGCTCGGTCGCGAGTGGTACCAGCATCCCAACGGGCAGATGCCCGCCTACGAGTGGGCGTTCGGCGACGCCAATCCGCCGGTGTACGCGTGGGCCGCATACCGCGTGTACAAGATCGCGGCAAAGCACACCGGTCAGGCCGACCGCGCCTTTCTCGAGCGCGTGTTCCACAAGCTGCTGCTCAACTTCACGTGGTGGGTGAACCGCAAGGACCGCGAGGGCAGCAACGTCTTCGAGGGCGGCTTTCTCGGCCTCGACAACATCGGCGTCTTCGATCGCAGCGCCCCGCTGCCGGGCGGCGGCTGTCTCGAGCAAAGCGACGGCACGAGCTGGATGGGCGTGTTCTCGCTCAACCTGATGGCGATCGCGCTCGAGCTGGCGCAGCACGACCCGGTGTACGAGGACATCGCCACCAAGTTCTTCGAGCACTTCCTCTACATCGCCGGCGCGATGAACCACGTCGGCGGCGACGGCGTGGCGCTCTGGGACGACGGCGACGAGTTCTTCTATGACGTCCTCCACCATCCCGACGGGCGGCGCGAACGCCTGACGGTCCGCTCGCTGGTCGGCCTGACGCCGCTCTTCGCCGTCGAGACGATCGAACCCGAGCTGCTCGCCCGGTTGCCGAACTTCCGCCAGCGGCTCGAGTGGTTCCTCGCCCACCGGCCCGATCTCGCCGCGCTGGTATCGCGCTGGCACGAGCCCGGCGCCGGCGAGCGCCGGCTGATCGCACTCGTGCGCGGCCATCGCATGAAGGCGCTGCTGCGCCGCATGCTCGATCCCGAGGAGTTCCTGAGTCCGTACGGCGTGCGCGCGCTCAGCCGCCGCCACCTCGCCGAGCCGTTCCACCTCGCCGTCGACGGCCACGACTACGCCGTGCGCTACGAGCCCGCCGAGTCGACCACCGGCATGTTCGGCGGCAACTCGAACTGGCGCGGTCCGGTGTGGATGCCGATCAACTACCTGCTGATCGAGTCGCTGCAGAAGTTCCACCACTATTACGGCGACGACTTCCGCGTGGAGTGCCCGACCGGCTCGGGCCAGTTCCTGACGCTCGATGCGATCGCCGATGAGCTGTCGCGGCGCCTGATCTCCCTCTTCACCCGCAACGCCGACGGCCGCCGCCCGGTGTTCGGCGGCCAGCCGACGTTCCAGCACGACCCGCACTGGCGCGATCACGTGCTGTTCTACGAGTACTTCAACGGCGACGACGGCGCCGGTCTCGGCGCCAGCCATCAGACGGGGTGGACGGGCCTCGTCGCGAAGCTCATCCAGCAGCAGGCGACCAAGCTGAACGCCCGCGCCGCCGCCTGACCTGAGACCGGTCACCGGTCACCAATCTTCTTCTCGTCGCCGGCGGGGCGGCGCTGTGCTATTGCGCGCCGCATGGCGCAGAACGGGCCGACGGCGTTCGTCATCTTCGGTGGTGGGGGCGATCTCACCTGGCGCAAGCTCATTCCGGCGCTCTACAACCTGTGGCTCGACCGCTGGCTCGCCGAGCCGTTCCGGATCGTCTGTGTCGACGGCAAGCCGATGGCGCCCGACACGTTCCTCCAGCACCTGCGCGACGGCATCGATGCGTTCAGCCGCCAGGGCAAGGCGAGCAACGACGGCTGGGAGACGTTCGGCGCCGCCGTCCGCTACGTGCACGCCGACTTCAACGACGCGGCGCCATACGCGGCGCTGGCGACCGAGCTCGACCGGTTCGATCAGCAGTCACAGACGCGCGCGACGCGGCTGTTCTATCTCTCCACACCGCCCACCGTGGTGCAGACGATCGCCACGCATCTGCACCAGGCCGGCCTCACCGAGGACGTCGGGCAGGCTCGGGTGGTGTGCGAGAAACCGTTCGGCCACGACCTCGCCAGCGCGCAGGCGCTGAACACGTTCCTGCTCTCGCAGTTCGACGAGCGGCAGATCTACCGCATCGATCACTATCTCGGGAAAGAGACCGTGCAGAACCTGCTCGCCTTCCGCTTCGCCAACGGCGTGCAGGAGCCGCTGTGGAACCGGCGCTACATCGATTCGGTGCAGATCACCGTGGCGGAGGAGGTCGGGGTCGAGCATCGCGGCGGGTACTACGATCACGCCGGTGCGCTGCGCGACATGATCCAGAACCACCTGCTGCAGCTCCTCTGCCTCGTCGCAATGGAGGCGCCGGTCTCGTTCGATGCCGACGAGCTGCGCAACAAGAAGGTGGACGTGCTGCGCGCCATCCGGCCGCTCGAGCGCGACGAGCTGCCGCGCGCGGTGGTACGCGGCCAGTACGGCCCCGGGCGCATTGGCAGCGAGCGGGTCGCCGGCTACCGCGACGAACCCGGCGTCGATCCGAAGTCGGGTACCGAAACGTTCGTCGCCCTCAAGCTCTACGTCGACAACTGGCGCTGGCAGGACGTGCCGTTCTACCTGCGCACCGGGAAGCGGATGCCGGGCCAGGCCTCGGAGATCTGCATCCAGTTCCGCCCCGTGCCGCACATGGCGTTTCCGCCCGAGGTGGTCGGCGAGATCGAGCCGAACCGCCTGTACCTGCTCATCCAGCCCGAGCAGGGCATCGTCGAGTCGTTCCAGGCCAAGTACCCGGGGCCGACGATGCGCCTGTCGACGGTGGAAACGCGCTTCTCCTACAGCTCGTTCAACGAGCCGACGCCGGAAGCGTACGAAACCCTGCTGCTCGACGTCATGCGCGGCGACGCGACGCTGTTCATGCGCGGCGACCAGGTCGAAGCCGCCTGGCGGGTCGTCATGCCGATCCTCGAGTACTGGAGCCACCAGGGTCCGTCGATCTCCACCTACCCCGCCGGCACCTGGGGCCCCGAAGCGTCCGGCCAGCTCCTCGCCCGCGACGGCCGCCTGTGGATCGAGCCCAAGAGTCTGCAGGGACGGTAGCCACTGCGGCCTCCTCCTCGACTGAAGTGTCGTTGCCGGGGGCTGGGGGTTATGGGGTTAGGGGCAGGAGTCCGATCTTTGGCAGTTAGGGGTTGGTTTCCGATTGCCCTAACCCCGTAACCCCTCAACCCCGTAACCCCTTGTCTTTGAGCCCCAACGCTCCGCGAATCACGATTGACGCCCTTCCCGGTCACCGGTAGCGTGCCAAACTGAAGGAGCGTTCATGGACACCGAATCGACTCTGGCAGGCGCCGCGACGCGCGCCGACATCGACACGATCCTCGCCAGCTACGACATCAACTACGCCTGGAATTACGGCAGCGTGAAAGAAGGGTTGCGCGACCTCTACGAGAAGGCGAAGCGCGACCAGTGGAACGGCACCCAGCAGCTCGCCTGGGACACCCCGGTCGACCCCGAGGGCGAGATCATCCCGCAGATCTACAATCCGCTCGACGACTACGCGCCGTTCCAGCGCCTCGACGAGAAGCGCAAGCGCGAGTTCCGCCACGCGACGATCTCGCTGCAGCTCTCGCAGTTCATGCATGGCGAGCAGGGCGCCCTGATCGTCGCCTCGCAGCTCACCGGCGCGGTGCCGTGGATGGACGCGAAGTACTACGCGGCGACGCAGACCATGGACGAGGCGCGCCACGTCGAGGTGTTCAGCCGCTATCTGCGCGAGAAGCTCGAGTGGGAGTGGCCGATCAACCCGAATCTCAAGCAGCTGCTCGACATGATCATCCAGGACAGCCGCTGGGACATGAAGTACCTCGGCATGCAGATCCTGGTCGAAGGCCTGGCGATGGCCGCCTTCGCGAACATGTACCAGCTGGCCGTCGAGCCGCTGGTGCGCGACGTCGTGCACTACGTGATGAAGGACGAATCCCGCCACGTCGCGTTCGGCGTCATCTCGCTGCGCGGCTTCTACACCGAAATGGCCGAGCACGAGCGGCGCCACCGCGAGGAGTTCGTCATCGAGGCCTGCCGGCTGATGCGCGACCGCCTGATCGGCGACGAGATCGCCACCCACTTCGGCTGGCCGCGCGAGGAAGTGCGCCAGAAGGTGCTCGACTCGCCGGTGATGCGCATGTTCCGCCAGTCGCTGTTCGCCCGCGTCGTCCCCAACATCAAGAAGCTCGGCCTGCTCACCCCGTACGTGCGCAAGGGCTTCGAGGATCTCGAGATCATCCACTTCGAGGACTACGACGCCGAAGCCGCGGATCGGGCGATCGGGCTCGGGTGAACGAGAAAGCTGTTAGGCTGTTGGCTGTTACGCTGTTAGGGGCCGGAGGGTCGTGGGACAAGTCGTGCGCTCCGACCCCTAACAGCCTAACAGCCTAACAGCGTAACACCCTAACAGCCTTTCAAATCCCGAAGTGTCGCCGCGCCTCCTCCGCGATGTGCCGGCCGATCGGCAGCGACGCGGTGGCGGCCGGTGACGGCGCGTTGAGGACGTGCACGATGCCGCCGAGGATCTGGATCGAGAAGTCGTCGACCAGGGCCCCCGACGGATCGATCGCCTGGGCGCGCACGCCGGCTTCGGCCGGATGCAGGTCCTCGCTGCGCAGGTCGGGCAGCAGGCGCTGCAGCGCGCGCACGAACGCCGCCTTGCTGAACGAGCGGTGGAACTCGCCGGCACCGGTGCGCCAGTACCGGCCGGCGAGTTTCCAGAAGCCCGGGAAGCTGAACGTGTCCCACGCCTCGCGCGCATCGAAGTCGGTCTTGCGGTAGCCCTCGCGCTTGAACGCCAGCACCGCATTCGGCCCCGCCTCGACGCCGCCCTGCACCATGCGGGTGAAGTGCACGCCGAGGAACGGAAACGCGGGGTCGGGCACCGGATAGATCAGCGAGCGCACGAGCGCTTCGCGCGCCTTCACCAGCTCGTAGTACTCGCCGCGGAACGGAATGATGCGCACCGGCGGCGCGCTGCCGGTGAGGCGGGCCATGACGTCGGAATAGAGCCCGGCGCAGTTGATCACCGAGGGGGCGCGCACGGTGCCGCCGGTGGTCTCGACCACCCACTCGCCGCCATCGCGGCGCAGGGCGAGGACGCGCGTGCCGGTGCGGATCTCGCCGCCGCGCTCGCGGACGATGTCGGCATAGCGCGCGGCGACGCCGACGTAGTCGATGATGCCGGTCGACGCGACGGCAAGCGCCTGCAGGCCGGTCGCATGCGGCTCGATTTCGCGCAGCCGCTCGGGGCCGATCATCTCGAGGCCGGGCACCTCGTTGGCGCGGCCGCGGCGTTCGAGCTCGGCGAGGCGCGGCAGCTCGTCGGGGTGCGTCGCCACCACGACCTTGCCGCAGATCTCGTGCGCGATGCCGTGCGCCTGCGCGAAGGCCACCATCTCGCGCGCGCCCTGCACGGTGTAGCGCGCCTTGAGCGAACCGGGCTTGTAGTAGATGCCGGAGTGGATGACGCCGCTGTTGTGCCCGGTCTGGTGCCCGGCAATGGCCGGCTCCTTCTCGAGCACGAGTGGCCGGACCGGTCGTTCGGCCTCGACCAGCGCCTTCGCGGTCGCGAGCCCGACGATGCCGCCGCCGATGATGATGACCGTTGGTTCGGTGGCCATGCGCCGGTGAGGAATAGGCGAAGCGCGCCCGCCGGGCAATTCACCGCAGCGCGTGGCCGCCGTCGACGTAGAGCGTCGTGCCGGTGACGTAATCGCTCGCCGGCGAGGCGAGGAAGATCGCGGCACCCTCGATCTCCTCGGGTTGCGCGATGCGCCGGGCCGGGAGGCGCTCGATGAAGACGTGGCCGGCGTCGGTGGCGAAGAACGCGGCGTTCATGTCGGTGAGGAAGTAGCCGGGGCAGAGCGCATTGACCTGGATGCCGTGCCGGATCCACTCGAGTGCCAGCACGCGGGTGAACTGCACCAGTCCGGCCTTGCTCGCCGAGTACGGCGCCATGGTGCGCTGCGGCAGCGTCGCGAGCACCGAGGCGACGTTGATCACCTTGCCGCGCCGGCGCGCGATCAGGTGCGGGCCGACGTGCTTGCAGCACAGCATCGGCCCGCGCAGGTTCACCGCCACCGTGCGATCCCACTCGCCGGCGTCGAGCTCGAGCACCGGCCCGATGCCCTCGATGCCGGCGTTGTTGACGAGGATGTCGATCGCCCCGAGCCCGGCAATCGCCTGCTCGATCATCGCCGCGACGCTCGCCTCGTCGGTCACGTCGGCGGTCAGCGCCAGTGCCCGGCGGCCGAGCCCGGCGACTTCCGCCGCCACCGCCTCGAGCTCGGCCCGCGTGCGGCTGGCCAGCGCGACGTCGGCTCCGGCACGCGCCAGCGCGAGCGCGATCGCGCGCCCGAGTCCCTTGCTGCCGCCGGTCACCAGGGCCGTCCGGCCGGTCAGATCGAAACAGGGCAGATGCATGCGGCCTCTGAACCATGGATTCCCACCGAGGGCTACCGCGGGCCGACGAGGCATCGGCTTGCGAGCCGCCGGCATGCCCGGGTAGCGTCGCGGCCATGGCCAGCCTGTCGATGTCGCGCGCCGAGCGCGAGGCGTTCCTGCGTGCCACCCGGGTCGGGGTCGTGAGCATCGCCGAGCCCGGCCGCGGCCCGCTCACCGTGCCCGTCTGGTACCGCTACACGCCCGGCGGCACGCTGCGCTTCGTCACCGGGGCGCGGTCGCGCAAGGCGGCGCTGCTCGCCGATGCGACGCGCATCAGCGTCTGCGTGCAGAGCGAGGCCCCGCCGTATCAGTACGTCAGCATCGAGGGCCCGGTGACGATCGGCACGCCGGACTACGAGCTTGACGTGCGCCAGGTCGCCCTGCGCTACCTCGGCGAGCAGATGGGCGAGATGTATCTGGCGATGAGCGCCGAGAACCCCGACCCGACGATCCTCGTCGAGCTCACGCCCGAGCGCTGGTACTCGGTCGACTACTCGAAGATGTGATTTCCGTCTCCGGGGTCTCACGCGGAGACGCGGAGAGGAGACGACGGCAACGAGCGGAGGTGACGTGACGACGCGCGCGGTCCTGTTCGATTTCGGCGGCACGCTCTACGACTACTCGACGCTGCTGCCCGGCGAGGCGGAGAGCCTGCTGCAGCTCTGCGAGTGGGTCGGCCTCCGCCCCCCGACGTTCGAGGAGCTGCGCCGCGCGCAGCGCGAGGCGATGCGCCAGGTGTTCCGCACCTACCTGCCGCGCGGCTACTACCTGCACCGCGATCTCTTCCGCGACGCCGTGGTCGGCATGCTGCGCACGCTCGGCGCCGAAGCGACGGACGAACAGCTCGACCGCTTCCGCCAGCTGCAGTGGCAGGGCCATCAGCGCGACCTGCGCCTGCGCGACGGCGTGCTCGATACCTTGCAGGCACTGCGCGAGCGCGGGCTGCACGTCGGCATGGTCAGCAACATCGACGAGGATCAGCTCGATCACCTCGTCGGCGCGGCGGACCTGCGGCCGTATTTCGACTCGCTGCTGTCGAGCGAACGCGCCGGTGCCTGCAAGCCGGCGCCGGCGATCTTCGCCGAGGCGCTGCGCCGCGCCGGCTGCGCGCCGGCGGAGGCGCTGTTCGTCGGCGACACGCTCGCCCAGGACGTCGCCGGCGCGAAACGCGCCGGCATGCGCGCGGCGCTGATCTGGCACCGCGACGACACTGCGCCGCCGCAGGGCGAGGTCCAGCCGGATCACGTGATCCGGGCCATCCCGGAGCTGCTGGAGCTGGTGTGAAGAGAGCTGACAGCTGTCAGCCGTCAGCTGTCAGCCGGAGGCTGATCGAGAACGCGTTGGAGGGCCGCGCGGAAGCGCGGCCCTCCAACGCGTGTTGCGGCGAGGCGCCCGTCTCGGCGCTGCCCGCCCCTCACCCCACCAGCGCCGGCAGGATTTCGCCGATCGCGCCGCGCAGGACGGCGTCAGCGAGGTGATCCATCTCGGTCGGCTCGGCGTTGATGATGATGATGCGCGCGCCGCAGTGGTGCGCGACCGGGACGACGCCGGCGATCGGATACACCGCGAGCGTCGAGCCGATGGCGAGCAGCAGATCGCAGCTGCGCGCCGCCAGCTCGGCGCGCACGAGATCCTCCTGCACGAGCGACTGGCCGAACGAGATCGTCGCCGACTTGAGGATGCCGCCACACGAGCGGCAGGCGGGGTCCTCCTCGCCGGCGCGGACGCGTGCCAGCGCGCGCTCCATCGGTGCCCGCTCGTTGCAGTCGAGGCAGACGACCTCGCGGATCGTGCCGTGGATCTCGACGATGCGTTCCGGCGACGAGCCGGCGGCCTGGTGCAGGCCGTCGACGTTCTGCGTGATCAGCGTGTGCAGCACGCCGCGGCGCTCGAGCTCGACGAGCGCGCGGTGGCCGCGGTTCGGCTCGCGCTCCTGCGCGAACGTCTCGAGGCGGCTGCGCCAGGCGCGCTTCCGCACCTCCGAATCGGCGACGTAGTGCTGGATCGTCGCCATCTTCTCGGCCGCGGGATTCTTCGTCCACAGTCCCTGGGGGCCGCGGAAGTCGGGGATGCCGGACTCGGTCGAGATCCCCGCGCCGGTCAGAACGACAATGCGCTCGGCGGCGCCGATCCAGTCGCGTACCCTTGCGATCAGCTCGTCCGACATGGGGTCAGAGGGAACACAGATGGCCACCGATGGCCACAGATGAACACGGAGCGGTGATCATCCCATGTGGCTTTGCCCGTCATCTCCTGACGATCGGCCACCGAGGGCGGTAAGGACACCGAGTCGCCGGTCCATCGGATTCGATGTGACTGGACTTACTCGACTGCGCGTCCTCTGCGCCTCGGTGGCCGACGATCTTGGCATCCATGTTCATCCGCAGCTTCTCAGCACCTGGCCGGCGCGGCTGGTGGTGTCGCAGCGGCCGCTCTGCACGACCACCTGCCCGTTGAGGACGACGGTATCGATGCCGACGGGAGATTCGTTCCAGCGGTCGGCGATCGTCTCCGGATCGAAGACCACGAGATCGGCCGCGAGGCCGGGTGCGATGCGGCCGCGGTCGCGCAGCTGCATGCGCTCGGCGTTGAAGCCGGTCATGCGCCGCACCGCCTCGGGCAGTGACAGCAGCTTCAGCTCGCGCACGTAGCGGCCGAGCAGGCGCGGGAAGGTGCCGAAGGACGCCGGATTGTCGACGCCGTTGCCGGTCAGAATCGTGTCGGTCTCGAAGCAGCAGGCGCGGTGCGCGAGCACCTTGCGCAGGCTCGTCTCTTCACCGTCGCGCCCCGAGTAGTTCCAGTTGATGATGCGCGTCTGGCTGCCGAGCTCGCCGACGAGATCGAGATACGTCTCGGTCGCGCCGTGGCCGCGCTCGCGCGCGATGTCGGCCACCGTGCGCCCCTCGTACTGCGCGAGCTCGCGCTTCGGCACCCAGAGGATCTGCGTGTCCTCCCAGCGCATGCCGAGGGCCGGAAAGACCCAGTCGAGCGTGCTCGCGCACTGGGCGCGCATGTCCGGGTCGGTGACCGCCTCGCGGAGGCGCGGCAGCGCCCACGGCGGCATGAAGACGACCAGCGTCGTGTTGCCGCCGACGTACGGGAACGCGTCGCAGGCGATGTCGACGCCGTCATCGAGCAGCGCGTCGAGATGCTCGAGCGCGCGGTCGGTGGTCGGCCAGGTGCGGTCGCCGACGAAGATCAGGTGCGAGTGCTGCACCTTGACGCCGTGCGCGCGCCACACCGCCGCGGTCTCGTCGAGCGCCAGCAGGTTCGTCGGCGGCTGGTCCGGCGCGGCGCGATGGTCGAGCGCGACGTAGCTGCGCGCGTGCGAGGTGTAGATGCCGCGGCGCTCGGCGAGCGGCGCGGTAACGCCGAGCAGCTCGTCGCCATCGGCGAACACGCCGGGCGCGTAGCCGAGGCCGGTCGAGAGGCCGATCGCGCCCTCGTCGAGCGCCGCGCGCACGAGGTCGGCCATGCGCGCCGTCTCCTCGGGCGTCGCCGGGCCTGGCGCGCTGCCCTTCACCGCGGCGCGCACGGTCCCGTGGCCGACGAGCTGGGCGACATTGAGCGCCAGGCCGCGCGTCGCGAGCGCGTCGAGATAGCTCGCCATGCCGCTCCAGCCGTAGTCGAGATCGCGGTCGTGCAGCATGCGGCCGATCAGCGGCAGCAGCGCGCGGTTGCCGTCGAGGTAGGGCGCCGGCGAGCAGCCGCAGTTGCCGGCGACGATGGTGGTGATGCCCTGCTCGAGCAGCGGCGCCAGCACCTCGGCGTGGTTCGGCTGCGGCAGCACCCAGTCGCTGTGCGAGTGCATGTCGATGAAGCCCGGCGCGACGACCCGCCCGGCGCAGTCCACCGTGCGCGCCGCCTCGGCATCGCCGAGCGCGCCGACCGCCGCGATGCGCCCGTCACGCACCCCGACGCTGCCGGGGACGCCGTCCGCACCGGTGCCGTCGAGGATCGTGCCGTTGGTGAGAAGCAGATCGAAGCTCATGGCAGTGCTGAAGCAGAGCGGCCCGCGGCGCGCCAGACGAAAATGCGTGACCGGTGACCGGTGACCGGTGACGCTGCACCGCGTCGCCCTACACGTCGACTCTGGAGGACGCCGGTCCCTCGGCGCCTGTTGAACAGGCAACGTCCGTCCGCGGCGCGGCGGGAGCCGCGCCCTCCAGCGGTTGCACACGGCAGACCGCCTCGCAGCGATACGCGGCGATCCGAGCACCGGCCGCGCACCGCGCGGCCGACCGGTCACCGGTCACGGTCACCGGTCACGCTTCTTGCCCTTCACGCGACGCCCCGCGAAATGCCGAGCACGCGGTTGAAGAACCGCACCATGACCGGGTTCGTGAACCAGAAGCGCTGCTTCCACAGCGGCGAGTGCCACTGGTCGGGCGGCAACGTGCCGTCGAGGATCTCGGACAGGGCTTCGGCGCCCTTCTGGCCGAGGGTGTCGAGAATCCGCTCGCCGAGCTCGGGGGAGGCCTTGGCGGGCGTGCCGGCGTAGGTTTCGGCGCGGAAGAAGCGCAGGCCGCCGCGGAACGCCTTCACCATGGCGAGGATCCCCGCCGGCTTGCCGCGTTCGATCGCCGGCGGCGTGTCGCCCTGCTCGGCGAGCCAGCCATCGACGGTGCGGCGCGGCAGCTCGCGGTAGCCGCGGTCGACCCACTCCGGATGCAGCGCGAGCAGTTGCGAGGTCTCGACCAGCCCGCCGTGCGTGTCGCCGACCAGGTCCTCGCGGTCGACGCCCGGCAGCCGCCCGAGCACCTCGTAGAGCTCCGAACCGCCGCCCGTCAGGCGGCCGAGCAGCACCGAGAAGATGCACACCATGCGCATGCCGCGTTCGCGGCTCACCGCCGCGCAGGCCTCTTCGATGGCGAGGAAATGGCGCGGGCTGCCGTGGAAGTTCGAGACGATGACGTCGCGGAACCCCTGTGCCGCGAGCGAGCGACCGAGGTCGCGCAGCACCGCCTGGGTGGTCGACGGTTGGAAGAACAGCGAACCGGGGTGCGGCACGGTGTCTGTCGCGGTGTACAGAAACGGCAGCTGCAGGAAGGTACGCGTGCGATGCCGTTCGGGCAGGAACGCGAGCATGCGGTGCGCCAGCCCGTCCCCCTCGAGCGCATCGGCGCCGAATGGCAGGTGCGGCCCGTGGACCTCGAGCGGCGAACAGGTGACGAGCACCACACAGCGGCTGCGATCGAGCTGATCGAACGCGCGCTTGGTCAGGGTCTCCCAGCGCAGCAGGGTCGGTTCGCTATCGGCCATGCGGCCGCGTAGCAGACCACAGAAACCGGCGGATGACCACAGACGAACGGGGCCGCCATCCGTTCCGACGAACGACGTCGTTCCGGCTCTCAGGCTGTCGGGCTGTCAGGCTGTTAGGCTGTTAGGCTGTTGGCTGTTAGGACGCGGATGGCCGGGCGGTTTGCCCAGTTCGCCGTGTCGTCAGATCGGTCTGCCCCAACAGCCTAGCAGCCTAACAGCCTTGTCCGGGCAGTGCGGTCCGGCAAGCTGCTGCAAAACCCCGTTCATCCGCGCTCCCGTTCAGGCGACACCTCCTCGAGCTCGCGACGTGCAGTCTCCGGCAGGCCGAGCGCGATGATCAGCGGCGCGATCGGCACGAGGACGAGCATGGCGGTGATCGCCGCGCCGTGGCTGCCGAGCGCACCGTACAGCGTGGCCTGCAGCGTCAACCCGCTCGCGGCGCCGACCGTGGCGATCACCGAACGCATGCCCGACGCGGTGGAGCGGTACGACGTCGGAAACAGCTCGCTGCCCAGCGCCGCGAACAGGACGATCACCATCGTCACGGTGAGCACCATGACGCCCCAGGCGAGCGGGACGAGCCAGCCGTCGAGGTTGTAGAACGCGGCCGCCGCCGCGCCGTTGAGCAGCAGCCCGGCAATCAGCACGCGCTTGCGGCCGTAGCGATCGCCGAGCGCGCCGGCGACGATGTTGCCGAGCAGGCCGAGGACGCCGATGGTCAGATACATCACGGCGACGTCGTGCGGCGCGTAGCCGTGCACCTCCTGCAGGAACTTCGACGGGAAGAACATCGCCGTCTCGGTGACGAACGCGAACGGAAACAGCGCCGCGCCGAGCGCCAGCATGCGGCCGGGATACATGCGCACGAGGTTGCGCAGCGGCTGCACGGCGGCGCGCCAGCCGCCGGGATCGGCTCGCGCGGCGCGGTGGGCCGCGAAGCGGCGCGTCTCGTCGAGCGAGCGGCGGAACCAGGCGACGAGCAGCAGCGGCAGCGCCCCGAGCACGTACAGGGCGCGCCAGCCGAACGGCAGCACGTCGACGAGAGAGAACATCAGCGATGCGAGGCCGTAGCCGAACGCCCCGAGCGCGCCGAGGATGCCGATGCCCCAGCCGCGATTGCGGGCGTCGAACTCCTCGGTGATGACGACGATGGCGAGCATGTTCTCGGCGGCGATGAAGGCGCGCGCCGCGAACTGCAGCACCATGAAGCCGTGCGCGTCGGCGGCAAACGCGGTCAGCGCGGTGAACACGGTGAAGCCGAGGATCGTGACCAGCAGGAGCTGGCGGCGGCCGATGCGATCGGCGAGGACGGTGAGCAGCACCGCCGGCAGCACGCCGAGCCGGACGATGGCGAGGAGGTGGCCGACTCCCTCGTCGGGCACCGCCAGGCCGGTCTGGATCTGCGGCAGCGCGAGGCCGAGCAGCGCGCCGTCGTAGTTGTCGACCAGGTTGGCGACGCCGAGCGCGAGCAGCACCCGCCACTGCCGCGGGGTGAGCGGCGGCGCGGCGAGCAGTCGGCGCAGGCGGATCCGGGCGGACGTCACGGCGCGACGGCGCGGCGGTGGCGCGTTCGACGGCACGGCCCTGCTGCTCCGCAGCGGGCAGCATCCCGCGGTTCCACGTTCGACGGTGCGTCCTCTGCGCCGTCGCGTGACTGCCGTACGCGGCACACCGTCGTTACGGATCACCCTTCTGATACGTGCCCATCAGCTCGGCCGTGGCGAGCACGTGGCCCTGCATCGCGCTGGTCAGCTGTGCGTTCGTCGCCGCACCGAGGTCGGCGAGCTCGGTGTCGAGCGCGCTGAGGCGGAAGAAGTAGCGGTGGCGGCCGATCGGCGGACACGGGCCACCGTAGCCGGTGCGACCGAAGTCGCTCCGCCCCTGCCGCGTGCCCGCCGGCAGCGCGTCGGGCGCCACGCCCTCGGGCAGCGCACCGGCGGCGGGCGGCAGGTTGTAGAGCACCCAGTGCACGAAGATGCGTTTCGGCGCCGCCGGATCCGGCGCGTCGGGATCCTCGACGATCAGCACGAGACTCTTCGTCCCCGCCGGCGGCGCGCTCCAGGCGAGGGCCGGCGAGCGGTCGTCGCCCTCGCAGGTGTGGACGCGCGGCATCCGGCCGCCGGCGGCGAACACCGGCGAGGTGAGCGTGAACGGCTCGGCGGCAGCGGCCCGGGCCATCAGCAGCACGACCAGCAGCGGCAGCGCGGGCGTCACCCGGCATCCTCCAGCTCGCGCTTGACGTTCGCGAGATAGTCCTTCACCGCGCTGTCGGCCTCGCGCTGCGCGAACGACTTCACCAGCCGCTGCAGCAGCGTCGGCACCGGCGAATCGGGCGCCACCATCTGCCGCAGCGTGATCTTCGTGCCGCTGCCGCTCTTCTGCAGGCGCAGCTCGCCGTCGACGTCGGTGTTGTCGCCCTTGCCCGGGGCGCTGACGAACGCGATGCGCCCCTTGCCGTCGCCGTCGTACGCCGCGGTGTACTGCACCGACAGCGAGAGGCCGGCGGTCGAGCGCTCCTCGAAGATGAAGCGATACGTGTTGGCGCCGACCTTCTTGCAGCTCGCCAGACCGGGAATGCAGCTCGACGAGCCGACGACGTCCCACAGGTACTTGTAGACCTTCTCGACCGGTGCCTTGACGGTGACGGAATGCTCGACCTCGGTAGGGAACTTGGCCATGCGCTGCCTGTAACCACAGATGCGGCAGTGCTGTCATGCCCGGTTCGCGGTAGCCCTCGGCGGCCGTCTGTGGCCATCTGGACGCGGCATGGACATCGCAACGATCGGCGAGGACGTTCCGCTGCTCGAGGGCATCCGCACGACGCGCGCCATCCGGCGGCTCAAAACCGACCCGGTGCCGCGCGCGCTGATCCGCAAGGTGTGCGAGGCCGGCACGTTCGCGCCCAGCGGCGGCAACCGCCAGCCGTGGCGCTTCATCGCCGTCACCGAGCCCGAGCGCCGGGCGTGGGTGGCCGAGCGCTACCGCACCGCGTTCCATGCCTACATCGCGCCGGCCGTCGCGGCGGCGCGCGATCCCGCCTACCCCGAGGCGCAACGGAAGAACCTGCGCGCCGCACTGCACCTCGCCGAACACCTGCATGCCGTCCCCGTACTCCTGTTCGTCGCCGGCTGGACGCGGCGCGGCGCGCCGCAGCTGCAGGCGCTGTTTCCCGCGGTGCAGAACATCCTGCTCGCCTGCCGGGCCGTCGGCCTCGGCGCCTCGCTGACCACCGTCCACCTCGCGTTCGGCCGCGAGCTCGATGCCTGGCTCGAACTACCCGAAACCTGCCCGACCTGCGCGATGCTGCCGATCGGCTGGCCGCGCGGCGGCTTCTGGCGGCCGCCGCGGCGCAGCGTCGACACGTGCCTCTCATGGGAACGCTACGCCGAAGGGTGAGCCTGCGCGGCGGCCGGCGCGCGCTGGTCGGCGTGATCAGCGACACGCACGGCCTCATGCGGCCCGAGGCGCTTGCTGCCCTGCGCGGCGTGCGCCACATCGTTCATGCCGGCGACATCGGCAGCGCCGCCGTCCTCGAGGCGCTCGCCCGCATCGCGCCGGTGACCGCCGTGCGCGGCAACAACGATCACGGCGCCTGGGCGGACGCGCTGCCCGCGCACGTGACCCTCGACATCGCCGGGGTGCATCTGCACGTCGTCCACGAGCGCGCCGCGCTCGCCCTCGATCCTGCCGGCGCGGGGATCGCGGTGGTGGTCACCGGCCATTCGCACCGCCCGAGCGTCACCCGGGACGGCCCCGTCCTGTTCCTCAATCCCGGCAGCGCCGGCCCGCGCCGCTTCACACTGCCGATCTGCTGCGCCCGCCTGCACATCGCCCCCGGGCGCATCGAGGCGGAGATCGTCGCGCTGGACCGTCGCGCAGAACGCGCTTGACGGCGCAGCGGAGTGTGCAATAGCTAGAAACCGATGGTCGGAACGTTCCGCAGCGGGTTCTTCTACTTTACCTGGCGCCGCCCAGGGCTGCGGGAGGGTTCTGCCTCGGCGTAGAAGACGCGCACGCCGATCGACGACCGATACCCGAAGCCCTGGAGGCCAAGCCCTCCGGGGCTTTTTCGTTTCTGGAGTCCGACATGCACCGCACCGAACCGATCGAGAACCGAAACCTGGCGGCGTTGCGCCCGCTCACCTCGCCGCGCGCGATCAAGGCCGAGCTGCCGCTGACGCCCGTCGCCGCGACGACCGTCCTCGATGGCCGGCAGGCGATCCGCGACGTGCTGCACGGCCGCGATGCCGAGCGCCTGGTGGTCGTCGTCGGGCCGTGCTCGATCCACGATCCGGAGGCGGCGCTCGAGTATGCGCGCCGGCTGCGGCGCGTGGCGGCGGATACCGCCGACTCGCTCGTGCTCGTCATGCGCACCTACTTCGAAAAGCCGCGCACGACGGTCGGCTGGAAGGGGCTGATCAACGACCCGCACCTCGACGGCTCGTGTGATCTGCCCGCCGGCCTGCGCCTCGCGCGCCGGCTGCTGCTCGAGGTCAACGCGCTCGGGCTGCCCTGCGCCGGCGAGATTCTCGACCCGATCGTGCCGCAGTACATCGCCGACCTGCTGAGCTGGGCGGCGATCGGCGCGCGCACCACCGAAAGCCAGACGCACCGCGAGATGGCGAGCGGCCTCTCGATGCCGGTCGGCTTCAAGAACGGCACCGATGGCGGATTGCAGGTGGCGCTGAACGCGATGATCTCCGCCCGCCACCCGCACAGTTTTCTCGGCATCGATGCCGACGGCGCCGTGAGCGTCGTGCAGACCACCGGCAATCCCGACCGCCACATCGTCCTGCGCGGCGGGGCGCGCGAGACGAACTACGGACCGGGGGCGATCGCCGCCGCGGCGGATCTGGTCGCCACGGAGGCGATTGCGCGGCCGCTGATGATCGACTGCTCGCACGACAATTCGCACAAGGATCACGCGCGCCAGTCGAGCGTCTGCCGCGCCGTGCTCGATCAGGTGCGCGCCGGCGAGCGGCGCATCATGGGCGTGATGCTGGAAAGCAACCTGCACGCCGGCCGGCAGAATTGGATGCCGGACCGCCCGCTCGCCTACGGCGTCTCGATCACCGACGCGTGCATCGACTGGGAGACGACCGAGGCCCTGCTGCACGAGATCGCCGCCGCCGTGCGCCCGCGCGCCGCGGCGTGATCGGAATTCGGCCGCGAAGGCGCGGAGGACGCGACGCTTCCGCCTTCGCGTCCTCCGCGCCTTCGCGGCTGATTCTCAGTCCTTCACGTCTTCGCCGGCGCGGTCGAGGCCGTCGGCGGCCTTGTCG